>NZ_CP081966.1:5057500-5357500 GCF_019823065.1 Pseudomonas mosselii
TGCAGAAAGAGCTGAAACTGATCATGGCCATCTGCATGGGCGTGGCCGATCGTCACCAGTGATGCGACCGCTCGCCACTGGCCTGCGCAAAGCCCTTGCCATGGGCAAGGTCTGCACTGATCATGCGCAAAAAATGCCCGATGCAAGGATCCTCCGTGACCGACCACCGCCCCCCTCGCCCGTCACCTGCCGAGCCTGATGCCCGCGCCCGTGCCCGCGAGGAGGCGCTCGACTGGTTGATCCGCCTGCAATGCGCCAGCGAGGACGACACCCGCGCCTTCGAGCACTGGCTGGGGGCCGAGCCGGAAAACGCCGAGGCCTATGTCGAGGCCGAAGCGCTGTGGAACGGCGCCTCGCTGCGCCAGGCCGCCGGCCAGTTGCAGCATAGGCGCAAGCGCTCGCTCGCCGGGCGCCTGCGCAGCCACTGGAAACCGCTGGCCACCGCCGCCGTGCTGCTGGTCGGGCTGTTCACCTTCGGCAACCTGCCGGTGCGCCTGCAGGCCGACCACCTGACCGTGGTCGGCGAACGCCAGCGCCTGGAGCTGGACCCGGGCGCCAAGGTGCTGCTCAACACCAACTCGGCCTTCGCCAGCGACGAGCACGAGGGCCGCAAGGTCGCCCGCCTGCTGCAGGGCGAGGCGTACTTCCAGGTATCCAATACCAGCCAGCCGCCCCTGGAAGTCCAGGCCGGCCCGTTGCGCGCCAGCGTGCGCGACACCGACTTCGCCGTGCGCTACCTCGATGGCGAGGCCCAGGTGCGGGTACAGCGCGGTGATGTCGACCTGCAGGCCGCGAGCGACCAGCGCATCCGCCTGAGCGCCGGCGACAGCATCAGCGTCGGCCCCAAGGGCTTCGGCCAGCGCCAGCGTCCCGACATGAGTAAGGACCTGGCCTGGATCGAGGGCCGCCTGGTGTTCGAGAACTGCCCGCTGAGCCAGGTGCTCGCGGAAGTCCGCCGCTACTACCCTGGCTGGATCATCAACCGCAACGCCCACCTGGAGCAGGTCGCGGTCACCGGCAACTACCGCCTCGACCAGCCGCTGGAAACCCTGCGCGCCCTCGCCCATATCACCTCGGCGCAACTGCATGAGTACCCTGCCGTGGTGATTCTCAACTGACCCTGTAAGTTTTTTTACGCGATCACCCTGGCTCGCCCGTCTCGTTATAGCCAATACGATTGATTCTCGTTCAAAAACGAGAACAAGCACCGCCTATAACTCACGCGCGACAGGGAGCGCTTTCGATGCCCACAGGTCAGACCCGCCCGTCCACTTCTTCCCGCCGTCGCGGGCAATTATCCCTGCTGACCCTGGCCCTGCTCGCCAGCGGCGCTTGCAGCCTGCCGGCGCTGGCCGTGGAACCGGCCCAGGCCAGCAGCCCGCGCATGGGCGACTACCGTTTCGCCATCGCCCAGCAGCCGCTGGTCGAGGCCATCAACGCGTTCAGCAAGGTGACTGGCTGGCAGGTCGGCTTCAGCGCCGAGCTCGCCGACGGTGTGGCCTCGCCAGGCGTGCAGGGCTCGCTGGCCCCGGAAGCGGCGCTGCAGCGCCTGCTGCGCGGCACCGGCCTGGGCTATCGCAAGATCGGCAACGGCAACGTGGTGCTCGAACGCCAGTGGGCCGGCAACGCCATCGCCCTGCAACAGGTGACCGTCAGCGCCACCCGCAGCGCCCAGGATGTCAGCCAGGTGCCAAGCACCGTCAGCGTGCAGACCCGCGAGCAGCTGGATCGGCAGAACGTCAATGACATCAAGCAACTGGTGCGCTACGAGCCCGGCGTCTCGGTCGGCGGTGTTGGCCAGCGTAGCGGACTGAACGGCTACAACATCCGGGGCATCGACGGTGAACGTATCCTGACCCAGGTTGACGGTGTGTCGATCCCCGACAGCTTTTTCTACGGCCCCTATGCCCAGACACAACGCAACTACGTCGATCCGGAGATCGTCAAGCGGGTGGAGATCCTCCGCGGTCCTGCCTCGGTGCTGTACGGCAGCAATGCCATCGGCGGCGCGGTAAGTTACTTCACCCTCGACCCTGAGGACATCATCAAACCCGGTAACGATGTCGGCGCCCGCCTGAAGACCGGCTACAGCTCAGCCGACGAAAGCTGGTTGACCTCGGCCACTGTCGCCGGCCGCCAAGGCGACTTTGACGGCCTGCTGCATATCAGCCAGCGCAACGGCCACGAAACCGAATCATATGGCAAGCATGGCGGCACCGGTCTTGGCCGTAGCGAGGCCAACCCCGAGGACGTGCGCACCACTAACGTCCTGGCCAAGCTTGGCTGGGACTATGCCGACGATGCCCGGTTGGGATTCACCTACGAGCACTACAAGGATGACCGCGACCAGAACATCCTGAGCGCGGTGGGTGGTCCATTCATTCCTGGTCGCGGCGCCTCAAACATGTACCGCATGCGTCAGGGCAACGACACCGTCACCCGAGAACGCTTCGGCATCAACCACAAGTTCGGCCTCGACAGCCTGGTTGCCGATCACGCGAAATGGAGCTTGAACTACCAGATTGCCAAGACCGATCAACGCACAGACGAACTGTACTTCGCCAGTGGCCGCCAGGTGTTTCGCGATCGCCAGACTACTTACAAGGATCGCCAGTGGGTCTTCGATGGCCAGTTGGACAAAGCGTTCAGCATTGGCGCCACTGACCACCTGCTGACCTACGGCACAACGCTCAAGCACGAAAAGATCACCGGCGCGCGAAGCGGCACCGGCACCTGCCTGAACGTCGGAGGTAGCTGCACCGCCATCGGCCAGAACAGCCCCAGTGACGGCCAGGCGTTGGTGAGCGATTTCCCGGATCCAACCGTGAACACCTACAGCCTGTTCGCTCAGGATGAGATCCGCTGGAACAACTGGACCTTCCTGCCAGGCGTGCGATATGACTACACCCGCATGGAACCAGAGATGACTGCCGAGTTCCTGCGCGGTATCCAGGGCACTGGCGCCGCGCCGGGCAGTATCGATGACTCGGACAAGAAATGGCATCGGGTCTCGCCTAAATTTGGCGTGACTTACGCATTCAACGACAACTACACCTGGTACGGTCAGTACGCCGAGGGCTTCCGTACCCCGACCGCCAAGGCCATGTACGGCCGCTTTGACAACCCTACGCTCGGCTACAGCGTCGAGCCGAACCCAAACCTCGAACCAGAGAAGAGCAAGAGCTACGAAACGGGCCTGCGCGGCAGCTTCGAGGCCGGCAACTTCGACGTGGCGGTGTTCTACAACAAGTATCGCGACTTCATCAACGAGGACGCAGTACAGTCGGCAAACCTTGGCTCGACCTTCCAGGCCAACAACATCAAGCACGCCACTATCAAGGGCGCAGAGTTCAAGGGTCGCTTGAACCTCGACCACTTCGGTGCAGCACAGGGCCTGTACACCCAGGGCTCGCTGGCCTACGCCCATGGTCGCAATGACGATAACGGCCAGCCGCTGAACAGTGTCAACCCGCTGACCGCAGTCCTCGGGTTGGGTTACGAAACCTCCAACTATGGCGGCCTGCTTAGCTGGACCCTGGTCAAACGCAAGGACCGGGTCGACGATTCCACCTTCTTCGCCCCCGATGGTGCCAGCAAGCAGTTCCGCGCCCCTGGCTATGGCGTACTGGACCTGACCGGTTTCTACAAACTGACGGACGACATCACCGTAAACGCAGGGCTCTACAACCTGACCGACAAAAAGTATTGGCAGTGGGATGACGTCCGTGGCTACGACGCGCTTGGCGAAGCAGGCGTGACCCAACCAGCCAACCTTGATCGGCTGACCATGCCGGGGCGCAACTTCGCCATCAACTTGGTGTGGGATATCTGATCGGCTGAAAAGGGCGGCGCCCGCGATGCAGGTGCCGCCCGTTTCAAGTCATGAGAATGATTTCACTTCGCAGGTGAGGTTTTTTTACTGTCCCGCGTCTTCTGTTTCGTCTTGTCACTAGACGCCCCATTTTCCAAGGATGCCCCCATGACCGCCCCTTCCACCGAACGCGCTGCCCTGCGCTCCCAGCGCCTGAACCAGGTCACCCACGCCCCGCACACCGAGCTGGACGCCCTGGTGAAGTCGCACAAGCCGTTCGACAGCCGCGAAAGCTTCGCCCGCTTCGTGGTTGCCCAGTACCTGTTCCAGTCCGAGCTGCAGGCGCTGTACACCGACCCGCAACTGATCGCCATCGTGCCCGACCTCGCCGCGCGCTGCCGCGCCGAACAGGCCCGCCTGGACCTGGCCGACCTCGACACCGAAGTGCCCGCGCCCTTCGCCGGCGCCCTGGGCAAGCCGAGCCTGGGCGAGGCACTGGGCTGGATCTTCGTCTCCGAAGGCTCCAAACTGGGCGCCGCGTTCCTGATCAAGCGCGCCGTGGCCCTGGAGCTGTCCGAGACCTTCGGTGCCCGTCACCTGGGCGAACCGGCGGGCGGCCGTGCCGAGGGCTGGAAGCAGTTCACCCGCATCCTCGACAGCCTGGAACTGTCGCCCGAGGAAGACGCCGCCGCCGAGCGTGGTGCGGTCGCTGCCTTCGAGCGCTTCACCGAGCTGCTCAAGCATGCCTACGCCGCCGACGCCGCGCTGGCCTGACACGCTTTACCCGGCCGCCTGCGGGCGGCCACACCGTTGCAGTGAGACCATGACCCGAATCGCCCGCTCGAAACTGTCCCGCCTGCTCTACGCGATCCTGGCCTATGTCAGCCTGGGCATTGGCCTCGTGGCCATCGTCATCCCAGGGCTGCCCACCACCGAGTTCATCCTCCTCGCCGCCTGGGCCGCGACCCGCAGCTCGCCGCGCCTGTCCGCCTGGCTGGAGAACCACCGGCTGTTCGGTCCTATCCTCTACAACTGGCGCAACGGCAAGGTGATCCAGCGCCGCGCCAAGGTCAGCGCGACCATCAGCATGCTGCTGTGCGCCGGCTTGATGCTGACCGTTCTCGAACACCACTGGCCGGTGTTCCTCGCCATCGCCGGCATGACCCTGGGCAACCTGTGGATCTGGTCACGCCCGGAACGTCCGACGCCACCAGGCGCTGTCGAACTGCAAGGTTGATTCATTTGCGCTGCGGCGCCAAATGACAGCGACGTTGCGACGGCGCCTGCAAGTCAAAGGTTCAACAACCCCGAATACAGGGCATACGCCGCCAGCCCCGCCCCCGCCAGCACCGCCGCGAAGATCAGTTTCTCCCACGCGCTGAACAGCACCTGCCCCTGCTCGCGCTTGGCCCGGGCGAACAGGATCACCCCGGGCGCATACAGCAGCGCCGACAACAGCACGTACTTGAGCCCTCCGGCATACAGCAGCCAGATCGCATACAGCAGCGCGATCACCGCCACCAGCAGGTCCTTGCGCCGCAGCCCCGCCTGCCCCTGGTAGCCTTCACCGCGCCAGGCCAGCAGCACGGCATAGGCCGCCGACCAGAAGTACGGCACCAGAATCATCGACGACGCCAGGTAGATCAGGCTGGTGTAGGTCCCCGCCGAGAACAGAGTGATCAGCAGAAACCCCTGGATCATCACATTGGTCAGCCACAGCGCGTTGGCCGGTACCTGGTTGGCGTTCTCCCGCGCCAGGAAGCGCGGCATGGTCTTGTCCCGGGCGGTGGCGTAGAGGATCTCGGCGCACAGCAGCGCCCAGGAGAGCAGTGCACCGAGCAGCGACACCGCCAGGCCGATGCTGATCAACAACGCCCCCCAGGGCCCGACGATATGCTCAAGCACCGAGGCCAGCGAAGGGTTCTGCAGACCGGCCAGCTCCGGCTGGGTCATCACCCCCAGCGACAGCACGTTGACCAGCACCAGCAGCGCCAGCACGCCGAGAAAACCGACCACGGTGGCCTTGCCCACATCCGAGCGATGCAGCGCCCGCCCCGAGTAGACACTCGCCCCCTCGATGCCGATGAACACGAACACCGTCACCAGCATCATGTTGCGCACCTGCTCCAGCACGCTGCCGAACTGCGGATTGCTCAGCCCCCAGATGTCGCGGGTGAAGATGTCGGCGCGAAAGGCGAAGGCGGCGATGACGATGAACATCAGCAACGGCACGACCTTGGCCACGGTCGTCACCTGGTTGATGAAGGCGGCTTCCTTGATGCCGCGCAGCACCAGGAAATGCACCGCCCACAGCAACAGCGAGGCACTACCGATGGCCACTGGCGTGTTGCCTTCGCCAAACACCGGAAAATAGAAGCCAAGGGTACTGAACAGCAGCACGAAGTAGCCGACGTTGCCCAGCCAGGCACTGATCCAGTAACCCCAGGCCGAGGAGAACCCCATGTAGTCGCCGAACCCGGCCTTGGCGTAGGCATAGACCCCGGAATCCAGCTCCGGCTTGCGGTTGGCCAGGGTCTGGAAGACGAACGCCAGCGCCAGCATCCCCACCGCGGTGATGCCCCAGCCGATCAGCACCGCCCCGACATCGGCGCGGGCGGCCATGTTCTGCGGCAACGAGAATATCCCGCCGCCGATCATCGAGCCGACCACCAGCGCGATCAGCGCCCCCAAGCGCAGTTTCTGTCCCGGTTCGCTCATGGGGCTCCTCGTGCGCAGGCGCGCGTGAACAACGTATTGTCCGACATTATTGTTACAAGTTTTTTATCAAATAAAGCCATTAAACCTATAGCACTCATAACCATGCTGTCTATCCCGGCACCTTAATAAAAACCACATTAGTCGACTACTTGTCGGTTCGTCTAAACCCGTCGCTATTTGCTGTGAAAAATTTGCGAAAGCCGCAAAACGGACTAACTTCTCAGTTCGCAGGCGAAACGGAGCGTTTGCTCTGGAAGTACATGGAGGTGCCAGCACACAAGGCCTGCGTCAGAGCTGTCGGCATCCTCCAGGAGGCGCATGAGGGATTTTTCTGATCTTCATGCAGGCATGAACTGATCTAAGTCAGCGAATGATCCAGGCGTCAGATTTATTCTGAGGTCAACTTTCTCCTGGTACGGAGTCGTTAAATGTCTGATTCTCCCGGAAAACTAAAACTGGGTGCACTCGTTGCACTTGTCGTCGGCTCGATGATCGGTGGCGGGATCTTCTCGTTACCCCAGAACATGGCCGCCAGCGCTGGCGTCGGCGCCGTGCTGATCGGCTGGGCCATCACCGCGGTGGGCATGCTCACCCTTGCCTTCGTCTTCCAGACCCTGGCCAACCGCAAGCCTGATCTTGACGGCGGGGTATACGCCTACGCCAAGGCCGGTTTCGGTGACTACATGGGCTTTTCCTCGGCCTGGGGCTACTGGATCAGTGCCTGGCTGGGCAACGTCGGCTACTTCGTGCTGTTGTTCAGCACCCTGGGGTATTTCTTCCCGGTGTTCGGCGAAGGCAACACCCCGGCGGCGGTGATCGGTGCTTCGATCCTGCTATGGGCCGTGCACTTCCTGGTGCTGCGCGGCATCAAGGAAGCCGCCTTCATCAACTTGGTCACCACCGTGGCCAAGGTCGTGCCGCTGGCGCTGTTCGCGCTGATCTGCCTGTTCGCCTTCAAGCTCGATGTCTTCACTGCGGACATCTGGGCGGTCGGCACGCCGGAGCTGGGCAGCGTGATGAACCAGGTGCGCAACATGATGCTGGTCACCGTGTGGGTGTTCATCGGCATCGAGGGCGCGAGCATCTTCTCCTCCCGTGCCGAAAAACGCTCTGACGTCGGCAAGGCCACGGTCATCGGCTTCGTCACCGTGCTGCTGTTCCTGGTGCTGGTCAACGTGCTGTCGCTGGGCGTGATGACCCAGCCGGAGCTGGCCAAGCTGCAAAACCCATCGATGGCCGCGGTGCTGGAACACGTGGTCGGCCACTGGGGCGCGGTGCTGATCAGCGTCGGCCTGATCATCTCGCTGCTGGGCGCCCTGCTGTCGTGGGTGCTGCTGTGCGCCGAGATCATGTTCGCCGCCGCCAAGGACCACACCATGCCGGAGTTCCTGCGCCGCGAGAACGCCAACCATGTGCCGGCCAACGCCCTGTGGCTGACCAACGCCATGGTGCAGATCTTCCTGGTCATCACCCTGTTCTCCAACAGCACCTACCTGTCGCTGATCTACCTCGCCACCTCGATGATCCTGGTGCCCTACCTGTGGTCGGCAGCCTACGCGGTGCTGCTGGCGGTGCGCAGCGAGACCTACGAACAGGCCCTGGCCGAACGCAAGAAAGACCTGATCATCGGCGGCATCGCCCTGCTCTACGCGATCTGGCTGCTGTACGCCGGCGGCGTGAAATACCTGCTGCTCTCGGCCCTGCTCTACGCCCCTGGCGCGATCCTGTTCGCCAAGGCCAAGCGCGAAGTTGGCCAACCGATCTTCACCAGCGTGGAAAAACTGATCTTCGCCGCCGTGGTCGCGGGCGCCCTGGTGGCAGCTTACGGCCTGTACGACGGCTTCCTGACTCTCTGAACCCCACGTCTTCGCTTTACAGGAGGATTCACCATGTCCACTGAGAAACAGAAATACGGCGTCCATTCCGAAGCCGGCAAGCTGCGCAAAGTGATGGTCTGCAGCCCGGGCCTGGCGCACAAGCGCCTGACCCCGAGCAACTGCGACGAACTGCTGTTCGACGACGTGATCTGGGTCGACCAGGCCAAACGCGACCACTTCGACTTCGTCACCAAGATGCGCGAACGCGGCGTCGATGTGCTGGAGATGCACAACCTGCTGACCGACATCGTCCAGCAACCCGAAGCGTTGAAGTGGATTCTCGACCGCAAGATCACCTCCGACACCGTCGGCGTCGGCCTCACCAATGAAGTGCGCAGCTGGCTCGAAGGCCTCGATCCACGCCACCTGGCCGAATTCCTGATCGGCGGTGTGGCCGGTCAGGACCTGCCGGAAAGCGAAGGTGCCAGCGTGGTCAAGATGTACAACGACTACCTGGGCCACTCCAGCTTCATCCTGCCGCCACTGCCCAACACCCAGTTCACCCGCGACACCACCTGCTGGATCTACGGCGGCGTGACGCTCAACCCGATGTACTGGCCGGCGCGACGCCAGGAAACCCTGCTGACCACCGCCATCTACAAGTTCCACAAGGAATTCACCAACGCCGACTTCCAGGTCTGGTACGGCGACCCGGACAAGGACCATGGCAACGCCACCCTCGAAGGCGGCGACGTGATGCCGATCGGCAAGGGCGTCGTGCTCATCGGTATGGGTGAGCGCACCTCGCGCCAGGCCATCGGCCAGCTGGCACAGAACCTGTTCGCCAAGGGCGCGGTGGAGAAAGTCATCGTCGCAGGCCTGCCCAAGTCCCGCGCCGCGATGCACCTGGACACCGTGTTCAGCTTCTGCGACCGCGACCTGGTCACGGTCTTCCCGGAAGTGGTCAAGGAGATCGTGCCGTTCATCATCCGTCCGGACGAAAGCAAGCCTTATGGCATGGACGTGCGCCGCGAGAACAAGTCGTTCATCGAGGTGGTCGGCGAGCACCTGGGGGTCAAGCTGCGCGTGGTCGAGACCGGCGGCAACAGCTTCGCCGCCGAACGCGAACAGTGGGATGACGGCAACAACGTGGTGGCCGTGGAGCCCGGCGTGGTCATCGGCTACGACCGCAACACCTACACCAATACCCTGCTGCGCAAGGCCGGGATCGAGGTCATCACCATCAGCGCCGGCGAGCTGGGCCGGGGCCGCGGCGGCGGTCACTGCATGACCTGCCCGATCGTGCGCGACCCTATCGACTACTAAACGTCCATCGCACCCGGTCGCCTCCACGAGACAGCGGCCGGGCACCTCACCGAATCCAAGGAGAACCGTCATGGCGTTCAACATCCACAACCGCAACCTGCTGAGCCTCGAACACCACAGCACCCGCGAGCTGAAGTACCTGCTGGACCTGTCCCGCGATCTCAAGCGCGCCAAGTACACCGGCACCGAGCAGCAGCACCTGAAGGGCAACAACATCGCCCTGATCTTCGAGAAGACCTCGACCCGCACCCGCTGCGCTTTCGAAGTCGCCGCCTACGACCAGGGCGCCAACGTCACCTATATCGACCCAAACTCCTCGCAGATCGGCCACAAGGAGAGCATGAAGGACACCGCCCGCGTGCTTGGGCGCATGTATGACGCCATCGAGTACCGTGGCTTCAAGCAGGAGATCGTCGAGGAACTGGCCAAGTTCGCCGGCGTGCCGGTGTTCAACGGCCTGACCGACGAGTACCACCCGACGCAGATGATCGCCGACGTGCTGACCATGCGTGAGCACAGCGACAAGCCGCTGCACGACATCAGCTACGCCTACCTGGGTGACGCCCGTAACAACATGGGCAACTCGCTGCTGCTGATCGGCGCCAAGCTCGGCATGGACGTGCGCATCGCCGCGCCCAAGGCCCTGTGGCCCCATGATGACCTGGTCGAGCGCTGCCAGAAATACGCCGAGGAGAGCGGCGCGCGTATCACCCTGACCGAAGACCCGAAAGCCGCGGTCAAGGGCGTCGACTTCGTCCACACCGACGTCTGGGTATCGATGGGCGAGCCGGTCGAGGCCTGGGGTGAGCGCATCAAGCTGCTGCTGCCCTACCAGGTGAACAAGGAACTGATGAAGTCCACCGGCAACCCACGCACCAAGTTCATGCACTGCCTGCCAGCGTTCCACAACTCCGAGACCAAGGTCGGCAAGCAGATCGCCGAACAGTACCCGCACCTGGCCAACGGCATCGAAGTGACCGATGACGTGTTCGAGTCGCCGGCGTGCATCGCCTTCGAGCAGGCGGAGAACCGCATGCACACGATCAAGGCGATCCTGGTGTCGACGCTGGCTGATCTCTGACAGCGGCCTTGACTCTGTGGGAGCCGGCTTACCGGCTCCCACAGGTCCCGACCAGACTATTACATTTGCGCCAAAGGACATTTCCCATGCGTATCGTTGTTGCATTGGGCGGCAACGCCCTGCTGCGCCGCGGCGAGCCGATGACCGCCGACAACCAGCGCGCCAATATCCGCACTGCCACCGAACAGATCGCCAAGATCCACCCCGGCAACGAACTGGTCATCGCCCACGGCAACGGTCCGCAGGTCGGCCTGCTGGCCCTGCAGGGGCTGTCGTACAAGGCAGATGAGGCCTATCCACTGGACGTGCTCGGCGCCGAGACCGAGGGCATGATCGGCTACATGATCGAACAGGAGCTGGGCAACCTGCTGGACTTCGAGGTGCCGTTCGCCACGCTGCTGACGCAGGTCGAAGTGGACGCCAACGACCCGGCGTTCAAGGACCCGACCAAGTTCATCGGCCCGGTCTACGCCAAGGACGAGGCCGAGCGCCTGGCCAAGGAAAAAGGCTGGGTGGTCAAGCCGGACGGCGACAAGTACCGCCGCGTGGTGGCCAGCCCAAAACCCAAACGCATCTTCGAGATCCGCCCGATCAAGTGGCTGCTGGAAAAAAGCAGCATCGTGATCTGCGCCGGCGGCGGTGGTATCCCCACCCTGTACGACGAAAACCGCAAGCTCAAGGGTATCGAGGCGGTGATCGACAAGGACTTGTGCTCTGCCCTGCTGGCCGAGCAACTGGAAGCGGACCTGCTGATCATCGCCACCGACGTCGATGCGGCGTACATCGATTTCGGCAAGCCGACGCAGAAGGCCATCGCCCAGGCCCACCCGGACGAACTCGAGAAGCTGGGCTTCGCTGCCGGCTCCATGGGACCGAAGGTCCAGGCCGCCTGCGATTTCGCCCGTCACACCGGTAAGGTGGCGGTGATCAGCTCGCTGGAGAACATCGAGGACATCGTCAAGGGCACCGCCGGCACGCGGGTTTCCACCGCCAAGCCCGGTATCAGCTACCGTTGAATGCAGTTGGCGGGCGCCGGGCGCCCGCCGTTTTCAACCTTCCGGAGGAGTCTGCCATGGCCCAGTACGCGCCCGGTCATGTACACATTGAGCGCACCGCGCTGAACACCAACGACCACAGCTACGACCTCAATATCGAATACGAGGCGGCGACCGACCCCAAGGAAGGCAGAGGTATCCAGTTCCGCATGCACGGCCACATTGAGGGCAAGACCGTCGATGAGAAATTCTTCCTGGCCAAGGACCAGGTACTGCCGAGTTTTCTGATGCAGTTGAGCCGCAAGGCCCAGTCGTACCTGCCGCCACCGAAGAAGTTCGAGAACCTCGGCTCGCCGCACAAGCTGTATGACTACATGTTCGAAGACATTCGCACCACGCTGGATGTGAAGTCGGGCGACCCGATCAGGCCCGACCATCTGGAGTAATCCCAATCGCGGGGCAAGCCCGCTCCCACAAACCACGGGGCAGCGGGCTTGCCCCGCGATTGGGTTTCCACCATGGCCGAGGCATACTGACGCCCATCCCGGCCAAAGCCTCGCTCATCATGCGCATCCACGTCAGCTTCATCGACCGCGTCGGCATCACCCAGGAAGTCCTGGCCCTGCTCGGCGCCCGCAACCTGAACCTCGATGCCGTGGAGATGGTCCCGCCAAACGTCTACATCGACGCCCCGACCCTGAGCCCCGCCGTGCTTGAAGAGCTGCACGACGCCCTGCTCGAGGTGCACGGCGTGCAGTCGGTGGAAGTGGTCGACATCCTCCCCGGCCAGCGCCGCCACCTGCAGCTCGACGCCCTGCTCGCCGCCATGAGCGACCCGGTGCTGGCGGTGGACAGCGCGGGCAAGGTGCTGCTGGCCAACCCGGCGCTGATCGCCCTGTGCGGACGTGAGTCCGCCGGGCGTTCGGTGGGCGAACTGTTCGGTGATCCGGACCTGCTCCAGGCCCTGCTGGACAACAATTTCCACCTGCCCATGCGCGAAATGCAGTTGAACGGCCAGAGCCTACTGCTCGATGCCACGCCGATCACCCACGCCGGCGGCCTGCTGACCCTTTACCCGCCCAACCGCATGGGCGAGCGCCTGTCGGCGCTGCACCACGATCACGCCGAGGGTTTCGACGCCATGCTCGGCGACTCACCGGCAATCCGCACCCTCAAGGCCCGCGCCTTGCGCGTGGCCACCCTCGATGCGCCACTGCTGGTGCACGGCGAGACCGGCACCGGCAAGGAACTGGTGGCCCGTGCCTGCCACGCCATCAGCAGCCGCCATGCCGCGCCGTTCCTGGCCCTCAACTGCGCGGCGCTGCCCGAGAGCCTGGCCGAGAGTGAACTGTTCGGCTATGCCCCCGGCGCCTTCACCGGCGCGCAACGTGGCGGCAAGCCCGGGCTGATGGAGCTGGCCAACCAGGGCACGGTGTTCCTCGACGAGATCGGCGAGATGTCGCCCTACCTGCAGGCCAAGCTCCTGCGTTTTCTCAGCGACGGCAGCTTCCGCCGGGTCGGTGGTGACCGCGAGGTGAAAGTGGATGTGCGCATCATCAGCGCCACTCACCGCGACCTGGAACGCATGGTCGCCGAGGGCACCTTCCGCGAAGACCTGTTCTACCGCCTCAATGTCCTCAACCTGCAGGTGCCACCGCTGCGCGAGCGCGGCCAGGACATCCTGTCGCTGGCGCATTTCTTCATGCAGCAGGCCTGCACCCAGATCCAGCGCCCGGCCTGCCGCCTGGCCCCGGCCACGCACCCCGCACTGCTGGCCAACCCCTGGCCGGGCAACGTGCGCCAGCTGCAAAACGTGATCTTCCGTGCTGCGGCCATCTGCGAAAGCAACCTGGTAGACATCGGCGACCTCGACATCGCCGGCACCTCGGTGGCCCGTGGGCAGGATGGCGAGGTAGCAAGCCTGGAACAGGCGGTGGGGGATTTCGAGCGCGAACTGTTGCAGCGGCTGTATGCCAGCTACCCCTCGACCCGGCAGCTGGCGGGACGCTTGCAGACTTCGCACACGGCCATCGCCCAGCGCTTGCGCAAATATGGAATCCCAACCAGAGGTTGAAGCAGGCGTATCAATTGTATCGATTTCATTACGCCGTATCGATATCGGTACACATCCATTTGCATGCGTCTTTGCAAGGGTTTGATCCCGCAACGCTTTTGATTCCCGGCCTACCTGTATCGATTTCGTTCCATAAAAATGACAAAAATCCTACTATACTTAGACAAGTAATTGATTATTAAGGATTTTTAGTAGCTGGCCGCATTATTGCTAAGGGAATTCCAACCTTAAGAGCGCGGAGCCTACCGCGCCCAACGCCCCCTGCTTCCCGAGGAATTCCCATGAGCGAGTTGCGTTTCACCGAAGATCACGAATGGCTGCGCGTCGAAACTGACGGCAGCGTCACCGTGGGCATCACCGCCTACGCCCAGAACGCCCTTGGCGACGTGGTCTATGTGCAACTGCCGGAGCTGCAGCAGTACGACAAGGGCGCCGAAGCCTCCACCGTGGAATCGGTCAAAGCCGCCAGCGGCGTGTACATGCCGCTCACCGGTGAAGTGGTCGCTGTCAATGAAGGCCTGAACGACAGCCCCGAGCTGGTCAACGAAGACCCGCTGGGCGAAGGCTGGTTCTTCCGCTTCATCCCTGCCGACATGAGCGAAGTGAACGCCCTGCTCGACCAGGACGCCTACGACCGCCTGCTCAAAGCCAACGACGACGCCTGAGGTACCGCATCATGACCATCAACCTCGGCACCGCCAACGAGTTCATCGCCCGTCACATCGGCCCGCGCGCCGCTGACGAGCAGGCCATGCTCACCACCCTGGGCTTCGACTCGCTGGAAGCGATGACCGCCGCCGTCATCCCCGACAGCATCAAGGGCACCAGCGTGCTCGGCAGCGACGACGGCCAGAGCGAGGCCGACGCCCTCGCCGCGCTGAAGGCGATTGCCAGCAAGAACCAGCTGTTCAAGAGCTACATCGGCCAGGGCTACTACAACACCCACACCCCGGCACCGATCCTGCGCAACCTCCTGGAAAACCCGGCCTGGTACACCGCCTACACCCCGTACCAACCCGAGATCTCCCAGGGCCGCCTGGAAGCGCTGCTGAACTTCCAGACCCTGATCAGCGACCTCACCGGCCTGCCGATCGCCAACGCCTCGCTGCTCGACGAAGCCACCGCCGCCGCCGAGGCCATGACCTTCTGCAAGCGCCTGTCGAAGAACAAGGCCAGCCACGCCTTCTTCGCCTCCGTGCATTGCCACCCGCAGACCCTCGACGTGCTGCGCACCCGCGCCGAGCCGCTGGGCATCGAGGTGGTGGTGGGCGACGAGCGTGAACTGGGCGACGTCAGCGCCTTCTTCGGCGCCCTGCTGCAGTACCCGGCCAGCAACGGTGACGTGTTCGACTACCGCGAAGTGGTGCAGCGCTTCCACGCCGCCGGCGCCCTGGTGGCCGTGGCCGCCGACCTGCTGGCCCTGACCCTGCTCACCCCGCCGGGCGAATTCGACGCCGACGTGGCCATCGGCAGCGCCCAGCGCTTCGGTGTGCCACTGGGCTTCGGTGGCCCGCACGCGGCCTACTTCGCCACCCGCGATGCGTTCAAGCGCGACATGCCGGGCCGCCTGGTCGGCGTATCGATCGACCGCTTCGGCAAGAGCGCCCTGCGCCTGGCCATGCAGACCCGCGAGCAGCACATCCGCCGCGAGAAGGCCACCAGCAACATCTGCACCGCCCAGGTGCTGCTCGCCAACATCGCCAGCATGTACGCCGTGTACCACGGCCCAGCCGGCCTCAAGCGGATCGCCGAACGCACCCACGCGCTGACCGCGATCCTCGCTACCGGCCTGACCAAGCTGGGCATCAAGGTCGTCACCGGCGATTTCTTCGACACCCTGACCCTGGCCACGGGAGAGAGCACCAGCGCACTGCACGACAAGGCACGCGCCCAAGGCATCAACCTTCGCCAGGTCGACGCCGCCCAGCTGGGCCTGTCGCTGGACGAAACCAGCACCCAGGCCGATGTCGAGGCCCTGTGGCAGCTGTTCGCCGACGGCCAGGCCATCCCTGACTTCACCGCCCTGGCCAACACCATCGCCGTGCGCCTGCCGGCCGGCCTGCTGCGCCAGTCGGCAATCCTCGAGCACCCGGTGTTCAACCGCTATCACAGCGAAACCGAGCTGATGCGCTACCTGCGCCGTCTGGCCGACAAGGACCTGGCGCTGGACCGCAGCATGATCCCGCTGGGTTCGTGCACCATGAAGCTCAACGCCGCCAGCGAGATGATCCCGGTGACCTGGGCCGAGTTCGGCAACCTGCACCCGTTCGCCCCGGCCGAGCAGAGCCAGGGTTACCTGCAGATGACTACCGAGCTGGAAGCCATGCTCTGCGCCGCCACCGGCTATGACGCCGTGTCGCTGCAGCCCAACGCCGGTTCCCAAGGCGAGTACGCCGGCCTGCTGGCGATCCGCGCCTACCACCGCAGCCGCGGCGACAGCCACCGCGACATCTGCCTGATCCCGTCCTCGGCCCACGGGACCAACCCCGCCACCGCGCACATGGCCGGCATGCGCGTGGTGGTCACCGCCTGCGACGCCCGTGGCAACGTCGACATCGACGACCTGCGCGCCAAGGCCATCGAGCACCGTGAGCGCCTGGCGGCGATCATGATCACCTACCCGTCGACCCACGGCGTGTTCGAGGAAGCCATCGGCGAGATCTGCGCGATCATCCATGACAACGGCGGCCAGGTGTACATCGACGGCGCCAACATGAACGCCATGGTCGGCCTGTGCGCCCCGGGCAAGTTCGGCGGCGACGTCTCGCACCTGAACCTGCACAAGACCTTCTGCATCCCCCACGGCGGTGGCGGCCCGGGTGTCGGCCCGATCGGCGTCAAGTCGCACCTGGCGCCGTTCCTGCCCGGTCACGCCGCCCTGGAAAACACCCAGGGCGCGGTCTGTGCCGCACCGTTCGGCAGCGCCAGCATCCTGCCTATCACCTGGATGTACATTCGCATGATGGGTGGCGCCGGTCTCAAGCGCGCCTCGCAGATGGCGATCCTCAACGCCAACTACATCGCCCGCCGCCTGGAAGAGCACTATCCTGTGCTGTACACCGGTGGCAACGGCTTGGTGGCGCATGAGTGCATCCTCGACCTGCGTCCGCTCAAGGACACCAGCGGCATCAGCGTCGACGACGTGGCCAAGCGCCTGATCGACTTCGGCTTCCACGCCCCGACCATGTCCTTCCCGGTGGCCGGCACGCTGATGATCGAACCGACCGAAAGCGAGTCCAAAGAGGAACTGGACCGCTTCTGCAACGCGATGATCCAGATCCGCGAGGAGATTCGTGCCGTCGAGAACGGCAGCCTGGACAAGGACGACAACCCGCTGAAGAACGCCCCGCACACCGCGGCGGAGCTGGCCGGCGAATGGACCCACGGCTATAGCCGCGAGCAGGCGGTGTACCCGCTGCCGAGCCTGGTGGAAGGCAAGTACTGGCCACCGGTGGGCCGCGTCGACAACGTGTTCGGCGACCGCAACCTGGTCTGCGCCTGCCCGTCGATCGAGAGCTATCAGGACGTCTGATAGCTCTTCCATGTAGGAGTGAGCCTGTGGGAGCAGGCTTTGTGGGAGCGGGCTTGCCCCGCGATTTGCGGTATCGGCCCTATCGCGGGGCAAGCCCGCTCCCACGCAGTCCACTCCCGCGCATGCCGACTCACCCAGGAGGTTGCACCATGTCCCTGAGCGTCTTCGACCTGTTCAAGATCGGCATCGGCCCCTCCAGCTCGCACACGGTCGGGCCGATGCGTGCCGCCGCGCGCTTTGCCGAAGGCCTGCGCCGTGATGGCCTGCTGGCCGGTACGGCCACGGTCAAGGCCGAGCTGTACGGCTCGCTCGGCGCCACCGGCAAGGGCCACGGCAGCGACAAGGCCGTGCTGCTGGGCCTGGAAGGCGAACACCCCGATACCGTCGACACCGAGTCCATCCCAGCCCGCTTGCAGGCGATCCGCGACAGCGGCCACCTGCGCCTGCTCGGCGAGCACGAAATCGTCTTCGTCGAGAAGCAGCACCTGGCGATGATCCGCAAGCCGCTGGACTACCACCCCAACGGCATGATCTTCCGTGCCTTCGACCAGGCCGGGCTGCAGATCCGCAGCCGCGAGTACTACTCGGTGGGGGGCGGCTTCGTGGTCGACGAGGACGCGGCGGGCCATGACCGCATCGTCGAGGACAGCACCGTGCTGCCCTACCCGTTCAAGACCGGCAAGGAACTGCTCGGCCATTGCACCGCGCAGCACCTGTCGTTCAGCCAGGTGATGCTGGCCAACGAAGCCGCCTGGCGCCCGGAAGCCGAGACCCGTGCCGGCCTGCTGCGCATCTGGCAGGTGATGCAGGACTGCGTCGAGGCCGGCTGCCGCCACGAGGGCATCCTGCCCGGCGGGCTCAAGGTCAAGCGCCGGGCGCCGGCACTGTATCGCCAGCTCAGCCGCCATCCGGAGGCGAACCTGCGTGATGCGCTGTCGGTGCTCGACTGGGTCAACCTTTATGCCCTGGCGGTGAACGAGGAAAACGCCTACGGCGGCCGCGTGGTCACCGCACCGACCAACGGCGCGGCCGGCATCGTCCCGGCGGTGCTGCACTACTACATGCGCTTCGTCCCCGGTGCCAATGAGGACGGCGTGGTGCGCTTCCTGCTCACCGCGGCGGCGATTGGCATCCTCTACAAGGAAAACGCCTCGATCTCCGGCGCCGAGGTCGGCTGCCAGGGCGAGGTCGGCGTGGCCTGCTCGATGGCCGCCGGCGCCCTGTGCGAAGTGATGGGGGGTACCCCGCAACAGGTGGAAAACGCCGCCGAGATCGGCATGGAACACAACCTGGGCCTTACCTGCGACCCCATCGGCGGGCTGGTGCAGGTGCCCTGTATCGAGCGCAACGCTATGGGCTCGGTGAAGGCGATCAACGCGGTGCGCATGGCCCTGCGCGGCGACGGGCAGCATTACGTCTCACTCGACAAGGTCATCCGCACGATGCGCCAGACCGGCGCCGACATGAAAAGCAAATACAAGGAGACCGCCCGCGGCGGTCTGGCCGTCAACATCATCGAATGTTGACCCGAACAAAAACGAGGAGTCACCGATGTCCGAAACACTGCACAAGACCCCACTGCACGCCCTGCACCTGGAGCTGGGAGCACGCATGGTACCCTTCGCCGGCTACGACATGCCGGTACAGTACCCGCTGGGCGTGCTCAAGGAGCACCTGCATACCCGCGAGCAGGCCGGCCTGTTCGACGTCTCGCACATGGGTCAGATCATCCTGCGCGGCAGCGACGCCGCCCGTGCCCTGGAAACCCTGGTGCCGGTGGACATCGTCGACCTGCCGGTGGGCATGCAGCGCTATGCCATGTTCACCAATGCCGAGGGCGGCATCCTCGACGACCTGATGGTCGCCAACCTGGGTGACGACACCCTGTTCCTGGTGGTCAACGCCGCCTGCAAGGACCAGGACCTGGCGCACCTGCGCAAACATATCGGTGATCGCTGCGAGATTCAGCCACTGTTCGAGCAGCGCGCCCTGCTCGCCCTGCAAGGCCCGGCGGCGGTCAAGGTGCTGGAGCGCCTGGCTCCGGAAGTGACCGGCATGACCTTCATGCAGTTCCGCCCGGTCAGCCTGCTCGGCAACGACTGCTTCGTCAGCCGCTCGGGCTACACCGGCGAGGACGGCTACGAGATCTCGGTGCCGGCCGCCGCCGCCGAAGCCCTGGCCCGCCGCTTGCTGGCCGAGCCCGAGGTCCAGCCGATCGGCTTGGGCGCGCGCGACTCGCTGCGCCTGGAAGCCGGCCTGTGCCTGTACGGCCACGACATGGACACCACCACCACCCCGATCGAGGCCAGCCTGCTGTGGGCCATCTCCAAGGTGCGCCGCGCCGATGGCACCCGCGCGGGCGGCTTCCCTGGCGCCGACACCGTGTTCGCCCAGCAACAGGCTGGCGTCGCGCGCAAGCGGGTCGGCCTGCTGCCCCAGGAACGCACGCCTGTGCGTGAGGGCGCGCAGATCGTCGACCAGGCTGGCAAGGTGGTCGGCGAAGTGTGCAGCGGCGGCTTCGGTCCGACGCTCGGCGCGCCCGTGGCCATGGGCTATGTCGATAGCGAACATGCGGCCCTCGACACGGCGTTGTTTGCCGTCGTCCGTGGCAAGCAAGTTGCCCTGAAGGTCAGCAAAATGCCTTTTGTGGCACAACGTTACTACCGTGGCTGAATGAGTGGATTGGACGGGTTCGACATATTCGTTTTCGAACCTGTCCAATAACTTCTGAACATAGCGCCAGCCCAGGCGCCACGCCGTTTCCGACAAATCGTTCGGTTATCGGGAAAACCCCGATTTTCACCCGCTGGAAGGGCTTGTTTTTCGCTCGGCAGTTGGCGTAGAGTCATCGCACTGTGTTTGCATGGGTCGCAACAGTTCGTGACCTGGGCCAGTAGCCGCAATCTGCTACAACCCGTTCGACGTCTCTTACTTTCCTGCAACCCAGCCCGGTAATCTTTCGCATAAAAAATGATGCGAAAGTAACTGTCATTAAAATTGAGTTTCATAGGAAGAAAGACAATGTCGACTCGTCAGAACGGTACCGTCAAGTGGTTTAACGACGAAAAAGGTTACGGCTTCATCACCCCAGAAAGCGGTGCTGATCTGTTTGTTCACTTCCGTGCCATCGAAGGCAACGGCTTCAAGAGCCTGAAAGAAGGCCAGAAAGTCTCCTTCGAAGCCGTGCAAGGCCAGAAAGGCCTGCAGGCTGATAAAGTTCAAGTTCTCGATAAGTAATTACCGGGACACAAAAAGCCCCTGCCAAGTGCAGGGGTTTTTTTTTGCCCGTAGAATGGCGGCCTCGCCATTCGGAGCCGTCCTGCATGTCCAAGCCCCTGCTCTCACCCCAGGGTGATTTCCCCCCCGTCGGCCTGGGTCGCCGGCTGGCGGCGATGTTCTATGACTTCCTGCTGTGCACCGCCCTGCTGATCGTCACCGCCGGCGCCTACAAGATGATCCAGATGGCGATCATCGGCGAGGCGCGCATGCGTGAGCTGACAGAAGCCGGCGCGCTGGATGGCGACCCGCTGCTGTCGACGATCCTGCTGTTCGCCCTGTTCGGCTTCTTCGCCAAGTTCTGGACCCACGGCGGCCAGACCCTGGGCATGCAGGTGTGGGGGGTGCGGGTGCAGAACGCCGACGGCAGCGCCATCAGCCTGTGGCAGGCGCTGCTGCGCTTTCTGGTGTCGATCGCCTCGTGGCTGTGCCTGGGGCTGGGGTTCTTCTGGTCGCTGATCGACAAGCGCCAGCGCAGTTGGCACGACATCTACTCCGAGACCCAGCTGGTGCGCCTGCCCAAGCGCAAGAAGTAGCCTCGGCGGACATCATCTTCATGTTGCGCACAAAAAAGCCGACCCCAGGGTCGGCTTCTTTTGTGTGGCTCAGGCCATCAACCCGCCCGGCGCATCAACCACAATCCGGCCAGCGCGCAGATCCCAGCGGGGATCACCACTGCCAGCAACGGTGGGAAGCCGAACACCTGGCTCGATGGCCCCAGCAGGTCCCCGGCGATGCGGAACACGAAGCCCACCAGCACGCCAGTGAACACGCGCTGACCCAGGGTCACGGAACGCAGCGGGCCGAAGATGAACGAGATCGCCATCAATACCAGCGCCGCGGTGACCAGCGGCTGCAGGACCTTGGTCCAGAACGCCAGCCAGTAGCGCGAGTTGTTCAGCCCCTGGTCGGCCAGATAATGGATATAGTCCCACAGCCCGGTGATCGACAGCGACTCCGGCGCCAGCACCACGGTGTTGAGCAGCTCCGGCGTCACCGAGACGTCCCACACTTCCTCGGGGCTCTTGACCACTTCGGTGTGGTCGCCGCGGAAGTAAGTGGTGGAGACATCGTTGAGCATCCACTTGCCTTCGACGTACTGCGCCCGGCGGGCGAAGCTGGAGGTCTGGATCTTGCGCTCGGCGTCGAAGCGGTAGCGGGTCACGCCCAGCAGCAGGCCATTGGGCTGCACCGAGTTGATGTGCACGAACTCCTCGCCCTGGCGGTGCCACATACCGCGCTTGGAGCTTTGCGCCTCGCCACCGCCCTGGGCCAACGAACGGTCGGCCTGGGCCTTGTTCTCGGTTACCGGGGCCACGTACTCGCCGATCAGCAGGCCGACCAGCATCAGCACCAGCATCGGCTTCATCACCGCCCAGACGATGCGACCGATGGACACACCGGCGGCGCGCATGATGGTCAGTTCGCTGCTGCTGGCCAGGCTGCCCAAGCCGATCAGGCAGCCGATCAGGGCCGCCATCGGCAGCATGTCGTAGAGCCGCCGAGGGGCGGTCAGCAGGACGAAGCTGCCAGCGTCCAGGAAGGTGTAGGTCGCGCTCAGGTCATTCAGTTCGTCGATCAGGGCGAACAGCGACGCCAGGCCGAGGATGATGCCGAGCACGGCGACGATCGCCAGCAGCACGCTCTTGCCGATGTAGCGGTCCAGTTTAACCACGGGCCACCTCCGCACGACGGGCAGCGCGCTTGAGACGCAGCGGCTCCCAGTACATCAGCGCCAGGCCGATCAGCAGGAACAGGCCATGGACCCACCACATGCCCAGCGAGATGGGCAGCTTGCCCTTCTCCAGGGCGCTACGCACGGAAATCAGCATCGTCAGATAGGCCATGTACAAAAGGATCGCCGGCAGCAGCTTGAGGTAGCGGCCCTGGCGTGGGTTGACGCGCGACAGCGGCACCGCCAGCAACGTCACGACGAACACCAGCAGTGGCAGCGACAGGCGCCATTGCAGCTCGGCACGCTCGCGAATGCCTTCCTGCCCGAACAGTTCGGAAGTCGGGATCGCTTCGCGCTCGGTGACTTCCTCGGCGACTTCCGGCTTGGGCAGCAGCACGCCGTAGGTGTCGTACTTGATCGCCCGGTAGTCGGCCTGGCCTGGGTTGCCGTCGTAGCGGTAGCCGTTCTCCAGTACCAGGTAACGGTTGCCGTCGGCCTGCACTTCCTGGTGGCCCTTTTCGGCGACCAGCACCGAAGGCGCGCGGTCCTTGGTCTTGTCCTGGTTGAAGCGTTTCTCGGAGATGAACACCCCGCCGAGCTTGATGCGGTCATCGGACAACTGCTCGGTGTAGGTCACCCGGGAGCCGTCGCGCAAGGTCTGGAAACGGCCCGGCACCAGGGTGTCGAACTCGGTCAGGGCATCCTGCTGGGCGATGATCTTCTGCACCTGGGCAACGCCCAGGGGCGCCAGGCTCAGGCTCAGCCAGGCGACCAAGAGGGCCACCAGCGCCGCCGGCACCATGGTCACGGTCAGCAGGCGTTGCTGGCTCATGCCGGTGGCCGACAGCACGGTCATCTCGCTTTCGAGATAGAGCCGGCCATAGGCGAGCAGGATGCCGAGGAACAGCCCCAGCGGCAGGATCAGTTGCAGGAAGCCCGGCAGGCGGAACCCCATGATCATGAACAGCACGCTTGGATCGAGCGCGCCCTGGGCCGCCTGGGCCAGGTATTTGATGAAGCGCCCGCTCATGATGATCACCAGCAGCACGGCGCTGACGGCGCTCAAGGTCACCAGGACCTCGCGGGACAGATAACGAAAGACGATCAAACCAGACACTCCTGGGTTGTCAGGGGCGGACAGCCAAACGAACGATTCGGACAGCCAAGACCAATGCCGGTTCGCCAAGGCGAACCTCCATGTAAAAGTGCGCGCATTATCCTGTGATTGACCGCGCCTGTCACTTGGCCACGCAGCATGGCGCATATCGGGGTTGTCATTGTGCTCGCGGCAGGCTCAAACTGGCAGCTTTTCCGCTGGCAGGCATCGCCCGCCAGCCGCGTGTTCCGAGCGCCTGCACAAGACAGCGCCCACTGACAGACAGATCATTCGGGGACCCCAGACATGGAATTGGTTGTAAAGAGCGTAGCCGCTGTATCCGTCAAGACCGCGACCTTGGTCGTACCCGTCGGTGAAGGGCGCAAGCTCGGCGCCACCGCCAAGGCCGTCGACCAGGCCAGCGAAGGCGCGATCAGCGCGCTGCTCAAGCGTGGCGACCTGGCCGGCAAGCCGGGCCAGACCCTGCTGCTGCACAGCCTGCCGGGCCTGAAAGCCGAGCGCGTGCTGCTGGTCGGCAGCGGCAAGGACGAAGCCCTCGGCGATCGCGCCTGGCGCAAGCTGGTCGCCAGTGTTGCCGGCGTACTCAAGGGACTGGGCGGCAGCGACGCCGTGCTGGCCCTGGACGACATCGCCGTCACCGGCCGCGACGGCCACTACGGCAAATACCGCCTGCTGGCCGAGACCCTGCTCGACGGCAACTACGTGTTCGACCGCTACAAGAGCCAGAAGGCCGAACCCCGCGCCATCAAGAAAGTCACCCTGCTCACCGCCAAGGCTGGCCAGGCCGAGGCCGAGCGCGCCGTCAAGCACGCCAGCGCCATCGCCACCGGCATGGCCTTCACCCGCGACCTGGGCAACCTGCCGCCGAACGTCTGCCACCCGAGCTTCCTCGCCGAGCAGGCCAAGGACCTGGGCAAGGCACACAAAGGCCTCAAGGTCGAGGTGCTGGACGAGAAGAAGATCAAGGACCTGGGCATGGGCGCGTTCTACGCCGTGGGCCAGGGCAGCGACCAGCCACCGCGGCTGATCGTGCTCAACTACCAGGGCGGCAAGAAGAGCGAGAAACCGTTCGTGCTGGTCGGCAAGGGCATTACCTTCGACACCGGCGGCATCAGCCTCAAGCCCGGCGCCGGCATGGACGAGATGAAATACGACATGTGCGGCGCCGCCAGCGTGTTCGGCACCCTGCGCGCCGTGCTCGAGCTGCAACTGCCGATCAACCTGGTGTGCCTGCTGGCCTGCGCCGAGAACATGCCGAGCGGCGGCGCCACCCGTCCGGGTGACATCGTCACCACCATGAGCGGGCAGACCGTCGAGATCCTCAACACCGACGCCGAAGGCCGCCTGGTGCTGTGCGATACCCTCACCTACGCCGAGCGCTTCAAGCCACAGGCGGTGATCGACATCGCCACCCTGACCGGCGCCTGCATCGTCGCCCTGGGCAGCCACACCTCGGGCCTGATGGGCAACGACGACGCGCTGGTCGGCCAACTGCTGGACGCCGGCAAGCGTGCCGACGACCGCGCCTGGCAGCTGCCGTTGTTCGACGAGTACCAGGAGCAACTGGACAGCCCGTTCGCCGACATTGCCAACATCGGTGGGCCGAAGGCCGGCACCATCACCGCCGGCTGCTTCCTGTCGCGCTTCGCCAAGGCCTACCACTGGGCGCACCTGGACATCGCCGGCACCGCCTGGATCAGCGGCGGCAAGGACAAGGGCGCCTCGGGTCGTCCGGTGCCACTGCTCACCCAGTACCTGCTGGACCGCGCCGGCGCCTGATGGCGCAAGATCGGTGGCGCCCCGCGCGCCACCGGTCGGCACTGAACGATCATGAGCAAAGTCGATTTCTACATCCTGCCCAGCGACTCGCTGTCGGTGCGGCTGGATTTCGCCTGCAAGCTGTGTGAAAAGGCCTGGCGCCTCGGCCACCGGATCTACCTGCACTGCCAGGACGAGGCGCAGCGCAGCGAGCTCGACCTTCGCCTGTGGCAGTTCAAGGGCGAGGCCTTCGTGCCCCACGACCACGCCGAACAGCACCCGGACGCCATTGTCGCGCTGGGTGTCGGCACTGATGCCGGCGAACACCGTGACCTGCTGATCAACCTGGGCGGCGATGTTCCCGCCTTCGTCGGCCAGTTCGAGCGGGTCGCCGAGATCGTCGTCGAGGAACCGGCCATCCGCCTGGCCGCCCGCGAGCGATTCCGTTTCTACCGCGAACAGGGCTATGCTCTGCAAGATCACCGCTTACAGCGACTCTGACGACGATGGACAAGCAGCTGAACTCCCTGACCCATTCCGCCCACCTGCTCGACGACCTCGAGTCGATCCGCGAGCTGCTGGGCGACGCCGACCTGCAACCGCCGCTGCTGACCGAGACGGTGGAGCAGATTCCCCTGTTGCTCGACGAGCCGAGCGTTGCGCCGCCCGTCGCCGAGGCAGCGCCGGTAGCGGCCCCGGCACCTGAAGAGGATGCCCAGACCCGCCGCCAGGACACCCTGCTGCACCTGGACGCCGAACTGCGCGCCGCCGCGCAACTGATCATGCAGGACGTGATCAACGACTTTACCCCGCACATCGAGACCGAAATCAAGCGTCGCCTCGATGCACGGCTGGAGCGGTTGCTCAAGCGCTCCGAGTAACCATTCGTCCGGATCGCGGGGCAAGCCCGCTCCCACGACAACACGTGGGAGCGGGCTTGCCCCGCGATGGGCGCTACACCTGTCTTGAAGCGCGCAGCTTGGTTATACTTCCCGGCTTTCCCGAATTAATGCCTAAGGGTCCCGCCGCGCATGGATAAGACCTACCAGCCGCACGCCATCGAAACTTCCTGGTACAACACCTGGGAGTCCGAGAACTATTTCGCTCCACAAGGTGCAGGCGAGTCCTACACCATCATGATCCCGCCACCGAACGTGACCGGCAGCCTGCACATGGGCCACGGTTTCAACAACGCGATCATGGACGCGCTGATTCGTTTCCGCCGCATGCAGGGTCGCGACACCCTGTGGCAACCGGGCACCGACCACGCCGGTATCGCCACCCAGATGCTGGTGGAGCGCCAGCTCGAGGCCAAGGGCCAGAACCGTCACGACCTCGGTCGTGAGAAGTTCCTGGAGAAGGTCTGGGAGTGGAAGGATCAATCGGGCGGCAACATCAGCCGCCAGATCCGCCGCCTGGGCTCGTCGGTGGACTGGAGCCGCGAACGCTTCACCATGGACGACGGCCTGTCGGAAGCGGTCAAAGAGGCTTTCGTGCGCCTGCACGAGGACGGCCTGATCTACCGCGGCAAGCGCCTGGTCAACTGGGACACCAAGCTGCACACGGCGATTTCCGACCTCGAAGTGGAGAACCACGACGAGAAGGGCCACCTGTGGAACCTGCGCTACCCGCTGGCCGACGGCGCCAAGACCGCCGAAGGCAAGGACCACCTGGTGGTCGCCACCACCCGTCCGGAAACCCTGCTCGGTGACGTCGCCGTCGCCGTCAACCCGACCGACGAGCGCTACCAGGCGCTGATCGGCAAGTTCGTCGAACTGCCGCTGGTCGGCCGCCGCATCCCGATCGTCGCCGACGACTACTGCGACCCCGAGTTCGGCACCGGCTGCGTGAAGATCACCCCGGCCCACGACTTCAACGACTATGAGGTCGGCAAGCGCCACAACCTGCCGCTGCTCAATATCTTCGACAAGAACGCCACCGTGCTGGCCGCCGTGCAGGCGTTCAACCTCGACGGCAGCGTCAACGAAGGTATCGACACCTCGCTGCCAGCCCAGTACGCCGGCCTCGACCGCTTCGTCGCGCGCAAGCAGATGGTCGCCGACCTGGACGCCCAGGGCCTGCTGGTCAGCATCGACGACCACGCCCTGAAGGTCCCGAAGGGCGACCGTTCCGGCACCGTCATCGAGCCGTGGCTGACCGACCAGTGGTATGTCTCCACCAAGCCGCTGGCCGAGCCTGCCATTGCCGCCGTGGAAGACGGCCGCATCCAGTTCGTGCCCAAGCAGTACGAGAACATGTATTTCTCCTGGATGCGCGACATCCAGGACTGGTGCATCAGCCGCCAGCTGTGGTGGGGCCACCGCATCCCGGCCTGGTACGACGAGGCCGGCCAGGTCTACGTCGGCCGCGACGAGGCCGAAGTGCGCGCCAAGCACAACCTGGGCAGCGAGGTAAAACTGCGTCAGGACGACGACGTGCTCGACACCTGGTTCAGCTCGGGCCTGTGGACCTTCTCCACCCTGGGCTGGCCGGAACAGACCGAGTTCCTGAAGAAATTCCACTCCACCGACGTGCTGGTCACGGGCTTTGACATCATCTTCTTCTGGGTCGCCCGGATGATCATGCTGACGATGCACCTGATCAAGAACGAGGACGGCACCCCGCAGGTACCGTTCAAGACCGTCTATGTGCACGGCCTGGTCCGCGACGGCCAGGGCCAGAAGATGTCCAAGTCCAAGGGCAACGTCCTCGACCCGCTGGACATCGTCGACGGTATCACCCTCGACGCCCTGCTGGAAAAACGCACCAGCGGCATGATGCAGCCCAAGCTTGCCGAGAAGATCGCCAAGCAGACCAAGGCCGAGTTCCCCGAAGGCATCGCCAGCTACGGCACCGACGCCCTGCGCTTCACCTTCTGCTCGCTGGCCTCCACCGGTCGTGACATCAAGTTCGACATGGGCCGCGTCGAAGGCTACCGCAACTTCTGCAACAAGATCTGGAACGCCGCCCGCTACGTGCTGGACAAGGGCGAGGACTGCGGCCAGAACGGCGAGGCCTACGAGCTGTCGCTGGCCGACCGCTGGATCATCTCGCAGCTGCAGCGCACCGAAGCCGAGGTTACCCGTCAGCTCGAGCAATTCCGCTTCGACCTGGCCAGCCAGGCCCTGTACGAGTTCATCTGGAACCAGTACTGCGACTGGTACCTGGAGCTGTCCAAGCCGGTGCTGTGGGACGAGAACGCCCCGGTCGAGCGCGCCCGTGGCACCCGCCGCACCCTGGTGCGCGTGCTGGAAGTCGCCCTGCGCCTGGCGCACCCGTTCATGCCGTTCATCACCGAAGAGATCTGGCAGCGCATCGCGCCGCTGGCCGGTATCGAAGGCAAGACCATCATGCTGCAGCCATGGCCTGAAGCGAATGAAAGCCGCATCGACGCCGCCGCCGAAGGCGACATCGAGTGGCTCAAGGAGCTGATGGTGGGCCTGCGCAACATCCGCGCCGAGATGAACATCGGCCCGGGCAAGCCGCTGCCGCTGTTCCTGAAGAACGCCAACGCCGACGACCAGCGTCGCCTGCAGGAAAATGAAGCCCTGCTGAAGAAACTGGCCAAGGTCGAGTCGTTCACCGTGCTCGGTGAGCAGGACGAAGCGCCGCTGTCGGCCACCGCGCTGGTGGGTGACCTACTGGTGCTGGTGCCGATGGCCGGCCTGATCGACAAGGACGCGGAACTTGCGCGCCTGAGCAAGGAGATCCAGCGCCTGCAGGGCGAGGTCCAGCGCGTGGGTGGCAAGCTGTCCAACGCCGCCTTCGTCGACAAGGCACCGCCTGCGGTGATCGAGAAGGAACGCGCCAAGCTGGCCGAGTCGGAGCAGGCCCTGGCCAACTTCACCGAGCAGCATGCGCGGATTGCGGCGCTGTAACAACCTGATAGACCGCTGGGGCCGCGTTGCGGCCCTTTCGCGACACAAGGCCGCTCCCACAGGACGGCGCCAGCTTGAAAGGCGCCACTATCCTGTGGGAGCGGCCTTGTGTCGCGAAAGGGCTGCAAAGCAGCCTCAGGGCCTGCAACACCGGATCCGACCATGACCAACAAACCCACCCTGCATCCGCGCAATCGCCACCAGGGCCGCTACGACTTCCCCGCCCTGATCAAGGCGCACCCGGACCTGGCCCGCTTCACCATCACCAACCCCTACGGCAAGCCCAGCATCGATTTTGCCAACCCCGAGGCCGTGCGGGTGTTCAACCGCGCCCTGCTCAAGGCCCAGTACGGCATCCAGCACTGGGACATCCCGACCGACTACCTGTGCCCGCCGATCCCCGGCCGCGCCGACTACATCCATGTGCTGGCCGACCTACTGGGCGAAGACAACGGCGGCGAAATCCCCCGCGGCGCCCAGGTGCGCGCCCTGGATATCGGCGTCGGCGCCAACTGCATCTACCCCCTGCTCGGCCACAGCGACTACCGCTGGCGCTTCACCGGCTCCGACATCGACGGCGTGGCCCTGGCCTCGGCCAAGGCCATCGTCCAGGCCAACAAGCTCGACAAGGCCATCAGCCTGCGCCAGCAAGCGCAGCCCAGGCACATCCTCAGTGGCTTGCTGCAGGCCGACGAACGCTTCGACGTCACCCTGTGCAACCCGCCGTTCCACGCCTCCCGCGAGGAAGCCACCCGCGGCAGCCAGCGCAAGTGGAAGAATCTCGGCAAGCAGGACCCCAAGCGCAAGCTGCCAGTGCTGAACTTTGGCGGACAGAACAACGAACTGTGGTGCGAAGGTGGCGAGATCCGCTTTGTCAGCCAACTGGTCGCTGAAAGCGTGCAGTACGCGGCCCAGGTGCTGTGGTTCACCAGCCTGGTGTCCAAGGCCAGCAACCTGCCGGGCATCGAGGCGGCCTTGAAGAAGGCCGGGGTGAAGGCCGTGCGCATCGTCGAGATGGGCCAGGGGCAGAAGCAGAGCCGCATGGTCGCCTGGAGCTTCCAGGACGACAGCGCACGCCAGCAATGGCATGCCGCGCGCAAATCATAGGCATGAAAAAACCGCGCCCGGGCAAGCCGGGCGCGGTTTCGTCAACGCATCAACAATTACTTGTTGATCGAGTCGGTCAGCACTTTGGCTGGAACGAACTTGACGACTTTCTTGGCAGCGATTTCGATGGCAGCGCCAGTCGAAGGGTTGCGGCCGGTACGGGCAGGACGCTCGGAGACTTTCAGCTTGCCGATGCCTGGCAGGGTGATTTCGGCGCCGTTTTCCAGTTGGTCGGCAACGATCTGGCCCAGTTGCTCCAGAGCAGCGCGCGCGGTGGTTTTCGGCGCGTCGATGGATTCAGCGATGTCGGCAATCAGTTGGTCTTTGGTCAGTGCCATGGTGGTGTTCCTTCCCTATCAAATCAGAGGTTGTGCAGCATGCTAGGTCGGTGGTCGGGCCAGCCCGGGACAATCCAGAGGCCGCGTCGATCGCGTATGTAGATACGCAAATCGGCGTTTGGTTCGACACCGCGCAAGCGATCTGCCAGCAATGCGCCACCCAAGGGGCGCAAGACCGCGCAAAGCTACCACAGGAATCGAGAAATATCCGCTGTCGACATTGATTTTGTGCAGGTTTTTCGGGGGTTTTCGGAAAAATCGCAAAAAAATGAACAAAAAACGAACAACTGGCATTTGCGCCAATATCTGGCCACTGCATCACCCCCGCCCTGAGGTAAACTGAGCGACTTTTGCAGCGCGGCTTTTCACCGCTCAGACCACCGAGAATTCCATGCCAATCCGTCATTGCATCGTTCACCTGATCGACAAGAAGCCCGATGGCAGCCCCGCCGTGCTCCATGCGCGCGACAGCGAACTGGCAGCCTCCGACGCCATCGAGAACCTGCTGGCCGACCTCAACGACAGCTACAACGCCAAGCAAGGCAAAGCCTGGGGCTTTTTCCATGGCGAGTCCGGCGCCTACCCGTTCAGCGGCTGGCTCAAGCAGTACCTGGATGAGGAAAAGGACTTCGCCGCCTTCAGCCGCGTCGCCGTCGAGCACCTGCAGAAGCTGATGGAAGAGTCCAACCTTTCCACCGGTGGCCACGTGCTGTTCGCCCATTACCAGCAGGGCATGACCGAGTACCTGGCCATCGCCCTGCTGCACCACAGCGAAGGCGTGGCGGTGAACGCCGAACTCGACGTCACACCGTCGCGCCACCTGGACCTGGGCCAGTTGCACCTGGCGGCGCGGGTCAACCTGTCCGAGTGGAAGAACAACCAAAACTCCAAGCAATACATCTCGTTCATCAAGGGCAAGAACGGCAAGAAGGTCTCGGATTATTTCCGCGACTTCATCGGCTGCCAGGAAGGCGTCGACGGCCCGGGTGAAACCCGCACCCTGCTCAAGGCCTTCAGCGACTTCGTCGAGAAAGAAGACCTGCCGGAAGAGTCTGCCCGGGAAAAAACCCAGACCCTGGTCGACTACGCCACCACCCAGACCAAGCTGGGCGAGCCGGTGACGCTGGAGGAACTCTCCAGTCTGATCGACGAGGACCGCCCCGAGGCGTTCTACGACCATATCCGCAATAGCGACTACGGGCTGTCGCCGGAGATTCCGGCCGACAAACGTACCCTCAACCAGTTCCGCCGCTTTACCGGGCGTGCCGAGGGGTTGTCGATCAGCTTCGAGGCGCATTTGCTGGGCTCGAAGGTGGAGTATGACGAAGAGGCTGGGACGCTGGTGATCAAGGGCTTGCCGACGCAACTGGTCGATCAGTTGAAGCGACGCAAGGACTGAGATCGTCGGGGCGCGTTGCGCCCCTTTCGCGCCCCACAGGCGATCACGTTTCCCTGTGGGAGCGGCCTTGCGTCGCGAAAGGGCAGCAAATCAGTCCCAGCGATCTATCATGACCACGGACGAAACCCGCCCCACCGTCGGCGAGACCACTACCCCCCGAATCCGGCATAGGACGCCACCAACGCCTCCTTCGCCGCCTTGCGCAGCTTCTTCACCAACCGCTCCTGGCGCAACGCCTCGCCCTTGTCCGGCCACTGCTCCACATACACCAGCGCCTGCGCCGGGCTGGTCTTGAAATAACGTGCGCCCTGCCCTTTCTGATGCTTGATGAAGCGCCGCTGCGGATCATCGCTGATACCGCAGTACAACGAGCCATTGGCGGCACGCACCAGGTAGACGTACCAGGGTTTGCAGTCGGGGGAAGGCGCTGTTTCGCTCACGGCTCGGTTCGGTGCAACGGAAGAAGGCCGCCAGCTTAACGCCTCAGCGCGCCTGCTGGAATGCGCGAAGCCCCTTGAATGCCTGCTGGCGCACCTTGTTCTGCAACATCGGCGTCCAGCCCAGCAGGACGCCCGGCATGCCCAGCGCCTGACGCGCCCAACGCCACAGGTCGAAGGTATCGTCGTGCTGGCAGATCAGCCCGTCGCGGATCACGAAGCGCGCCTGGATATCGTTGACCACCACCCGCCCGGTCTGGCTGAACAGGTAGGTCGCCACCCAGTGCGCGCCATCGCTGCGCACGTCGTCGAAGGTCAGGGTGAAGTCCTTGGCGCGGGCGGTGAGCATCCGCCACATGTCACCCGCGTCACGCCCGCGCAGGGTGCCGAAGACTGGGTCGCTGAAGACAATGTCTTCGCTGTAGCAGGCCACCATGGCCTCGGCGTCCAGACGCTGGAAGGCCTGGTAGAAACGGGTGATCAGGGCGCTGCTGGCATCGCTCATGGACTGTTCCTGCGCTAGGTGCGAAACCCGCAAGATACTGCCTGGATGCCAGCAACACCATGCCCATTCGCGTCGTGAATGACGATCACGGATCAAGCCAGAGCCTCAAACGTGCTCGCTGCTGACCTGCACATGCAGCGCCCGCCCGGCGCCGAGACCGAACAGGATCGCCCCGACGCCCAGCACCGCGAAGATCCAGCCCACCGCGCTCCAGCCACCGGTCAGATCATGCACCAGCCCTACTGCGAATGGCCCCATGGATGCCAGCGTGTAGCCCACGCCCTGGGCCATGCTCGACAGGTTCGCCGCCACATGGGCGTCCTTGGAGCGCAGCACGATCAGGGTCAGTGCCAGGGCGAAGGTGCCGCCCTGCCCCAGCCCGAGCAGGATCGCCCAGCCCCACAGCCCCTCGATCGGCGCATACAGGCAACCGAACAGCCCGCCCAGGGTCACCAGCATCACCACCACGATGGCCAGGCGCTGGTCCTTGCCCCGCGTGGCCAGCCAGGGCGCGCTCAGGGAGCTGATCAGTTGCACGATCACCGAGCCGGACAACACCAGCCCCGCCTCGGTCGGGCTCAGCCCGCGGCCGATCAGGATCGAAGGCAGCCAGCCGAACACGATATAGGCCAGCGATGACTGCAGGCCCATGTAAAGCGTCACCTGCCAGGCCAGCGGATCGCGCCACAGCCCGCGCACGCGGTAGGCCACCTTGTGCACGCCATGGCCCTGACGGGACTGGGGCAGCCAGACCAGCATCGCCAGCAAGGCAGGCAGCAGCCAGAAGCCCAGCCCCAGCGCCCAGCTGTCATCGAAGTGGCGGGTCAAGGGCACCGTGGCCCCGGCGGCCATCGCGGCGCCCAGGCACAGCGCCATGGTGTAGACGCCGGTCAGGGTACCGGCGTGCTGGGGGAAGTCGCGCTTGACGATACCTGGCAGCAGCACGCCGATGATGCCGATGCTCGCCCCCGCCATCAGGCTGCCGAGGAACACACCAGTGGCGCCCAGGGTGCTGCGCACCAGGATGCCCAGCGCCAGGGTCAGCAGGATGCCGAAGATCACCCGCTCGCTGCCGAATCGTCGCGCCAGGATCGGCGCCAGCGGCGCGAACAGCCCCAGGCACAGTACCGGCAAGGTGGTCAGCAGCCCGGCTTGCGATGCGCTGAGCCCCAGCCCTTCGGATACCTGACCGAGCACCGGCGACATGCTCGACAGCGCCGGGCGCAGGTTCAGCGCCACCAACACCAGGCCCAGCAGCAACAGCCAGGGCCTGCGCAGCACCACGGGCTGTTGCTGGACCTGCTCGTCGTCGGCTTCGGCGTCGATCAGCAGTTCATCGAGCTCCGCCTCACGGGGAGCGGTGTTGCGGGTCAGTTGTTCGGCCATGGCCTTCTCGTTGTCAGGATTCGATGAGTGTCCGGCTCAGGTGCTTGGCCCGTTCCGGATCGCGTTGTTCGAGGGCGTCGAGGATCTGCCCGTGCAGGTCGAACACGGCCTGGCAACGGGGGACGCTGGTCATGTTGTGCTGCAGGGCGGCGCGGACCACGCTGGAGAAGTAGCGGTACAGCTCGCTCAGGGCGGGGTTGTGGGCGGCGTCCACCAGGCGCTGGTGGAACACCAGGTCGCATTCGACGTAGGCGTCGACATCGCCATGGAAATGTCGCGCGCTGTGTTCCAGGGCCTCGCGCAGGGCCTGCAGGTCGGCGTCGGTGCGGCGCACGGCGGCCAGGCCGATGGCTTCTGCTTCAAGAATATGGCGGGTTTCGCGGGCGTGTTCGACTGCGCAGCGGGACATGACCTGCACGGCCTGCAAGGGGTCCACGGCGGTACGCAGGTAGCTGCCGTCGCCCTGGCGGATTTCCACCAGGCCGCTGAAGGCCAGGACGCGCATGGCCTCGCGGACGGTGTTGCGGCTGATGCCCAGGTCGCTGGCCAGCTCCGGTTCGGTGGGCAGGCGCTGGCCTATCGACCAGGTGCCCTTGGCGATGCGGTCGCGGAGCTGGTCTACGGCTTGTTCTACCAGGGAGCGTTTGATGAGCGGGGTCACGAGGTGGGTACGTCCAGTCATCGGATGAATTTTCTTGGGGTTGGACGATAGCGGTTGGGGGGGGATTGGGCAAGGGTTCGGGTTTCAGGGTGTGGGTTCGGGTTTCAGGGTGTGGGTTTTGAATTTTTTATGCGCATTCGTAGACGATATCGACATTTAGTCACCTTTCCGCCCTTACGGCGGGTTACTTAATGAGATGGTCACCCCGGCACCCTGCGAGGCGTACGCTTTCGCAGGGTGCTTTTACTTCGGAGACCGTCATCATGAGCAGCGTGACCCTGATCGGCATCGACATTGGTAAACATACCTTCCACCTGCACGCCCAGGACAAGTTCGGCAAAGAGGTAATGCGCAAGAAGTGCTCAAGGCAGCAGATGATGCGGTTTCTGGCCAATCATCCCCCTTGCACGGTAGTGATGGAGGCCTGTGCCGGTTCACACTGCCTGGCGCGAGAAATCAAAGCGATGGATCATGAGGCCAAGCTGATCTCGCCGCAGTTCGTTAAACCTTTCGTCAAGAGCAACAAGAATGACTTCGTCGATGCGCAAGCCATCTGCGAAGCCGCTTCCCGACCCTCCATGCGCTTTGTGACGCCAAAATCGCCTGAGCAGCAAACGCTCTCTGTTTCTCATCGGATGCGTGAATCATTGATCCGCGACCGAACCAAGACGGTGAACCAGATGCATGGGTTCCTGCTCGAATTCGGTGTCAGCCTGCCGACCGGATTGGCAGTGGTCAAACGCCTTGCTTCGGTGCTTGAAGAGCACGACCTGCCAATACGGCTCGTCGCATTACTGCAGCGCCTGCATGATCATTTCGTCTACTTGAGCGAGCAGATCAAGGTGTTGGACAAAGAGCTGGAGAGCCAACTGGCTGACGATGATCTAGGCAGTCGTTTGCTGAGCATGCCGTGTGTTGGGCCGATCACCGCCAGCCTGCTGGCTGTAGAAATGGGAGATGCTCGGCAGTACGGCAGTAGCCGGGACTTTGCGGCCTCTGTAGGTCTGGTGCCCCGCCAGTACAGCACTGGTGGTAGGCCAGCTTTGCTGGGGATCAGCAAGCGTGGCGACAAGAACCTTCGGCATTTGCTGGTGCTGTGCGCACGGGTCTACATGCTTCGCCTGAAGTATCAGAAAGGCCCATTGGCCGATTGGGTGCGTTCATTGCTCGCGCGACGTCACTCCAATGTGGTGGCCTGCGCGTTGGCCAACAAACTGGCACGCATTGCGTGGGCCATTGCCACTCGGCACACGCAATATAAAACGGAGCCAGACGCGATAAACGCCTGACCCCGTTGTGCTGCACCGAGTTTCACCATCAGGTTTTGCGATAGCTGAACAACAGATGAAATAAACGGCCGATCGGCCTGGCGATGATCCTGAACGACCAATTGGCTCTTGGAAGCCGCCTACTTTGTTAGGATCGCCAGGTGCGAATGCTCATCGTGGCGCGGGATGCGAGCCCAATAGACGCCGGATAGATTGAAGCAAGCCATCCATTCCATCTGATGAACAGTATTGCAAAAAATGGGGTGACCATAGATTGGTCTTAACTCGCCGTCCGCGGCCAAAGTAACCAAAGCCGCCCCGCTCCGTTCATCCGGCCCCTACGCTTCGCTTCGGGGTTCCCTCGCTCCGTTCTTGCTCCCGGGAGGACCGCGCTGAACGCCCCATCCTGGGGCGCAGCGCTTGACGGCCATCCATGGCCGTCACCTCCCTCCGCAAGAACTCCGCTCGGCCTCCTGAAGTCGCAATTGGTGTTGCCTGAACTACCGCGCGCTTAGAAGCAAGAGCAAGAGCAAGAAATTCGAAGTTAGCTGTTTGACAGTTAGTTATATATTGGCTGCCCCGCGATACGATCGAGAGATCAACTAAACTTTCAACTAGCGACAGCTGTGTCAGTTCAGGCGCCGCCCGTAACTTCGCGACTTCAGGAGGCCGAACGCAGGTCTTGCGGAGGGAGGTGACGGGCATGGATGCCCGTCAAGCGCTGGGGCCCAGGATGGGCCCTGCAGCGCGGTCCTCCCGGGAGCAAGGCCGGAGTGAGGGGACCCGGAGCGAAGCGCAGGGCCGGATGAATGGAGCGCAGCGTTTTTTGGTTACTTTTTGTCGCGTTTGACAAAAAGTGACCCGCCGGAAGTGTCAGATTTTTTGTGTGCGGGCCGGTAACGGCCTGCCGTCAGGCAGGCCCTGACTTTCACCAGGTCGGCCTGATGAACCGATCTCCGTACAAAATCGCGAATTGATTCATCGCACTTTTCCAATCATGCGCCGCTGAGCCCCAGTTCGCCGTGATGTTTCGCAGCCCCAGCCAGATCAGCTTGGTAGCTGCGTCATCGTTCGGGAAATGGCCTCGGGTCTTGATGATCTTGCGCAGTTGGGCATTGATACTCTCGATGGCGTTGGTGGTGTAGATCACTTTCCGGATGGCTGGTGGGAAGACAAAGAAGGGAATCACTCGATCCCAGGCGCGTCTCCAGGCCGCAACGACCGTTGGATACTGCTTGCCCCAGGGCCCGTTTTCAAACTCATCGAGTGCCTGCTCAGCCGCTTCGGCGTTGATGGCCTGGTAGATCGGCTTGAGCGCCTTGGCCAGTGCCCGCCGCTTGTCCCAGGCTGCAAAGTCCAGGCTGTTGCGGATCAGGTGCACGATGCACGTCTGCAGCGTCGTCTCTGGAAACACGGCGCTGAGAGCCTCTGGCATGCCTTTGAGGCCATCGGTCACGGCAATCAGCACATCCTCGACACCACGTGTCTTGAGATCGTTAAAGACCTTCATCCAGAACTTCGCACCCTCGGTGTTCTCGATCCAGATGCCCAAGATATCGCGCGTCCCGTCGGGTAGAACGCCCAGCGCCAAGTAAATGGCCTTGTTGCGCACCAAGCCTTCTTCGCGGATCTTCACCCGCAGTGCATCGAAGAAAATGACCGGGTACATGGGCTCCAGTGGCCGCTGCTGCCACGCGCCAATTTCTTCCATGACCTCGTCTGTCACAGAGCTGATGAAGTCGGGTGAGACCTCTGTTCCATACTGCTCGGACAGAAAGGCTCGGATCTCTCTGACCGTCATGCCACGGGCGTACATGGCGATGATCTTGTCATCGAAACCGGTGTACCGCCGCTCATGCTTGGGGATGAGAATGGGCGCAAAACTGCCGTCTCGGTCACGAGGAATTTCCAGCCGCAGCGGGCCATCGCCGGTCAAAACCGTCTTGCCACTCTTGCCGTTACGCTGGTTGGTTTCATCCTCTGGGCGCTGCGCGCCCGGCGGATAACCCAGGTGGTGGCCAAGTTCGGCGTGCAGAGCGCGTTCGATCAAGGCCTTCTTGAACGCCGCAGAGGCATCCTCGATAGCCTCTGCGGTCATCAGGCCCTCACCGAACTGCTCCAGCAGCTCTTTGGGGATTTTGGGCAGGTCACGCAAGGGTTTCTTTTTGGTTGGCATACATGCACCTCTTACTCATGTTATGCCCGAACACAAAATTTCTGACACCCTCGACCCGCCGTAAGGGCGGAAAGGTGAATAAGCGTCGACATTGCAAATGAATGCGCATAAAACTTCAAAAACAAACATCAACCAACCATAAACCCCAAATAAACAAACGCCAGAAATTCATAAAGAAACCCCCGGCGCTCACCACATAACCCACGTCAACCAAACGGCCGCAACCCCTGCCTCATCCCAAACAGGAACAACAGCAGATCATGATCCGGCTCAGCCCGCCCCTGCTCTACCTTGGCCACCCGTGGCAACGGACACACCCCACCGACCTCAGCCTTGCTGAAGACCGTGGGCCGCGGCTGCTCCCAGGCCGCCGCCGCCGCCGTGGTCACCGCCAACGCCGCGACCAGGAATAAAGCTCGAGCGATTTCTAGTTTCATTGCTCTAAACCTTTGACCGCGCTGCCAAACGCCATTTGGTAAAAGTAGAGCAAGGTCTGCCATTCCGCCTCGTTGAACGACGAGTGGCGTCGCAACTGCCGCAGGTCGTTATAGGCCGCACGCTGGCAACTGATCCGCCGCCGACACTTCTCCAGGTCCAGCAACGCCACTTCCACCCGCGCCAACTCGCCCTCGCCCACCACCTTGACGAACACGTGCTTGCCGTACAGGCAGCCATGCTGCCAATGCCCCAGGTGCATGCGCGCCAGGTTGTCCGCGAGGTCCTTGAGCATGCGCTCATGCACGGCCTGCGGGTAATGCTCACGGGCCCCGGAGGCATGCCAGGCATCGAGGTCGACGAAACCCTCGAGCGCCTCGCTGACCAGCAAGGCCCGCCACTGATGATCAGCGTCCCGCTCGGCCCCGGCATAGACGATCCGCGGTACCCTGACGCCCAGTTGCTCGAAACTGTTCAGTGCATCGAGTTCGCGCAACACCGTGGGGCGCCCGAACGGATGCAGCAGGCTGCGGTAGATGTGCCCGACCTGGCGTTTGGCATACAGCAGATGCCCCTCGCCGTCGCTCAGGCGCTGCACGCCACTCTCGCCGCCACGCCGCTGGTTGGGTTCCTCGACCCACTCTCCCTGCTGCTGCCAGTAAAAATCAAACTGCCTGGACTGATTCTGCGCTACCGCCATCACTCGTTACCCCTTGCGCAATACGTAAACTCGCCACATGGCATAGAACGGCAGAAAGTCGAGTCGTTCCTGAATTCTGAATCCTGCTGACACAAATTCTTCTTCAACTGTAGCCGCGGGTAACACGAAGCGGTTCTGATAGCCGTCCTGCGTCGTCCGCGCACTGCGCCTGGCTTCGAGCTTGCGGCGGCGCCAGGCCTTGAAATTGCCATCCACCCACAGCGAAAGGATCACGCTGTCTCGGCTAACCCTTTGAAATTCCGAAAGAATTTTCTTCCGATGGAGCGGATCGCCAATATGGTGGAACAAGCGCATGCAAAAAATGCTGTCGACCGCGTTATCCGGAAGGTCGATGGCGAACGCGGAAGTCTGCAAGGGGCGTACCCGCGCAACCACCTCTGGCGGTTGTGACGCACAGGCTGTCTCGATCATCGCCGCTGAATTGTCCGCGCCGATGATCACGCGGTTGGCCTTTTCCGCCAGCAGCGGCCAGAACCTTCCGGCGCCGCAGGGCAGGTCGAGCACCAGGCCAGGCTCACCGGCCAGCGCCAGGGCACGGCGGGCCAACTGCTCGTCACGCTGGTGGGACAAGCGCCGAGCCAGGCCATCCTGGTGCTTGAGGAAGTACTCCCGGGCGTGATTGCGGTCGTACTTGTCCGAGAATTCGAGTTTGATGGGGCTACGCATTGGACATCTCCTGACTCCAGTGCGCTCACCATAGGTACGCAAGCGTTGGAATCAGGTCATGTCGATGTGAAAAATCTGTCAGCACCAAATGCAGGTGTTACAGGAGGTTAATCGGGATCCAATAGCCCATCCTGGCTTTCACCGTCCTGCACCACTTTCGTGCCCTGGCTCAGGTCGACCTGGAAGCGGCAACCATGGGGCAAGGTCGCGGTCAAGGTGACGCGCCAACCCTGATCGTCACAGATGCGCTGCACCAGCGACAGGCCCAGGCCCAGGCCCTCGCCGCGGCGCTCGTCGCCACGCACGAACGGCCGGAACATCGCCTCGCGCTGCTCCTCCGGAATCCCCACGCCACTGTCCTCGACACAGAAGCCATTGGCCTCGAGACTCAGGCGAATGTAGCCACTGTCAGTGTAGTGCGCCGCGTTGCGCAGCAAGTTACCCATCACCGATTGCAGGAAGGTGGCGTTGTACAGCACCGGGCTGGCACTGACCCGCCCCTCGTAGTAAAGCGCCAAGCCCTTCTGTTCGATGGTGTCGCGCCATACACCGATCAGGTCGTCGCCCACCTCACGCAAGGTTGCCCGCGATGCGATGGCGCCTTCATCGCGCTGTGCACGGGCCAACATCAGGAACGTCTTCACCAGTTCGCGCATTTCCTCGGTCGCCCGGGCGATGCGTTCAACCTGGCTGCGCGCGCGCCCATCAAGGCCGGGGTTCTCCATCAGCAACTCGCACGAAGTCGCCAGGACCATCAGCGGCGTGCGCAGCTCATGGCTGACGTCGCTGGTGAACAGCCGCTCACGGGTCAAGGCATCGCGCAGGCGCCCCAGGGTATCGTCGAAGGCGACTGCCAGCTGGCCGACCTCGTCCGCCGCGTAGTCCGGCGCCAACGGCGGCGCAAGGCCCAGCAACTGGTCACGGTGGCGGACCTGGCGCGCCAAGCGGATCACCGGCGCCATCACGCGCCGCGCCAGCAACCAACCAAGGATCACCGCAAGGGCCAGGCTGAGCACGAAGCCGACCACGACCACGGCGAACAACACCCGCTCGCGCTCCTCGAAATCGCTCTGGTCCTGCAGCAGCACATAACGCCGACCGTCGACGATCTCGACCATGGCATGATACGAGAGCTGGTCGCGAAACACCTCGTGGAAGCCGGCATCCAGGTGGCGCAGGTCCTTGGGCAACTCGAAGTCATCGCGCCCGCCGCTGAAATAGAACAACTGGTCGGGGCGTGGCCGATGGCTCCAGTCGCTGACGCTGTCCATGCGCAGCAGGCGTTGCAGATCACCGCCAAGCACCGACGAGATCAGGCGTTCCTCGACCAGGTGCACCGTGGCGACGATGCCGAAGGCGAAGGCCCCGGCCACCAGCGCGCTCATCAGCGCGAAAGCGATGATGATGCGCTGGGCAAGGCTCTGTTTAAACTCCATCGCGGCCCTCGGCGAGGCGATAGCCGACGCCATGGACGGTATGCAGCAGGGGTTTGTCGAACGGTTTGTCGATCACCTGGCGCAACTGGTGGACGTGACTGCGCAGGCTGTCGCTGTCCGGACAGTCGTCGCCCCACAAGGCTTCCTCCAGCACCTCGCGGCGCAATACATGGGGGCTCTTCTGCATCAACACGGCCAGCAGTTTCAGGCCGACCGGGTTGAGCTTGAGCAGGCGCCCCTGACGAGTCACCTCCAGGGTATCGAGGTCGTAGCTCAGGTCGGCGACCTGCAGGGTACGCCGACCACCACCCTGGGCGCGACGCAGCACCGCCTCGATGCGCGCCGCCAGCTCGGACAGCGCGAACGGCTTGAGCAGGTAGTCGTCCGCGCCCGAGCGGAAGCCTTGCAGGCGGTCGTCCAGCTGGTCGCGGGCGGTGAGCATGATCACCGGCGTGTCGCGCCGGGCATCCTCGCGCAGGCGCTTGCACAGCGTATAGCCATCGATGCCCGGCAACATGATGTCGAGCACGATCAGGTCGTAGTGTTCGGTCGCGGCCAGGTGCAACCCGGACAGGCCATCCTGGGCACAGTCGACGGTGTAGCCCTTCATGCCAAGGTAGTCGGCCAGGTTGGCCAGAATATCGCGGTTGTCTTCAACCAAAAGAATGCGCATCGAGGTCTCCTGTGCGGCGCTTCGCCGGGCGCGGCAGGCGCAGCTTACGTCCAATGCCCGCATGGTGCCATGCCCTGGCTCGAAATCACCGAACTTGACAGTTTTTTCACCGATCATTCACGCACACAGGATAGCGGGCACCCGACAATGCACGGTCTTTTCCACCCTCTGGAGTCATCATGCAGTCATCCGTGCGCCCTCGCCCGATCAACCCGTGGCTGTACCTGGGCATCCCTTTCGTTACCGCCATGGCCTTGATCCTGCTCGAATGGACGCCGCTGGACATGGATGTGGCCAACCTGTTCTACGACCCGGCTGCCGGCCAGTTCATCGGTCGCCACAGCTACCTGCTGGAAAACATCCTGCATGACCGGGTCAAGCAGGGCGTAATCGTCTTCGGACTGCTGGCCGTGGTCGGTTTCGCCCTGAGCTTCGTCTGGCAACGGCTGGCGGGCTGGCGCCGTGAACTCGGCTGCCTGGTATTGGCGTTGGGGCTGTCGACGGCCTTCGTCACGCCGCTGAAGAAAGTTACCCAAGTGCAATGCCCGTGGAGCCTGACCCAATTCGGCGGCAAGGAGACCTACAGCAAGCTGCTGGAGCCACGCCCTGCGACCGACAAGCCCGGACTGTGCTGGCCAGGCGGGCATGCCGCGACCGGGTTCTGCCTGTTCGGCCTGTTCTTCATGCTGCGCGATCGCCGTCCGCGCCTGGCACGGGTGGCGCTCGCGGTAGCCCTCGTGGCTGGCGCGGGACTGTCGGTCGGACGGATGATGCAGGGCGCGCACTTCCTGTCACACAACGTATGGACGGCGGTGTTCTGCTGGTTGATCGGGCTGGGGTCGTATTACCTGGTGCTGTATCGCAGCGGGGCCGCCAGGGCCCCCGTGGCAGAACACAGCGCCGTTCGATGAACAATCGCGGGGCAAACCCATCCTTGCGATGACGCCAGAACAAACGAAAAAGCCCCGCACTAGGCGGGGCTTTTTCTGGGTACAGGGGGTAAGGCTGGCTTACATCATGCCGCCCATGCCACCCATGCCGCCCATGTCAGGCATGCCAGCAGCTGGCTTGTCTTCCGGCAGGTCGGCAACCATGGCTTCGGTGGTGATCATCAGACCGCCGATCGAAGCTGCGGCTTGCAGGGCCGAACGGGTGACCTTGGCTGGGTCCAGGATGCCCATCTCGATCATGTCGCCGTATTCACCGGTAGCGGCGTTGTAGCCGAAGTTGCCCGAACCTTGCTTGACCTTGTCAGCGACAACGCTTGGCTCGTCGCCGGCGTTGGCAGTGATCTGGCGCAGCGGGGCTTCGACGGCGCGACGCAGCAGGGCGATACCGACGTTCTGGTCTTCGTTGTCGCCTTTGAGGTTGGCAATGGCAGCCAGGGCGCGAACCAGGGCAACACCACCGCCAGGCACCACGCCTTCTTCGACGGCTGCACGGGTAGCGTGCAGGGCGTCTTCGACGCGGGCTTTCTTCTCTTTCATTTCGACTTCGGTGCCGGCACCGACCTTGATCACGGCAACACCGCCAGCCAGCTTGGCCAGACGCTCTTGCAGCTTCTCACGGTCGTAGTCCGAAGTGGTGTCGGCAACCTGGGCACGGATCTGGGTGACGCGGGCCTGGATGTCGGCTTCTTCGCCAGCACCGTCGATGATGGTGGTGTTTTCCTTGGACAGGATCACGCGCTTGGCGTTACCCAGGTGCTCCAGGGTGGCGGTTTCCAGGGACAGACCGATCTCTTCGGAGATCACGGTACCGCCGGTCAGGACGGCGATGTCCTGCAGCATGGCCTTGCGGCGGTCGCCGAAGCCCGGGGCCTTGACCGCGGCAACCTTGACGATGCCACGCATGTTGTTGACCACCAGGGTGGCCAGGGCCTCGCCCTCGACGTCCTCGGCAACGATCAGCAGCGGACGACCGGCCTTGGCAACGGCTTCCAGTACTGGCAGCAGCTCACGGATGTTGGAGATCTTCTTGTCGACCAGCAGCAGCAGCGCGCCTTCCAGCTCGGCAACCATGGTGTCCGGCTTGTTGACGAAGTACGGCGACAGGTAGCCACGGTCGAACTGCATGCCTTCTACGACAGACAGTTCGTTTTCCAGGCCCGAACCTTCTTCGACGGTGATCACGCCTTCTTTACCGACTTTTTCCATGGCTTCGGCGATGATTTCACCGATGGAGTTGTCGGAGTTGGCGGAGATGGTGCCGACCTGGGCGATGGCCTTGGAATCGGCGCATGGCTTGGACAGGTTCTTCAGCTCGGCGACGACGGCGGCGGTGGCCTTGTCGATACCGCGCTTGAGGTCCATCGGGTTCATGCCGGCGGCAACGGCCTTCAGGCCTTCGTTGACGATGGCCTGGGCCAGGACGGTGGCGGTGGTGGTGCCGTCACCGGCGGCGTCGTTGGCCTTGGAAGCGACTTCCTTGACCAGCTGGGCGCCCATGTTCTCGAAGGCGTCCTTGAGCTCGATCTCTTTGGCGACGGAAACGCCGTCCTTGGTGATAGTCGGCGCGCCGAAGCTCTTGGCCAGGACCACGTTGCGGCCTTTCGGGCCCAGGGTCGCTTTTACCGCGTCAGCCAGAACGTTGACACCAACCAGCATTTTCTTACGGGCGGAATCGCCGAATTTTACGTCTTTAGCAGCCATGATCGTTTAATCCTTGAAATTCTTTGGAGTAACGGGAAGTCGGGGAAATCAGGCTTCGATAACGGCCAGGATTTCGTTCTCGGCCATGACCAGCAGGTCTTCGCCGTCGACTTTCACGGTGTTGCTGCCCGAGTAAGGGCCGAAAACCACTTTGTCACCCACTTTCACGGCCAGCGCGCGTACTTCGCCGTTGTCCAGGATACGACCGGTGCCGACGGCAACGACTTCGCCGCGGTTTGGTTTTTCAGCGGCCGAACCCGGCAGGACGATACCGCCAGCGGTTTTCGATTCTTCTTCGCTGCGACGGATGACGACGCGGTCATGCAGAGGACGAAGCTTCATTGTCGATCTCTCCCAAATTGTGGTTTTCATCGGCCGGTGTCGACACCGGCGGGTTGATTCGATCCGGCGTTGCCGGGGGTGGTCCGCACAGGGCGAACCACCTATGTCATGTCTGGTGTCGCCACCAGAAACCTTGCGGTGACACATACATGAGGCCGCTAAAAACAATTACAAGGCTTGCGCGGAAAATTTTTCAAAACGTCATCGTGGAAGCGGGCCTGTCCCGCGATGAGCCCAACCCAGAGGCCATCGCGGGACAAGCCCGCGCCCACGAAAAATCGGTGTTATTTGTCGCGACGCTCGTACTCGCCCTCGATCACGTTCGGACGATGGCCGCCATCGCGGGGCTGCGCCTGGAACGGATCATCCTGGAACGCACGCTGGCGCAGAGCCTGTTCCTCGGCGCGGCGACGCAGCCGACCGGCCACCAGGCGACGGGTGAACGGCAGCAGGCAGAGCAGGCCCAGCACATCGCTGATAAAGCCCGGCAGCAGCAACAGGCCGCCACCGACGGTGAGCATCAGGCCCTGGAACATGTCCTCAGCCGGCAACTCGCCGCGCTGCAGGCTTTCCCGGGCACGCAGGGCAGTGGCCAGGCCGGCAACGCGCATCACCAACACACCCAGGGCGGAACCGGCGATGATCAGCAGCAGCGCCGGGAAGAAACCGATGGCCGCGCTGACCTTGACGAAGACGAACAGCTCCAGCACGGGGAAAAGCAGTAACAGCAGTAGAAAAGCACGCATCAAGGGTTCCTCGACGGAAGAGAATCTTCCTGTAAGACCATCAAATGGATGCCTCGACGCCTGTTTTCAACCCTCGACGCTTTCCGCAACCGGCCACTGGTCAGCGCGGGCCAGCAAAACCAAGGCTTCACGAACTTGTGTCGGCGTGTTGCAGGTACTCGGGAAAGCCAGCCAGTATACCGCCTGGCCGATACGCAGATGCATGCCTTCGCTGTCGATACCAACCATTTCGGCCGGCGCCGTGCGCGGCAGGTCGGTCAGTTCGACGTAATGGGCGATGGCATTGGCGTGGTCGCTGTTCATGTGCTCGATCATGCTGGCCTCGGCCTTGCCCGCAAAGGGATTGCTCAGGGTCACCTGGTCGAGCCAGTGGATCGCGCCGAAGCCACCGATGTAGCGGTGGCGTACCGGCTCGAGCACCCAGAAATCGAAGTCGTGGGCCTTGTGGTAGTTGGCCGATTCAGGGAAGTACCGGTAGTAGCGGGCCGCGGCAGCCTCGATGGCCGCTTCGTCGGTCAGCTTGCGCGCCTCGGCCATCACCGTCAGGCGCCCGACCGCCTGCACGTCCTCGGCGTCGCGCTCGCCCACCAGCAGTGAACACTTCGGATCTTTCTGCAGGTTGTGGGTGTGCTGGGCGATACGGCTGATGAGGATCAGCGGATGGCCCTCGGCGTCCAGGCAGTAAGGCACCACCGAACCGAAGGGATAGCCGGGCATGGACTTGGAGTGAGTCGAGAGGACGCCGCGGTACTCCTTGAGCAGCAGTTCCCGGGCGGGGCGAAGGGCGTTGGTACTCACTGGAAAGGCTCCTGACGACGGACTGGATGGGTGACAAGATAAGCATTATCACCCGCCGCTGCCACTGGGCCTGCTGCCGTGTAGATCTACGCATATCCCTGAGCGGCCTTGTGTCGCGATAGGGCCGCAACGCGGCCCCGGCAATGTCTGCCTAGTCGCTGAGATCCTGGGGCCGCTGCGCAGCCCTATCGCGACACAAGGCCGCTCCTACACCAAAAGCACGCTGCCGACTTACCAGGTAACGCCGAACCCTGCGGTATAGCGAGTCTTGTCCAGGTCGCTGTCGCTCGTGCCCTTGATCAGGTCCTTCTCCGCCTTGAGGTTGAGCGAAGCCCACTCGGTCACCTTGTAGCGCAGCCCCATCTCGGCATCCAGCGAGTAGTCGGCCACGCCGCCCAGCGGCTTGCCGAATTCGCCATTGGTGAAGAACTCCACTTTCTTGCCGATCAGGTAGCGGTTGTAGTCCCACTTCACGGCGGCGGAATAGAAGTTGTCCTTGCCACCGTCGCGGTACTCGAAATCGGTGCGGTTGATCAGCGAACCCAGCGAGAACGCACCCAGTTCGTCATCCCAGAACTGATAGCCCGGGCCGGTACCGATGGTGCGCTGGCGCGCCAGGTCCTCGATATGATCGCGCTTGTACTCCAGGCGCCCCTGCCAGAACCACTTCTCGGTAATGAAGCGGTCCAGGGCGTACTCGGCGCTCCAGTTGTTGGTGGTGGTGACGTCGTCCTTGGTCTCGCGGTTGTACTCGCCCTCGGCGTTGTGCCGCCAACGGCCATGGCGGGCGGTGGTCTTGAAGCTGACGTCGTAGTCATCGCTGTCGGTCTCGGCACGCTTGTAGTCCATCGCCACATCGACATTACCCTTCCACAGGAAGTCCTCGACCAGCGGTCGCGGCTTCATGATCTGCTCGATGCTGGCCAGCTCGACGGTCTTCGGCGCATCGCCGTTGGCCAGGGTCACCTTGCCCGGCTCGGCGGCCTTGAGCGACTTGGCCTTCTCGCCGGAGTAGGCGTCCTGCTTGACCAGCAGTTCCCGGTCGCTCTCCAGTGTCTGCACCTGTTTCCAGTCCAGAGCGATCGAGCCGCCATAGGGCGTCTCCAGCAACAGCTTGCCGCCGTCGAAGACCTTGATCTTGCCGCTCAGGCGGTCACCGTTCTTCATCCACACGGTGTCGGCGAGCACAGGGGTACAGAGCGACGCGGTGATGAGGCAAAGCAGGGTTCTAGAAGACATAAGCGCAATTTGGGTTCGATTCGACGAAAAAGCCGGGCATTATCCAGATACCGACAACCTGAGCAAGGACAGACCCAGACCATGCCGATGAGTTCCGCTCGCATTTGCCCGGACCGCCTGTCCGGTTTCATTCACAGGCCAAATACCCCGTGACCTCGACGCCACCGCCCGCTGTGCCGGAGGATGCCGAGGCCCGACGAATGGCACTGTACTCGGTGCTGGGCCAGGTCCCCGCCGGCAAGGTGGTCAGCTATGGGCAATTGGCCGAACTGGCCGGCCTCGGCCGCGCGGCGCGCTGGGTCGGACGCACCCTAGGGCAGTTGCCGGCGGACACCCGCCTGCCCTGGCACCGGGTGCTGGGTGCCGGTGGCCGACTGAGCCTTGCCCTGGGCACGCCATCGGGCGACGAACAACGCGCCCGCTTGCGCGCAGAAGGCGTGAATGTGGCCAATAATCGTGTGGATATGGCACGCCATGGCTGGCGTCCAATGGAGCACAGCGGTTAGAGTGCGCGCTTTGTTTTCGCAAACCTTGAGGCAGATGTTGGCCCATGCCCCGTAAAACCTGGCGCGCTGCGCTCGCTGCCTATGCCAGCCCGTCAACTTTGGTGCTTTTGCTGCTCGGATTCGCCGCCGGCCTGCCGTATATGCTGGTGTTCTCGACGCTTTCGGTCTGGCTGCGCGAGGCGGGTGTGGCGCGTGAGACCATCGGCTATGCCAGCCTGATCGGCCTGGCCTACGCCTTCAAGTGGGTCTGGTCGCCGCTGCTCGACCAATGGCGCCTGCCGCTGCTCGGTGGCATGGGCCGTCGTCGTTCGTGGCTGCTGCTGTCCCAGGTGCTGGTGGTGCTCGGGCTGGTCGGCATGGGCTTCTGCGACCCGCAGAAACACCTTTCGTGGCTGATCGCCCTGGCGGTGCTGGTGGCCTTCGCCTCGGCCACCCAGGACATCGCCGTCGACGCCTACCGCCTGGAGATCGCCGACGACCAGCGCCAGGCCGCCCTGGCCGCCAGCTACATGGCCGGCTACCGGGTCGCCGCCCTGCTCGCCACCGCCGGTGCACTGTTCTTCGCCGAGTGGTTCGGTTCCACCGGGTTCAGCTACCTGCACGAGGCCTGGACCGGTACCTACGTGCTGTTCGGCGTGCTGATGCTGCCCGCGCTGTTCACCACCTTGGTGATGCGCGAACCGCCGGTGCCCCTGCGCACCCAGCTGTCGGCGGCCCGCTACGGGTTGATGCACCAACTGGCCTCGGTGTTCGTGCTGATCATCCTGCTGGTCTCGGTGCCGGCCAGCTTCACCCAGCTGTTCAACACCGACTGGGCCAGCGTGGTGTTCGGCGACTCGTCCATGCTCGACCTGTTGCTCGAAGACCGTGCTTTCCTGCGCCTGATCCTCTATGTGCTGCTGACCTGGGCATGCCTGTCGTCCCTGGGCCGCCGCGGCCTGGCGCCGGTGCTCACGCCGGTCAACGACTTCATCACGCGCTACCGCTGGCAGGCCCTGCTGCTGCTCGGGCTGATCGCCACCTACCGCATGTCCGACACGGTGATGGGCGTGATGGCCAACGTGTTCTACATCGACATGGGTTTCACCAAGGACCAGATCGCCAGCGTCAGCAAAATCTTCGGCCTGATCATGACCCTGGTGGGCGCCGGTGCCGGTGGCCTGCTGATCGTGCGCTTCGGCATCCTGCCGATCCTGTTCATCGGCGGCGCGGCCTCGGCGGCGACCAACATCCTGTTCCTGATGCTGGCCGACATGGGCCCGAACCTGGAAATGCTGGTGGTGACCATCTCGCTGGACAACTTCAGTTCGGGGCTGGCCACATCGGCCTTCGTCGCCTACCTGTCAAGCCTGACCAACCTGAAGTTCTCGGCCACCCAGTACGCACTGCTGAGCTCGATCATGCTGTTGCTGCCGCGTTTGATCGGTGGCTATTCCGGGGTGATGGTGGAGAAGTTCGGCTACCACGACTTCTTCCTGATCACTGCGCTGCTTGGCGTGCCGACGCTTGTGCTGATCGCCCTGCACTGGCGGCAGGAGGTGGGTCGGGGAAAGCCGGTGCCGGTGGAGAGTCCGGCGGCTGAACAAAACTAGGCCTTCTCCGGCCTTATCGCGGGGCAAACTCGCTCCCACATATTCAGCCTGAATGACTGACTGCGTGGGAGCGGACTTGCCCCGAGATGTTTCTACTGGGTCACAGCCCCTTTCCCCGAACGTCCGCCTACCACGAACCACAGCGGCCACAGCGCCAGCGCGCCCGCCACGCCTGCGGCCAGGGCGAAGTGCATCAGGCTCGCACCCGCGCCGAGCATCGCCAACACCGCGCCGCCCAGCCCCAGCAAGGCGATGGTGATCATCCCCAGCATCGCCGATACCAGCCCCTTGCTCTGTTCGCTGGAGAACAGCGTCATGCGGTACAGCACGGCGTTGGCCACGCCCAATCCCAGCGCATACAGCGACATGCCGGCCACCACGCTGGGCACCGTCGGCCGATACCAGGTCGCCGCAACCATCAGCGACAGCCCTGCCAGGTATGGCCACAGGGCCCCGCGCACCAGTGACGGCAGCGGATAGCGATCAGCGATTCGATTGATGATCAGGTTGCCCAGGATCAGCCCGCCGAACACCGGCAGCTGCCATAGCGCGTATTCCAGGGTGCTCAGGCCCTCGTCATGGATCAGCAGCACCGGAGACAGGCCGATCCAGCCGATCAGCGGCAGCCCCACCAACCCCAGCGCCGCACTGCCGGCCACAAAGCGCCGATTGCCCAGCAACTGACCGTAGCCTGCCAGCAATGGCAGCAGGTGGATGGGCGTGAACGGCAGGCGCGAACCGTCGCGACGCTCCACCCCCAGGGTTTCGGGCATCAGCCGGTAGAGCAGCAGCCAGCACAGCACCGCGCCCGCGGCAAACGCCACGAACAGCCAGCGCCAGTCCAGCCACTGCAGCATCAGGGTGCCCACCAGCGGGCCGAGCAGTGGCGACAACAGGGCGATATTGGCCAGCAGGGCCATCATGCGCACCGCGTCGGCCTCGCTGAAAGCCTCGTTGAGCGCCGGGTAACTGACTGTGACCACAAAACCCAGGCCGATGCCCTGCAACAGGCGCAACAGGTTGAACAAGCCGATGTCCTGCACCCAGAAGGTCGCCAGGCACGCCAGGCCGAAGAAGATGCAGCCGCCCAGCAGCAACGGGCGCCGGCCGTAGCGATCCGCCAGCGGGCCGATCAGCCATTGCAGCAGCACTCCGCCCAGCAGATAGAGGTTAAGGGCGTGGGGAATGTACTCGGTGCTGGCGTGAAGGTCGCCGACCACCACCGGCATGGCGGGCATGACCGCGTCGCTGGCGAGGTAGGTCAGCAATTCGAACAGCGCCAGGGTCAGACCGAACAGCAAGGCGCGCAAGGGGGTGATATACAGCAAAGGTTTCATGGCGGACATCGGGGTTTAAGGCAGGATCAGGGTATATGCCAGATATGGCAGCGCCTGGCTGTGAACAAGTGTAAAAGAACGGGGCCGCTTCGCGCCCATCGCCGGCAAGCCGGCTCCCACAGCGATTGCACATCACCTGAAAGGGTCCGCCTGTCGGCCCCCGCCAACCGCTCTGGAACCTCTATTCCCCACAGATGTTGCGTGGTTAAGCGCCCGGGCCGGTGCTATGATCCTGCCCTCGCGTCGCAAAGAGTACAAACTCGCCGACGCTCATCAGGCCACCCGTGAGGCCTGGCGCAAACCGCAAACAGACCTGAATCAGGAGATCCACCATGGCTTTTGAATTGCCGCCGCTGCCGTACGCCCACGATGCCCTGCAGCCGCACATCTCCAAGGAAACCCTGGAGTTTCACCACGACAAGCACCACAACACCTATGTCGTGAACCTGAACAACCTGGTCCCAGGCACCGAATTCGAAGGCAAGACCCTGGAAGAGATCGTCAAGAGCTCTTCGGGCGGCATCTTCAACAACGCAGCCCAGGTCTGGAACCACACCTTCTACTGGAACTGCCTGTCGCCAAACGGCGGCGGCCAGCCAACCGGCGCCCTGGCTGACGCCATCACCGCCGCGTTCGGTTCGTTCGACAAGTTCAAGGAAGAGTTCACCAAGACTTCGGTCGGCACCTTCGGCTCCGGCTGGGGCTGGCTGGTGAAGAAGGCCGACGGTTCCCTGGCCCTGGCCAGCACCATCGGCGCCGGCTGCCCGCTGACCAGCGGCGACACCCCGCTGCTGACCTGCGACGTCTGGGAACACGCCTACTACATCGACTACCGCAACCTGCGTCCGAAGTACGTCGAGGCCTTCTGGAATCTGGTCAACTGGGCCTTCGTTGCCGAGCAGTTCGAAGGCAAGACCTTCAAGGCCTGATTGTTCGCCTTGAATGCAAAAGACCCGGCCTGAGTGCCGGGTTTTTTGTTTCACGATGACTCCAGCCCGGTAGTTCGCTGGACTGCGACGTAGCCCGATACAACAGGTTTATCAATAGCTTACGCGCGTCCATCATATGCCGGTGCTTTCTGAAACTTGACCCGGTTCTCCCTCGCGCCGCTCCTATCTGGCTCCTGGAATCCGGGTCGTTCCAAGGAGTCATCATGGCAAAGATCAAGCTCACCAAGACCGCCGTAGAGTCGGCGCAACCCCAGGCGAAGGACATCGAACTACGGGATACCGTCGTGCCCGGCTTCCTTTGCAAGATTACCCCGACGGGACGCCGGGTGTTCATGCTCCAGTACCGCACGAACTCTGGCCAGCCCCGCAAGCCCTCGCTGGGACTCTACGGGGAGCTAACCGTCGAACAGGCGCGGGTCAAAGCGCAGGACTGGCTGGCCGAGGTTCGCCGGGGTGGTGATCCCGGCGGTGCCAAGGCCGAGGCGCGCAAGGCGCCCACGATGGCCGAGTTGTGCAAAAAGTTCATGGAGGACTACTCCAAGAAGCGCAACAAGGTCAGCACGCAGGACGGCTACCAGGGCGTCATCGACCGCAACATCATCCCGCTGCTGGGCCGCAAGAAGGTGCATGACGTGAAGCGGCCCGACATTGCGGGGCTCATGGAAAAGCTGGCCTACAAGCCGACCGAGGCCAACAAGACCTTCGGCGTGCTGCGCAAGATGTTCAACTTGGCCGAAGTCTGGGGCTTCCGCCCGGACGGTACGAATCCGTGCCGCCACGTCCCGATGTACCCGCCGGGCAAGGAAACCCGGCTCATCGTGGACGAGGAAATGGTGCGGATCTTCCGCCAGTTGGAGAAACTGGAGGCGGAGGGGCTGGAGAACTACGTCATCCCGTTGGCGATCCGGCTGCAATTCGAGTTTGCGGCGCGGCGCTCCGAAATCTGCCCGCTCGAATGGAGCTGGCTGGACTTCGAGAACCGGCGCGTGGTGTGGCCCGACAGCAAGGTTGGCGGCATTTCCAAGCCCATGAGCGAGGAAGCCTATCGGCTGCTTTCGACGGCGCCGCGTCTGGAAGGCTGCCCTTACGTCCTGCCGTCGCCGAACGACCCGGCCAAGCACCTGACCTTTGGCGAGCACTATGGCGGCTGGTGCCGGACGCTCAAGGCCGCCAGCGTGCCGCACGTAGGCACGCACGGCATCCGTCATCGCTCGACCACCGACATTGCCAATTCCGGTGTGCCGACCAAAGTGGGAATGAAGCTGACGGGCCACAAGACCGTGGCGATGTTCATGCACTACGTCCACACCGAGGACAAGCCGGTGCGCGAGGCGGCCGAGCTGGTGGCCAGCCGCCGCCAAGCCATCACGGGCGCGCGGCAGCTTGCGGAGGCGGTGGCATGAACGGGCGCCGGCCATCAGCAGCATCGCTCGCAGCGCCCGCGGCGCTGCTGGGCGACATTCGGGCACTGATCGAGGCGGCGCGCAAGCGCGCCGCCTCGACGGTGAATAGCGAGCTTACGATGCTCTACTGGCGCATCGGCCAACGCATCCACACGCAGGTCTTGGACAGGCGCCGGGGCGCCTACGGCAAGGAAGTTCTGCCCACCTTGGCTGCGCAGTTGGTGGAGGAGTACGGCAGCAGCTTTGCAGAGCAGAACTTGCGCCGCATGGTGCAGTTCGCCGCCACCTTCCCCGACGAGCGAATTCTCGTATCACTGATACGAGAATTGAGCTGGACGCACTTCATCGCCCTGATGCCGCTGAAAGACCCGCTCCAGCGGGACTACTACGCACAGATGGCCAGCACCCAACGCTGGAGCGTGCGGACGCTGCGCGAGCGTATCGACTCGATGCTGTACGAGCGCACGGCGCTTTCCCAAAAGCCGGAAGAAACCATAGCGCAGGAGTTGGCGACCCTGCGCGATGCGCAGCGCATGTCGCCGGCCCTGGTCATGCGCGACCCGTACATCCTCGACTTCCTGGGCCTGCGGGACACTTGGCAGGAAGGCGACTTGGAAGCGGCGATCATCCGTGAAATGGAGTCCTTCCTGCTGGAGCTGGGCGCGGGCTTCTCATTCGTCGCCCGGCAGAAGCGCATTCCGATCGACGACGAGGATTTCCACCTTGACCTTCTGTTCTACAACCGCAAGCTGCGGCGGCTGGTTGCGGTGGAGTTGAAGGTAGGTGACTTCAAGGCGGCCTACAAAGGGCAGATGGAGCTTTACCTTCGGTGGCTAGACAAGCACGAACGGGAGCCGGAGGAAGCCTCGCCGCTCGGGATCATCCTTTGCACCGGCAAGAAGCGCGAGCAGATCGAATTGCTGGAGCTGGACAAGTCCGGCATCCACGTTGCCGAGTATCTGACCGCCTTGCCGCCGAGGGGCGTGCTGGTGGAGCGGCTGCAACAGGCAACGCAACGGGCGCAGTTGCAAATCGAGCAGCGCAAGACGGACAACGAGTAGTCCTGTCCCAAGCAGTCGGGCGTCCCGGCGTGCCGCCGTCGCGCTGTCGTGCTGCGCATCGAGCTTCGCTGCGCGAGTCTCGCCCCTGTCGGGCTTCCATCACTGACGCCTCCGTCCCGGCTCGTTGATCCGGGCCTGCGCGCTCCGCTTGCCAAAAATCGACTCTGTGCAGTGGGCGGGTGTGGGCGGTCTTGCTGTTCCCTTCACCGTATCACGGCGTTCTCGCCGTCAAGGGCGGCGCGCGCCATGCGCGCTTGCGTCCTGGCGGCCGTCTGCGACCCCTGACTGCTTGCGCTGCGCCGTGCTGCCGCCGGTTCCGGGCAATTCCGCCCGAGCAACCGGAGCACGATCATGTCGCAACTGTCCTTTCCCTCGTTCGATTCCTGTCTGCTGGTGCGCGACGCGCACGGGCGCTATCTACCGGCATCGGCCGACGACATTCTGGAAGCTGCGCGCCAGGTCATTGACCGGAAAATGCAGCGCGGAGCAGAGTTCACTTCGCCGGCGGCGGTCAAGGAATACTTGCGTACAAAGTTGGCCAGCTTCGAGCATGAGGTGTTCGTAGTGCTGTTCATGGATACGCGCCATCGTCTGATCGAATACAGGGAGATGTTCCACGGCACTATTGACGGTGCGTCGGTGTATCCGCGCGAAGTGGTCAAGGAGGCGCTGCGGCTCAATGCGGCGGCGGTCGTCGTTTCGCACAACCATCCGAGCGGAAACCCCGAGCCGAGCGCGGCTGACCGGGCGCTGACCCAGCGGCTCAAGGAAGCGTTGGGTCTGGTGGACGTGCGCGTGCTCGATCACATCATCGTTGCGGGCAACGAAACGGCATCGTTCGCCGAGCATGGGCTGATCTAGCCCAAGGGGCTTCGGCCCCTTTTTGCTGCGCCTGGTGGCATAGCTATGGCCCTCGCGGCCTGATGCTCAGGCCGTCGCAACCTGAATCATCTCGTCGTAATGTTTCTTGTCCACCTCTTCCAGCCACTGGAAGATGTTCCCGATGACGCTGTGGCTTTCGCCTGCCAAGTTTTCTGCGGATTCCTCTGTTATCTCAATAACGTCGCTATGTGAATACTTATTGATAAAGCGGTAGATTTTTTCTTTAAGCTCTGGTGTCGTGATGGTGCAATCTTTTAGGCCAGCCTCCATCAATTGACTAATGTCGCTTCGCCGCCTTGGATATTTGAAGGTAAAAAACGATTCAACAAGCTTTCGGGCGAGGTTGGCGGTCAAGAACGCCTCATCTCGATTGAGTGTCGTGTGCGCCCTATATTCGTAAAGCTTCTTGAAGATATAGTGGTACTCGCGACGTCCCCCCGAGATTGAGTAGCGAAGCGGTTTGGAGTCCAATCCTCAATGAGAAGGAGATTGGACGTGAAGAAGCGCTTTTCCGAAGAGCAGATCATCGGCTTCCTACGCGAAGCTGAGGCCGGCATGCCCATCAAGGACCTCTGCCGCCAGCATGGCTTTAGCGAGGCCTCGTACTACCTGTGGCGCAGCAAGTTCGGCGGCATGAGCGTGCCCGACGCCAAGCGGCTCAAGGACCTGGAGGCGGAGAACACACGCCTGAAGAAGCTACTGGCAGAACAGGTCTTCGAGAACGACGTCATCAAGGATGCGTTGCGAAAAAAGTGGTGACCGCACCGGCGCGCAGGCTGCTGGTGCGGAGCATGGTCGAGAAGGGATTGAGCGAGCGGCGAGCGCTGACGGTGGTGCGGATGAGCGCTAGCGCGCTGCGCTATGAGCCTCGGGCCGACCGCAACGTTGAGCTGCGCGAGCAGATCGCTGCGCTGGCGCATCGGCACAGACGCTACGGGGTGGGCATGATCCATTTGAAATTGCGGCAGAAAGGGCTTGTCGTGAACTACAAGCGAGTGGAGCGCCTGTATCAGGAAGCGGGCCTGCAGGTGCGTCGCAGAAAGCGTAAGAAGGTGCCGATAGGCGAGCGCCAGCCCCTCCTGCGGCCGTCCGCTGCCAATGAGGTGTGGTCGATGGACTTCGTGTTCGACCGCACCGCGGAAGGCCGGGTGATCAAGTGCCTGACCATCGTCGACGACGCCACCCACGAGGCTGTGGCCATCGAAGTGGAGCGGGCAATTTCCGGGCAAGGCGTGTCCAGGGTGCTGGACAGGCTGGCCATGCAGCGCGGCTTGCCACGAGTGATCAGGACAGACAACGGCAAGGAGTTTTGCGGTAAGGCGATGGTGGCCTGGGCTCACGAAAAGGAAGTTGCCCTGCGTCTGATCGAACCAGGCAAGCCGAACCAGAATGCTTACGTCGAGTCTTTCAACGGGCGTTTACGCGATGAATGCCTCAACGAGCACTGGTTCCCGACATTGCTTCATGCCCGTACCAGCATCGAAAGCTGGCGGCGCGACTACAACGAAGAAAGGCCCAAAAGAGCGCTTGGCGGACTAACGCCCGCCCAGTACGCCGCGCAGTTGGCGACGAAGAAAGATAACATCAGCACCGGACTCTAAACCCGCCCACTACTCAAGCCGGGGGGACGTCGCTCGGAACCGTAGTTCTTGAGTGAGTCGTCGGCATCCACAAGTAGGGAGTGACGAGGGGAGCCAGGTGGCGCATCCAGGCGATAAAAGAAGCAATTCTCGGCGTTGCCTTTTTTGACTCGATTCCTATTGGTGCCAGTGAACCAGTCTCTCACTAGCTTAAAGTAAGTGAAGTTGTGAGTCAGCACAAAAAGTTGCTTGGCTTCAGTGCATTGCGTTCTCAAAAACGAGTAGGCGTGAAACAAGTGATTAGAATCAAAGCTTGAGACCGGATCGTCAACGACGACGATCGTATCCTTGATGTTATTTCCATTTTCTTTGAGCTTCGTGATGAAATAGACAAATGCAATCGCAGTCTTCTCACCTTCGCTCAAATTCCCATCGTGCTCACCAACCCCGTTTCTGATGATCTCATAGCCTTTCTTCTTCTGATTGAAGTTCAGGCAAAGCTCAGAGCGGCCAATGAAGCGATGCAGGATGTCATTGAACTCCTTTGCCCCGACCGTTTCATTCGAGAGCGCCGCTTCTATGGCTCCGACCTCTAGACTAATTTTTTCAATTTCCTTATGGTCGTTCTTTGCTTCTGACTCAAGGTCATTGCACTTCTTCTCACTTCCAGCATAGTCAAACTCTTGCACCTCAGCCGCAGCAAAGTGAAGCTCCAGTGCCACCTTGCTTTTTGAGGTCTCAGATTTGAAATTTGAAGTCTTATTGTTGTGCTTTCCAACGAGAGCAACAATCGACTTCAGGATGTCATTGAAATTGGTGACATCGTCTTCAACCACATCCGAGATCTGAATGTCTGTCTTCCCAGGGTCTGTGATCTTGGCCTTCAGGGCTTCCCGCCAGGCGTCCATTTGCTGGTCGATCTTTTCAGCAGCAGTTGCGTAGTCCTTTTGAAGCTTTTCTGCCTCGGCCGATAGTTCTTTATAAAACTCGGTCGATGCGGGAAACTGATTAGCTGGAGCGCCTTGAGATTCAATCCATGTCGCCGCATTCTGAAGTCGGCTCTGAAACTCCGTGAACTCCTTGCTGAAGTGGGCAGCAAGCGCCTCGGCACGAAGCTGGGCGAACGGAGAGCCGCAGAACTCGCAGGATTGCGAGTCGTGGTTTTTATGGATTTCCAAGCCTGCTTGAACCCATTCGCGGATGTCCGGGTTATCGGTAAGCCGCTGGATTGCTTGATTGACCGCCGTAGTCCCAATCAAATCTCTGATGCGGCCCGCCGCTTTCTTAAAGTAGTCCGGCTCAATGGCCGTTGAGGCGAAAGCAATGCTTGGAAGCTGATCTGGCTTGGCGGCATTCGTAAGGTCGATAACCCTCTCATCTGGAAGAACCGACTCCGCCTTGATAATTGTCTCGCCGTTATTCTGTATGAAGTTGGAGAGCTTGCGGCGGTCGTAATTCAAGTAATAACTGTCGCTCGTATCAATCGCCTGAAGTCCAAGCTTCATTTTCTTGGCAGCATTGGTCAGGAACTTCTCTAATGCCTCACGCTGCTTCTTGATATCGCTTTGCTTGTCGTCGTGAGCCTTCTTTTTCGACTGAAGCTCGCTCTTCAGCTTCTCCAGCTTCTGCAAGTCATCAATCTTCTCTTTCGCAATAAGAAGGATGCTCTTTACGGATTTGTCCCAATCAATGTTCTCATGCACGAAGCGTTGATTGAAAACATGAATATTCAATTGGGATGAGTGGAGTGTGGATTCCGTGATCGTTGAGCCATCCTCCAGAACTACTGAAAATTGGCCCGTGCTGAAGCGGGGAACCATCGAGCGAAGCTCAAAGCAAGAGAATAGATTCGATAACGTTGACTTGCCTGTTCCATTCCAACCATAGACCAGGTTGTACCGGCCGAACTTTTGGATCTTCGTTCCATTGAAGTCGCTGAAGATTCGAGCCTGTAAATCCAATTGTGTAACCGCCCACGAATAAGTAACTTTTTCAAAAGGATACCTTCGTGGGTAAGCAAATGGACCAAGACAAACTCAAAGCACTGGCTGCTGAGCTGGCCAAAGACATCAAGTCTGAAAAAGATCTCGGCACCCTCACCCAACAGCTGATCAAGCTCACCGTCGAAACCGCGCTCAATGCCGAAATGGACGAGCATCTGGGCTACGAGAAACACGCCCCACAAGGCCGCGGGACCGGCAACAATCGCAATGGCTATTCCACCAAACGCCTAAAAGGGCAGCACGGAGAAGTCACCATCCAGGCTCCTCGTGACCGTAACTCGTCCTTCGAGCCTCAGTTTGTCCGCAAGGGCCAGTCCCGCCTGACCCAGATGGACGACCAGATCCTCGCCCTCTACGCAAAGGGCTTGAGCACGCGGGATATCGTTGACGCATTCAAAGAGATGTATGACGCCGACATCTCGGCGGGGCTGGTATCGAAGGTGACCGAACGTGTCATCGAGCAGGTCCACGAATGGCAAAACCGGCCGCTGGATCCGCTCTATCCCATCGTTTATCTGGACTGCATTGTGCTGAAGATCCGCGCGAACCAGAGGGTGATCAACAAGTCGCTCTATCTGGCACTGGGCATCAATATGGAGGGTCACAAGGAGCTGCTGGGCCTGTGGCTGGCCGAGACCGAAGGGGCAAAGTTCTGGCTATCGGTCCTGACCGAGCTGAAGAATCGCGGCTTGGAAGACATCCTGATTGCGTGTGTGGACGGTCTCAAGGGCTTCCCTGATGCGATTGCTGTGGAGTATCCCCAGACCAAGGTGCAACTGTGTATCGTCCACATGGTGCGCAACTCGCTGCGCTATGTCTCCTGGAAGGACTACAAGGCGGTGACGGCGGATCTGAAGCAGATCTACCAGTCTGCGACGGAACGTGAGGCTCAGCAGGCGCTGGCGGCCTTCGGCGAGCGCTGGGATAGCCAGTACCCGCAGATAACGCGCTCCTGGCAGGGCAACTGGGATAATCTGATCACACTGTTCGAGTATCCCCCCGCCATCCGGAAGGTGATCTACACCACCAATGCTATCGAGTCGCTGAACAGCGTGCTGCGCAAGGCGACCAAGCAAAGGAAGCTCTTCCCGACCGATGACTCGGCGCTAAAAGTGGCGTACCTTGCGATACAGCAGGCCTCCAAGAAATGGACTATGCCGATCCAGAATTGGAAGCTTGCCCTAAATCGCTTTATTATCGAATTCGGTGATCGCCTGAACGGTCACCTGTAATGGAGTGGGCAGTTACACAGAATTATTTACAGGCTCGAAGATTCCGAACTGTTTGAGGCGGTTGATGCAGACAATCATCTCTAGATCTCCGTGTTCTTGCTTTCCCATCATTAGCTTGCGAAACAAATGGTAAACGAAGAGTCCTCTTGCGTCTCCGCTTCGCGGATCGCGCTGCTCCAGGTTCGCTAGTCGCTCATCCCTGGCGGGACTGGCTTCGCCAGCCTTCCGCATCGCTGACGCCTACGGCCCGGCTTCCAGCTTCGGGCCTGCGCGCTTCGCTTGCGTGCGGTCAGCACAAAGGGATGGCCGTTGCCTTGTCCAGCCGTCTCCCCTGACTTCATCACCTTACCCGCGACCGTAGCCCGCGCCCGTGTGCCGTCAAGGCGCGCAGGGCCGTGTCCTCGGCTGCGCCTGCGGGCCGCACCCACCCTGCGCTTGGCTCCTTGACGGCCCCCGTCCGCGCGCTCCTTTGGCCGCGGGCGATGAACTCAGGAAAGACGGTGGCAACAGGGCCAACCGGGTTCCTCGTGCCGACCGCACCAAACAGCCGAAAGGCTGGGCTCCGAATCTAGAAATCCGGTGTGCGGTGTGAACAGCAAACCTCTTTTGTCAGGAGAAAGACCATGCAACTCGCATCCCGTTTCGCTTTCCGCTCCCCCTCGCTGCGCAGCGATTACCCGCTGTCCGACGACCAGATTCACCGCGTGGCCCCGTCCATCTTCGCGGATGCCCCGCACGAGAGCCGTTCGCAGCGGTACGCCTATATCCCCACCGCCGCCGTGCTGACCGAGCTTCGCAAAGAAGGCTTCCAGCCTTTCATGGTGACGCAAACCCGCGTGCGCGACGAAGGCAAGCGCGAGCACACCAAACACATGATTCGCTTGCGCCATGCCAGCCAGATCAACGGCGCGGAGGCCAACGAAATCGTGCTGCTGAACTCGCACGACGGCACCAGCAGCTATCAGATGCTGGCCGGAATGTTCCGGTTCGTGTGCAGCAATGGCCTTGTTTGCGGCAACACCGTGGCCGATGTGCGAGTGCCCCATAAAGGCGACGTGGCCGGTCTGGTCATTGAGGGCGCTTACGAAGTCTTGAGCGGTTTCGATCGGGTGAAGGAATCGCGCGATGCCATGCGCGGCATCACCTTGGACGATGGCGAATCCGAAGTGTTCGCCCGCGCCGCGCTCGCCCTCAAGTACGACGACCCCGACAAGCCCGCGCCCATCACGGAATCGCAAATCCTGATGCCGCGCCGCTTCGACGACCGCCGCCCCGACCTGTGGAGCGTGTTCAACCGCACCCAAGAAAACCTGACCCAAGGCGGGCTGCGTGGCCGCAGCGCCAACGGGCGCCGACAGCAAACCCGCCCGGTGCAGGGCATCGACCAAAACATCCGACTGAATCGCGCCCTCTGGCTGCTGGCCGATGGCATGCGCCAGTTGAAAGCCTGAATCCCCACGCGGCAGGGGCAGGCAGCAGCCCTTGTCGCTTTCTTCGCTGCTGCATTCCTGAACCGATAGGAGTTATCACCATGAACGCCGTTACCCAAACCGAAGCCCGCGCCATCAACACCGCCGCCGCTATCCCGCTGGAAGCCGCTGACCCGACCAAGAACCTGATTCTGGTTCCGCTGTCGCGGCTGGTGTCGCGCCCCACTGGCCGCAACGTGCGCAAGACCCCGCGCATGTCCATTCCCGAACTCGCCGCCAGCATCCAGCGTGTCGGCCTGCTGCAAAACCTCATCGTGATTGCCGCCGCCGACGGCGAGCATTACGAAGTCGTGGCCGGTGGCCGTCGCCTCGCAGCGTTGAAGCTGCTGGCGAAGAAGCACCGCATCAGCAAGGAATGGGAGGTGCCTTGCCTGCAGGTGGCCGATGGCACCGCACGCACGGCCAGCCTGACCGAGAACGTGCAGCGCGAAGCCATGCACCCCGCCGACCAGTTCGAGGCGTTCGCCGCGCTGGTGGCCGAAGGCCGCAGCATCGAGGATATCGCAGCGGATTTTTCCGTCACGCCGCTGGTGGTGCAGCGCCGCTTGAAACTCGCCAACGTCTCGCCGCGCCTGCTGGCCGACTATCGCGCCGAGGCCGTGAGCCTTGACCAGTTGATGGCCCTTGCCATCACCGACGACCACGCCGCGCAGGAAGCCGCGTTCTACGATGCGCCGACATGGCAGCGCAGCCCGCACAACCTGCGCGACCGTCTGACCGAACGCGAAATCGACGCCTACCGGCATCCGCTGGTGCGCTTTGTCGGGCTGGACGGCTACGAGCAGGAAGGCGGTGGCATCCGCCGCGACCTGTTCGCGGAGGGCGACAAAGGCGTGTATCTGACCGATGCCGCACTGCTGGAACGGCTGGCGCAGGACAAGCTGGCAGGTATCGCCGCCAAGGTGCAGGCCGAGGGCTGGGCGTGGGTGGATGCCACGCCGGGCATGACCCATGCCGATCTGCAAGCCTTCCAGCGTGCGCCAAGGGAACGCCGCAGTCCGAACAAGCGCGACGCGCAGCGCATCGAGAAGCTGCAAACCAAGCTGCACGAACTGGCCGAAGCCGTGGATGCCGCGCTGGACGACGAAGACGAAGAAAAGGCCGATGCCTTGCAGGAAGAAGGCGAACGCCTGGGCGAGCAGTTGCAGGCGCTGGAAGAAGGCTTGCTGGACTATGCGGCCAATGTGAAGGCCGCAGCCGGTGCCATCGTCACCATCGACCGCGACGGGCAGGCCGCGATTCATCGCGGGCTGCTGCGCGAAGCCGAAGCCAAGGCGCTGCGCACGCTGGAACGACTGCGGCAGGGTTTCGGCAGCGAAGGCGAAGCCGCAAACGAGGACGAAGGCGAGGACGACGAGCAGCCCAAGACCGCCACCATGTCCGACCGACTGGCGCAGCGGTTGAGCGCGCACCGTACCGCCGCGCTGCAAATCGAAGTGGCCCGGCATCCGCAAGCCGCGCTGGCCGCCGTGGTGCATGGCATGGTGCAGACCGTCTTGCAGGAAAGCCACTACGGCCACGACCTGCCGCTGGGCGTGCGCCTCACGGTGCAAGACCGGCTGGAAGGCATGGCCCCGGACTGGCCGGAATCACCCGCCGCCGTGGCGCTGCGCGAACTGCAACAGGTGGCAGGCGAAACCTTGCCGGAGGACAGCGCCGAACTGTTCGCCGCGCTGCTGGCGAAATCACAGGATGAACTGGTGCGGCTGCTGGCCGTGTGCTTAGCTTCCACGGTGGACGTGGTGACGCCTCGCGCCACGCCGCACCAGCCCGGCGCGGAACTGGCGCAGGCCGTGGGGCTGGATATGGCCGCGTGGTGGCAGCCCACCAATGAGGGTTACTTCCGGCATGTGCCGAAGGCCGCGATTCTGGAAGCCGTTGGCGGGTTCGCGCCCTCGCACGTCACCCGACTGGCGAAGTTGAAGAAGGGCGACATTGCCAGCGAAGCCGAACGGCTCGCCGCTGGCACCGGCTGGATGCCCGCCATCTTCCGCACCGAAGGCCCGCAGCAGGCCGGGCAGGACGCGCCGGCGGATGGCGAAGCCGAAGCACAGGAAGAAGCGGCCGCCGTGGCGGATGTCCAGCCGCAGGCCGAGGCTTTGGCCGCGTGACTTCGCACCGTAGATAGCGCCCCGGTTCCGGCCGGGGCGCTTCATATTGAGGATGCCTGCCATGACCCACCAACCCGCAAACCGCCCCCGTATGGCTGCGACCTATGCCTCCGGCACGGTGCGCGCCCGCCGCTGGCACGGCGACGGCGACGTGCGCGGCTACCGTCCGCCGCGTGGCTGGACGGCCCGCGCCGACCTGACCGATCTGCATCCCCTCACGGGCCGCGCCTTGCCGCGCGCCGTGTGGTGGATCATCGAAACCAAGAAATAACGAGCCGCACCGGCCCCAAGCCGTGCCGCCTTGGGGCCGGTGGTCGAAAACTCCGGGCGCGGCGGTGGCCGCGCCCGGTTTCACTGCTAAAAAAAAGCCCCATCGCCGCCTTCGGTCGGCGGCGATGGGGCCACGCACAAGGGCGCTCGTGCGCGAAATCCACGAAGCCAGCAAGTGTGGCGGCGCATCGCGCCGCCAACGATTCGACCGAGCCCCGCCGCAATGGGCGGGGCTGGTGTGGCTACGCCCCGGCTTGCTGCGGCAGGTTGCACGAAAGCGTGCCGTCCCCGACGCTGGCGGTTCGTTGTCTGTACGTCACGAAAGACGGTTCACCGACACGCCGCCCAGCCTCGCTTCTATGGAGCTTCCACACCACGCCTCAGTATGTGGCCGTGAGCTGCGGCAGGGGCGCTCTGGCCTTGTCGTCGGGGCATTGACCTGGCCCGCGTCAGGGCGCAAGCCGGTGCAGCCGTCACGCGGGGATGCCGAGTTGGCCACGTCTCCATTCGGGAGCGGGCGGCCTGTGCGTCCTTGTCTTGTTGTGAATCCTGGCGGTGGCGCGGCTGCGCCTTGGGCTTCATGGCCGCAACCTTGCAGCGAAAACAATTTCCCCTGCGCTGCGCGCATTCCTCGCGGGACAAATTCTTTTCGCTTCCAGGTTCTCCACGTTGTTGCGACCGCTGCGCGGTGCGACCAGCCCATCCCCCGCCGGCCGGATCACAACAAGGACGCACTGGCGCGACCTTGTTCAACCCGAAAGGAGAAACATCATGGCTAACATCGGCACCTTCACCGCAGAGAAAGACGGCTTCACCGGCACGCTTCGCACCCTGACGCTCAACGTCAAGGTCAAGCTGGTTCCCAACGACAAGGGCGACACCGAGAACGCCCCCGACTTCCACCTGCAAGCGGCTGGCCACGAAGTCGGCGCAGCGTGGAAGAAGACCAGCGAGGCCGGGCGGGAATACCTGTCCGTATCCATCGACGACCCTTCGTTCCCGGCGACGGTCTATGCCCGCCTGATCGAGAACGAGGACGGCACGCACGACCTGATCTGGTCGCGCAACAAGCCGAAGGCGGCCTGACAGCCGCTTACCGCGTCCCGCCCACTGCGGCGGGGCGCGATGCTGCTGATCGCAGCACCGCACGCGCAGGATTTCTGCTGCTGCCGCGTGCTGGATACGCCCGTCACCGCGGGCCTGCATGCGTGCCTTGTGGCTCGCAATCCGTGTCAACGAGCGGTGTGTGGCGTGTCGGCGCTGTAAGCGCCGCCGGGCTTTCGGGCTTCGCCCCGTGCCGGCAAGCCGTCACGGCCATCCGGCTTCAATCCCTCACGCCTTCGCGCCTGCGGCGCTGCGCGCTCCGCTTGCTGCAATTCAGTACCACACGCCAACGCGCTACGGCGTGTCGGGCTCTTCCAATATCGCCCTGAGTTCCTGGCGCACCTGTGCCAGCAATTCATCAGCTTCGCGGGTGCTGTCACCGGCATAAGCCAATGTGAGCAGCGTGAGCGGATGCACTTCCATGACCTCGCACAGATCGGCCAGCTTCTGGATGGTTGGGCTTTTCAGGTCGCGCTCCAGCGTGCTCATGTAGGTGCGACTGGACACGTTGGAGAACGCTTCCTGGCTCAAACCACGCGCCTTCCTTACCGTCCGAATCGCCGCTGCCAATGAGTTCTTCGCTGCCACCTATGGTTTCCCCAAAAAACCAAGATGACAGCCCATTGCGCCCTATAGGACTACAATCTATAGTGTTCATTTGGTGGTGATGTTTTCCTTTTCCGTGCTTTTACGGAGATCCGCATCTGCGGATTTCCTCAGACCCAGGGAACCGCGTCCGTGTCTTTCCTGACTTCCACCAATACGCCTTCGTGCCTCTCCGCTTTTGCGGCTTCGTGCGCTTGCGCATACGTGCATCCGTCCGCAGGCACAGATGCGCCTCGGCGATTGCGTGTGTTCGTGGAAGGGGCGCGGCCTTGACCACGCTTGTCACCGAGGAAGACCGGGTGCACCTACTGGCCCACGGCCTCACCCGCGCCGCAGGCCAGGAATGTGACCCGCTGCCCGTGGTGCGCCTGTTCACACCGGACGCACATGCGACCTGGCTATTGGCCGCGCTCGATCCGACCGATGGCGATACGGCCTACGGCCTGATCGACCTCGGGATCGGGATGCCTGCCCTGGCGACGGTGAAGCTGTCCGATCTGGCGTCCATCGTCGGGCCGCTCAAGCAGCCCGTGATACGAGATCGGTACTTCCAGCCGACGCGGCCGCTGTCGGAATACGTTCGACTGGCTCAGGAAAACGGTTCGATCACCGATTGACGCATTCCAGCGCGACCAGGCAAAAAGTATCGCATTGTGACTATTTCGGTCTTAGCCAAGACCTGGCAAGTCTTGATCCGCATGCTTGCACCAGGGTGGTGCGCTCCTGACCAAAACAGTCATGATGCCAGGCGCGAGATTCGGCACGGTGTTCAATGCTGCACCCCATTTCCGGGCGGTGCAGTCGTCGCATTTAGACGATTTCGGCAATGCACTGGAGCGAATCTGTCTTGACACCAGCAGTTAAAGCGTAACCCGAGTTTGATGACCACTTGATGGCGATTCGATAGCTCCCGCACAGCGGAATTGTGGCGACGTTCCCAGAAACAGGGAGGTTTCGCCATGACTGACCGCAGCAGCCAACACTGGTATCCCACGGCCGCGTATCTCTACACGCTGCACCTCGATGGCCCAGCGCTGGCTTGGGAGTATTTGCGCAGGAATGCAAGCTACCGGCGCGACTGGCTACGCCGGCGTCGCAAGCCAGATGCGGCGCAGGCCTGGGGCCTGCGCCTGCTGGAAGATCCCGGCCTGGATGCGCGCGATGCACATCCTGCTTGGTTCCCCGATCACGACGGCGTGGTGCAGCTATACCCCGACGCCGACCCACCACCCGATGCGCATACCTTCGAGTTCTGGCGCATTCCTGGGCGCAAGCAACTGACCCACGACGGCAAGCGCCTGGTGCTTGTATCGCATTGGCCAGGCTGCTGCGTTCGGCTCGCACTCGCACCCGACCTAGAAGATGGCTCGGCCTATCTCTACGCCACACGCGCCTGCGCCACGCCCTGTGCGCGCTACCGCACGCTCGCTGCGAAGCTGGATGCGCTATCTGCCGCAACCGTGGCCGCGCCTGTGGCAACAGCCCGCTCTCGCCCCACGCCCGCCGCGCTGCTGGAACTGCATACCTTGCAAGCGCTCGACGCGACCCTCGCGGGAGCCTCTTTGCGCGAAGTGGCCGAAGGTCTGTTCGGCGCGGATGCCGTCGCGGCCGACTGGCACAAAGACAGTGCATTGCGTGCCCGCGTGCGGCGGCTGGTACGCCGCGGCGATGAGCTGATGCACGGCGGCTACCGCCGACTAGCGCAGCTTCCAATGTTCCCGTCGCATTAGGGGGGACGTTTCTCGACCCGTGCGAATCGTCCCTTAGCAAGAAGCCTTGCTTTCTTGAGAGTGCCTCTATCCGGCCGCGTGGTGTGGCCGGGCTTGATGGAGGTACATCCCATGCGACCTGCTCCCTCGCGGCCTGCCGCCGCTGCCGTCACTGCGACCTCGCAGCCTCAACGCTACCTGACAAACGACGAAGCCGCCGACTACCTGCGGCTGTCGCCGCGCACGCTGGAGAAGCAGCGGGTGATCGGCGGCGGCCCCAAGTTCCGCAAGTTCGGCCGCCGCGTCATGTACGCGGTGTCCGACCTCGATGCCTGGGCCGACCAGCGCAGCTACGAGGCCACGTCCGATCCCGAATACGCCGAGCGCCACGCGGGCGACTACCGTGATGGCCGCTGATCGTCGGCGCGTGGGTGGCCTTCGCCATGTCCAGCCCGCCAGGGCAAGCCTTGCCGCAGCGCGAACAGCTCGATCTGTTCCGAGCGCTGCCGGGCGACATGGCGCCACGCGATTCCCAGGACTTGATGGCCTTTCCGTTCTTCTCGCTTGCCAAGTCGCGGCGCACGGCGCCGATCGACTTCCGCAGCGGGAACGTCACCATTCGCGTGGAAGGCACGCAGGAGCACGGCATCGCAACGATATGGGATGCCGACGTGCTGATATGGGCCGCCTCGCAGATCGTGGAGGCGCGCGACGCGGGCCTGCGCCCGTCGCGCTGGATACGCGCCACGCCTTACGAGATTTTGCGCTTCATCGGGCGCGGCACGTCCCTCAACGACTACCAGCGCCTGAAGGCCGCCCTCGACCGGCTGCAATCGACCACGGTGGCCACGTCCATCCGCGAAACCACGGGAAGGCGCTTGCATCGCTTCTCGTGGATCAACGAGTGGAAGGAACTCGCCGACGCCAGCGGCACCCCGCTGGGCATCGAGCTGATCTTGCCGGACTGGTTCTATGCCGGCGTGCTCGACGCCGCCCTGGTGCTGACCATCGACCCGGCCTATTTCCGCTTGAAAGGCGGTATCGAACGCTGGCTGTACCGCCTGGTGCGCAAGCATGGCGGGCGGCAGGAGCACGGCTGGCAATTCGACTTCCGACACCTGTACCGCAAATCCGGCAGCGCGGCCCGCTTCTCGGACTTCGCCTACGACGTGCGCGCCCTGGTGGCGCGGCAGTCGTTGCCCGGCTACGTCCTCGGCATCGAGCGGATGCCGGACGACAACACCGAGCTGCTGACCTTCCGGCCCGTGCCGCACGCGGCACGGGGATAACTGCGGGAGAACCTGTGGACGGCCTCGTGCTATCAGGAGTACCGGGTATCGTGCTATCAGGAGTACGACCCTCGTGCTATCAGGAGTACGAAAACGCCGGAAAGCCAACAACGGCGCGGGTTTGCGTTCCCTCTAACTTACCTAACAAGAAATACATAACTTTTAGTAGAAGCGCGCCGTTTCGGTGGACAACCACGAAATGGCACGCCCAGGCCGGCTTTCCAGCTCGGAGGGCCGCGCCATGATCTTCGCGTTTCTCAACCAGAAAGGCGGCGTCGGCAAGACCACGCTCGCCACGCACATCGCCGGCGAACTGGCGATGCGCGGCCTGCATGTCATCCTGCTGGATGCCGACCCGCAGGGGTCATCGCTCGACTGGACGCAGCGGCGTAGCCAGCAGGGCCTGCCCCGTCTGTTCAGCGCCGTGGGCCTTGCCCGCGAAACGCTGCATCAGGAAGCGCCAGAACTCGCCAGGCGGGCCGATCACATCATCATCGACGGCCCGCCGCGCATCGCCGCCCTCGCGCGCTCCGCGCTGCTGGCGGCCGAGCGCGTGCTGATCCCCGTGCAGCCCAGCCCCTACGACGTATGGGCTTCTGCCGAGATGGTCGCACTGATCCGCGAAGCACAGGTGTTCCGGCCAGCGCTACGCGCGGCCTTCGTCATCAACCGGCGCGTCAGCACCACCATCATCGGCAGGGAGGCACGGCAATCGCTGGCCGAACAGCCGCTGCCCGCGCTGCGCTCGGAGATCCACCAGCGCATCGTCTTTGCCGACAGCGTAGCCGCTGGCCGGCTCGCCCGCGAAACCGCGCCCGACAGCGCCGCTGCCCGCGAGATCGCCGCGCTCACCGACGAACTGCTGCGGTGGCCGACATGACTGGAAAGCCATCACCACGCAGCAAGCGCGTCGGCATCGGTGTACGTCCCCCAGCGAATCCGCACGCCGAAGCGTGGATTCGCCAGGGCGACGCAGATGCCTTGCAGAAAGGCGACCTCTACACCGCTCGACTGACGCTTGACATCACGCCCGCCATGCGGGCGCGCATCAAGGTGTCGGCCTTCACGCGAGGCGTGACCGTAGCCGAACTGCTGCGCAGCCTGCTGGAGCGGGAGTTTCCCCCGGAGGGCACGCCGTGAACGCATCCGCTTCGACCGCCCACACCCCCAAAGCAAGTGCGCCCACGGCTGCACCGCCGCCGGCGCCTTCGACACTCGCCGGCCAGGCCGGCAACGTGCCGCTGACGCGCGTGGCGCTGACCTACATCGAACCCCGCTTCAAGCTCTACCTGCGCTTCGGCGAACCGGCGCGCACGCTCCAGCTCGACCGCTGGCGGCGCTGCGCCGTGTTCCTGCCGAACGCGGTTCTGTGCCGCATCCGTTGGCAGGCCAACGACTACGGCACGATCCGCTGGCAGCTCATGGTGATGCAGACCGCCACGCCGCTGGACGCCGTGCAACGCATCCCCGGCGTGCAGCCGGGCGCGCGTCTGCTGTTGCACGCCGAAGGCGATGCCAACGTTCGCGCCGTGCTGGAACGCATCGACGACATCGAGGCGCTGGGCATCGCAGCCGCAGACACATCGCCCGCGTACTGGCGCACGCTCGCGAACCGGCTCGCAGCGCGCTCGGCGTTACCCACATACACCACAGAACGGCACGCCGCCTGGCTGGCAGGGAGGGCATTGCCATGACCACGATTTCCACGACCGGCCCCGTGCCGCATCCTCGCTCGCGCCTGCGCACTCGCCTCGTGCTGGCAGGCTTCGCCACCGTCGGCCTCGCTGCGCTGGCCTGGGCTGCGTTCGTGCAGCCCCTGCCGCGAATGGCCTACAACCCGTCCGACAGCGTGGCGGTCGGTTGGTATCGCATCGAACCGTTCGACCCGCGCACCGCCTCGCGGCCACGTCCGCTGTCCGTGGACAGCATCGTGCTGGTGCCGCTGCCCGACAGGGCCGCCATGCTGGCTGCGCAGCGCAGTTACCTACCGACCCGCGTTCCGCTGCTCAAACGTGTGGGCGCAGTCGCGCCACAACACGTCTGCATCGTCGCCGGCCAGGTTCGCATCGACGGCGTGCCGGTGGCCGCCGCCCTGCCTGCCGACCGGCAGGGCCGACCGCTGCCATCCTTGCAGCTTTGCCGCCGTCTCGAACCGGGCGAACTGTTCCTCTTGAGCGTGACCAACCCAGCGTCGTTCGACAGCCGCTATTTCGGGCCGGTCAGTGCATCCACCGCGATCGGCGTTGCGCATCCGATCTGGCTGGAGACACGTCCATGATGGCCGCCGATTCGCTGCACTTTGCCGCGCCTCTCATCGTGCCATCGGGCATGTCGTTCTACTGTTCGTCGCCTTGTCATCGCACGTGCAGTGCGGGTGCATTCGCACCGCACTTCGCGCTGCCTTCGGCGCAGCCGTCCAACGTGCAGGCGTCTTGCCTCGAACGCGCCTGGCCTGCGGCCATTGGCGTGTTCGCCGGCGGGCTGGCTGCTGGTGCAGCAGCGCCGCCGGGCCGCCGATGCCCGGAGCGGGAGCGAGGGGCAAAGGCGGAAGGCAAGACAAAAGGACGCGGCACCGGGCCGCGTCGAAGGCCTGTCTGCACATGGGGGTGGCGCGGCACGGAGCGGCTTTGCCGCCGTGCCGCGTGGGGCGCGAGGCCCGCGCCAATGCAGGCATGTCCGCGTGCTTCGCACGCCCGGAGACGCCGGAGCTTGCCAGGGGCGCTGCCATGACCGACCGCCGCGACGACGATTTCCGGGTGCGCCCTGGCGCGCCGAAGAACCGAGGCAAAGGCCAGGGCCAGAGCTTCGTTTCCAAGGTGCTCAAGCGGGCTGGCAAAGCCAGCGGCGGCAAGTCGGCGGTGCGCCGTCCTGTCGCTGGCGGGAGCGGCCAGCACGCGGGCCAGCGGCCCGGCTCACGGCTTGGGCGCGGCCATACGGCAGCGCGCTTCGCAGGTGCAAAGCTGACACCCATGTCACGGCGCGTGACCGTCAAGACGCTGCTGGTCAACCAGCGCAACGCCAGCCCGCAGTCGCTCGCCAAGCACCTGCGCTACATCGAGCGCGACGGTGCCGGCCGGGACGGCGAGCCGGGCCGTGCCTACGGGCCGCAGACCGACCATGCCGACCTCGATGCCTTCAAGGAACGCTGCCAGGACGACCGACACCATTTCCGTTTCATTGTTTCCCCGGAAGACGGAGCCGAGCTGGACGACCTGCGCACCTACACCCGGCACCTGATGAACCGCATGGAGGCCGACCTGGGAACGCGGCTGGATTGGGTGGCGGTCGATCACTGGAACACCGACAACCCGCACACGCACCTGATCGTGCGCGGACGCGACGATACCGGCAGAGACCTCGTCATCGCGGGCGACTACATCGCCCACGGCTTCCGCCATCGCGCCGCCGAGCTGGCGACGGAATGGCTGGGGCCGCGCACCGAACTGGAGATCCAGCAGACCTGGCAGCGCGAGGTGAAGCAAGAGCGGTGGACGAGCCTCGACCGCACGTTGCAGCGCGAGGTCGGCGAGGATGACCGGGTGCGGATCGAACGCTTCAACGAACCGACGTTGCAACGCCAGCGCCTGCTACTGATCGGCCGGCTGCAACGCTTGCAGCGGCTCGGCCTGGCCGACGAGGTGCAGCCCAGCACCTGGGCCATCCATGCCGACGCTGAGAAGACCCTGCGTGCCCTGGGCGAGCGTGGCGACATCATCCGCACCATGCAGCGCGCCATGAGCGGCCAGCCGCGCGAGCTGGCGGTATTCGAGCCGGCCGACGACGGCCGTACCCTCGTCGGCCGCGTGGCCGCCAAGGGGCTGGCCGACGAGCTGCACGACCGCGGCTATCTGGTCATCGACGGCGTGGACGGCAAGGCCCACTACGTCGCTTTGAACGCCCGCGACGAACTGGCGAGCTACCCCACCGGCGCGGTGGTGGAGGTGCGTGGTTCCGCCGAGGTACGGGCGGCGGACAAGAACATCGCCGCACTGGCGAGCGATGGCCTGTACCGTACCGATCATCACCTGGCGATCGAGCAAGGCCGAGCCAAGCCCGGCCGCGACCCGCAGGAAGTCGTCGCGGCCCACGTCCGACGGCTGGAAGCCCTGCGCCGGGCCGGCATCGTGGAGCGCGTGGCGGAAGGGCTATGGAAAGTGCCGGACGACCTATCCGAGCGTGGGCGCCAGTACGATGCGCAGCGACTGGGCGGCGTGGCCGTGGACCTGAAATCTCACCTGCCGATCGAGCGGCAGGCCCGCGTGATCGGCGCCACCTGGCTCGACCAGCAACTGATCGGCGGCGGCCGGGGATTGGGCGACCTGGGCTTTGGTGGCGATGCCAAGCAAGCCTTGCAGCAGCGCGCCGACTTCCTCGAAGAACAGGGGCTGGCCCAGCGGCGTGGGCAGCGGGTGATTCTCTCCCGGAATCTGCTGGAAACGCTGCGCAATCGGGAGCTGGCGCAGGCCGCCCAGCACATTGCCGCCGATAGTGGGTTGGAGCATCGGCACGTCACAGACGGGCAGCGCGTAGCCGGCATCTACCGGCGCTCGGTCATTCTCGCCAGCGGTCGCTATGCGCTGCTCGATGACGGCATGGGGTTCAGTCTGGTGCCTTGGCGGCCGATAATCGAGCCACGACTGGGGCAGCAGATCGCCGCGACTGTACGCGGCGGCGGTGTGTCATGGGAGGTTGGACGGCAACGAGGTCCTGGGATTGGATAGGGGCCGTAGGCTGTCGTACCGAGTTAAGGTGTCGAGCAGCGTTCTGGCCCTAGCTTCTGTGCTCCGTTAAGGCGACTAGTCTGTGCTTATCGCCGACGCTGTGGGTGCATGGTTGCTTGCCGATTCCGGTGCAACTCGCAAACGCGCTGCCCCGACCTGAACTGCCCATTCAACGATCTGCCCGGCCAACACGTCCGTCGCGACACCGAACGCGCTCACCACATCTGCCTCTCGCTTGCTGCCTGTAGCTTGGATTGCTTCGAAGCGTCTACTGGCAATAGCAGTCCGTTTGGCCGGATCGACCAGTTGCACATCGAGCCGAACCCGAACCGCGGCGATCGCTTCAGTGCCGCGGTATTCGAGCTGGAACGCCCGTAGCGTACTGCGCAACTCCATATCGGCGCTCATTGGCGTGCTATCGGTAATCACCGAAGTCGACCGCCCATCGCGCATGAAGGCTTCGACGATTCGGTCGCGTAGCAGCACCGGTGCGGGGTCGGCCCAACGCACTCCTTGCCAAGCCGACAAGCGACCATCGGGCTGCGCAATGAAAAGCCGCTCCGAATCCAGGACGCGACTACTCTCAGGGGCGTAGACGCGCAGCGCCCCAGGTCCAGGAACGGCGCGTGGCGTACTCTCCGCCTGGGCGATGTGATAGTCGGGCAGTTTGTAGGTGACCATTGGAGCTGTTTTGGGAAGCACACTGCACGCGGACAAGCCGAGTACTAGCGTCATAGTCGCGGCAGCGACGGGAATCATCCTGGCGGAAGTGTTCACGGCTTGGTTTCCTCAATGTTCTCTCCACCGAGCAGGTATTGCGCCGGATTGCGATCCAGTCGGCGCAGCACGGTGTTTAGATTGGCCAGCGCCTGCTGGAGTTCGTGCATGGCAGGGCCTGTGGCGGCCATGCCTTGGTTCAGCGATTCCTGATTGTTTTGCAGTAGCGTCTCAACCCTGAAAGCGGCGCGTTCGAGGGATGCCGTTGCATCACGCGTGTTCACCATGATTTGCTTACCATCGTTATTTAGTAGCAGGTTGGCATCGCGAAGAGTGCTATTTGCTTGGCGCACGGCAGCTGTCGATTCTCTGCTTGCTTCGGTCAGATTGCTGATTAACGTCGCGATCTCGGCCCTCTGGTCAGCGACCGCGCCCGTAGTCTGTTCGAGATTCACTAGACTGCGGTGCACAAGAGCCAAATTCTCCTTCGACAGTAACTCCTGCGTGCGCAGCAAGATGCCGTTGAGTGTCGTCATGCTGTTACCCTCGCCGGAGACCAGGGATGCCATCGCCGAACGTGGCGCGAGGATCAACGGTTCCTCGTCCTCTTTCCGATCCAGCAATGGCACGTTTGGCCCACCGTCGCTCAACTCGATCACCGCGTTGCCGGTAATTCCCGTGATGACCAATTCAGCGCGGGTATCCTGCCGGACCGGGATGGTGGCATTGATACGCACGCGCGCTATCGCCCGCCTTGGGTCAGGCGGCGAAAGAGAAAGTGCAACGACTTCGCCAATCGTGATTCCGCTGTACTGAACCTGGCTGCCGGGCGTAAGCCCGGTCACTGGCTCATCGAACATGATCCGGTAATACTGGTAATCGTGGTCGGAACGTGTGTCGCTGAGCCAGAGCGCGAAGCCGATACCAATCGCACCGAGCAGCACGACGAACAGACCAATGAATACATGATGGGCACGTGGCTCCATGATCAGACCACCTCGTTTTCAGAGTGTAAATATTGCGTGCGCCCAGCCCAATGCGTGCGCGACGGAAGAATGATGCAGATGCGGAAGGGTTTCATGGCTGCGTCTCTTGGCTGGAAGCACCAGTGGCCTGTGCGGCCGCACGGCCACGGGGGCCGTGAAAGTATTCCTGTATCCACGGGTGCTTGAATCGCTCGACTGCCTCGATGCCGTCGTTGATGAGTACCTTCTGGTTCGCCAGGACCGCGACACGGTCGCATATGGTGTACAGCGTATCGAGGTCGTGGGTTACCAGAAACACCGTGAGACCCAGTGCATTGCGCAGGGTCAGAATCAATTGGTCGAAAGATGCAGCCCCGATTGGATCCAGTCCTGCGGTGGGTTCGTCAAGAAACAGGATGTTCGCATCAAGCGCCAAGGCTCTCGCCAGTGCTGCTCGTTTCACCATGCCTCCGGACAACGAGGCCGGATATTTGTCTCCCGCTCCGGCAGGCAACCCCACCAAGCCCAGCTTGCTTCTTGCCAAACGCTCGGCAAGAGGCCGCGCCAGACCGACATGCTCGATTAAAGGAAGAGCGACGTTCTCCAAGACGGTCAGCGATGAATACAACGCGCCCTTCTGGAACAGAATGCCGAACCTTCGCTCCATACGCGCGCGTGCAAGCCATTGGGCTCGCAGTAGGTCGCGCCCCCCGATACGGACCACGCCCGAATGCGGCTTCTGCAGCCCGACGATGCTACGCAAGAGCACGGATTTCCCGGTGCCTGATCCTCCCACCACGCCAAGGATTTCCCCGCGTCGCACGTCCAGGTCCAGGTCCTGATGGACCTGCTGGGTTCCAAACCTGTTGTCTAGGCCGCGCACTTCAATAGCGTGTCGCACACCGTTGTCGGTGTCTTCCTTCACCGCGCTCACCAGCCCATCTCCATGAAGAACAGTGCAGCGATGGCATCGATCAGGATCACCATGAAGATTGATTGCACAACACTAGAAGTCGTGTGGTCGCCTACCGACTCAGCGCTACCGGCGACCTTGAACCCTTCATGGCAGCCGATAGCGGCGATCATCACCGCGAAGAGCGGGGACTTGCTCATTCCGACAAGAAAATGGCGCACCTCGATTTTTTCCTGCACGATGGCAAGGAACTGTGCAGGAGGAATCTCCAAGCTCAGTGCGCATACAGTGGCGCCGCCCACAATGCCAGCCAAGATGCCTACTAATGTGAGCAGTGGCAAGGACACAAGAAGCGCCAGCACGCGTGGCAGCACCAGCAACTCGATGGGGTCGAGCGCGTTGGAGCGAAGCGCATCGATCTCTTCATTTGCCTTCATCGAACCGATTTGGGCGGTATACGCGCTTGCGGTACGGCCTGCAATCAATATGGCCGGGAGCAGCACTCCGAACTCGCGCATGAACGAGAAGGCGACCAGATGCACCGAGAAGATGCTCGCACCGAAGTTGGCCAGCACCGTTGCGCCCAGGAACGCCACCACCATTCCTACCATGAAGCTCAGTAGCGCCACGATGGGAATGGCGTCCACCGCTGACCGCTGGATTTGAGCGATCACCGAGGTCGTGCGCCAGCGACGCGGGTGACGAACGGTACGGCTCCATGTTTCGATGATCTGACCCACGAACCCGGCCAGACCAAGACACGCACGACAGCCCTGTTCCACGGTCAGGCCTATGCGTCCCAGACCGCGGAGCAGAGGATTCCCGCTCACCGCTGCTTTGTCCGTCTTCTGCTGAGCGGTAGCAGCGGCGGCAAGCGCTTTCATTAGGGCGAGGCGATCCGGGGACAGATTTGGAGCTGCCTCCGGCCGGTCGAGTATCGAGTCTGGCCCGAGAATTTCCACCAGCAGAGCCGCGCCGGCGGTGTCCAGTCTCTGGACTTGCGTCCAGTCGAGCAAGGGAGTGGCGTACCCCTCGGCATGGCTGATGCGGGCGGCGGACACGGATTTTGCCAGACTGGCGTAGTGCTCTATCGTCCAGTCGCCACCCGCCAGCCATTTGTGATCACCGCCGACCATGGCATCCTGCCGGAGCCAAGCCTGTGAAGCGTTGCTCATGGCTGCGTGTCCCGCCAAGCGCTGTCGATGCGCTCGATGCAGTTCGTGATCGCCGCTTTGGCATGACCCAGCAATGTGTACGAACCGGCGAACTCTTTAATGACGTTGCCGCGCTCGAAGCAACTGGCGGCAGCAACGCGTCGTCCCGTACTTACATCGACTGCTTCGAACTCTAGGCTGGCACCGCCCGTCGTCACGGGTCCAACCAGCAGGGTCGTCATTGCATTGACTGCCCGATTCGGTGTCTGCAGTTCGGTGACCGCTACACGCACCCGAACCTGTCCCGTGCCACCTGGGGTGGCGGGACTTTTGCCTTCCTGGCGTTTCAGTTCGCTCGTCACATGGTCTAGCACTTCACGCTGCTGCGCGTCATCGAGCCCATCGATGCGACCCGAGGCGGTCTTGATCTGCGCATCTTCCACCACGACAGCGGCATAACGCTTGGGCTCGAATCCCGCTGCGCGGTACATCAGTACGTTCTCGTATCGTGTCGGCGATAACTTCTCGTAGTCGCCGAGAAATCCGGAGCGCGTCATGCTGTTGGTCGCGCATCCAGAGAGCGCGGCTGCTACGCAAAAAAAAATGCCGCCGCGGATCAATGCAGTTTTGCTCTTCATAATGGGTCTCCTTGATCAAACGAAACTAAGACAGGCAATGCCTGCTGCGATGAGGGCGGTGCCAGACCAGCGCGTCACTGATGCGAGATCGCCTAGCAAGAGGGCGCCGATACCCAAGTTTCCAAGTAGCCCGATTCCTGCCCAGGCTGCAGAGGCCGCGCTGATCGGAATCCGCTTGAGCGCGAGCCACAAAAGTGCGCCGCTGGCCGCCATGCACGTCACTGCCACACAGAGGCCGACCCAGCGCGTCGGACCGCCCGCCGTGATGGCCCGCAGGCCCAATGGATAGCCCGCTCCTAGAACCCCTGCGGCAATGACAATCGACCAGGATTTCCAGATCAGCGGATGGATGCTGAATCGCATAAGCCTAGCGAGACATACGGATGAAGCGTGGGTACATACGAATTCTGAGAATGCGCAGCACGAGGCGGTCCGCAAGAGACTCATGAGCGATCTCCATGCGCGGTGGCGGCACTCAGGCTCCACGGCCCAATTCGCTTGATTCCAAACAGGACTTCGTAAAGCAACGGAATCAAGCCCAACGTCACCAGCGTTCCGAGCGCCAGCCCACCGATCATCGCGATCGCCATCCCTGTCCATAACGGTCCGGAGAAGAGCATGAGTGGCACCAGTCCCGAAATGCAGGTGACCTTGGTCATCACGATTGGACGAAGTCGTTGTATCGCGGCCCCAACCAAGGCTTCATGGCGCGGCAGGCCTTCCGCTAAGCCCTGGTCGATGCGTTCCAGCAACAGCACGGCGTTGTTGACAATGATCCCGAACAAGGCCAGTACGCCGAAGGTCGCCATGAAGCTGAAAGGTGTGCCGGTTAGCTTCAGAGCCAATACCACGCCGATAAGCGTGAAAGGGATCGTCGCGAGGATCACACCGAGCTTGCGGAAGGAATTGAACTGCCATACGAACAGCATCAGCATCGCCAGAAATGCGAGGGGCATGTAGGTCGACAGCGCGGCGTTCGATTCGGCAGCTTCCTCGATCTCGCCGCCAAGTTCGACCGAGTAGCCCGCGGGCAGGTCCAAGGCAGCGACGCTAGGCACCAGGCGGTTGACGATCTCCTGGGCGGTGTAGGAGGTGTTCTGTCCTTGCACGGTGATCGTGCGGATGAGATTGCGCCGTTGGATGACCGATGGCTCGCTCGCGAGCGATACGTCTGCGACCTGGGCCAGCGTCACCGCCGGACCGCCGTTGCTGGGATAGATGAGCGTCGCGCCTACGTCTGCCGTGCTGCGACGCTCGCTTACGATGCTGCGCAGGACGATCGGAACGGAGGTGTCACCGTCGCGAATCACCGAGATCGATCGGCCGCTGTAGCGGACATCCAGCCCGCCAGCGATGTCTTCAGTCGTTACGCCCGCCCGACGCGCGCGGTCCTGGTCAACCTTTACGTCGATGCGGCCAATGCGCGTATCCCAATCGTTCTTGACGTTGATGGTTCCGGGCAGCTTGCGCAGTGCTGCTTCGATTTTGGACGCAGCCTCCAACAATACCTCCTCATCCGGACCGCTGACACGATAGATGGCGGTCCCTGATTCGGTCGCACCGAGCGAGAAGCGCTTGGGCTCGGCGCGCACGTCGCCATGTGCGTGCGCAAAGTAGCTGCGGGTTCGGGCGAGGACAGCGTCGATGTCGCTCTTCGGCTTCAGTGTGACAACGAAGTACGCGATGTTCGATGCCGGCAGCGGTGGATTCAGGCTAAGGATGAAGCGAGGTCCACCATCGGCGACGTAGCCGATGTGATCGGAGACTTCTGGATTGATGTTCTTGTCGCCCAGCCAACTACTGATCTGCTTCACGCGTGCGAGCGTTTCGCGCGAATCCGTACCTGGGGCGAGCTGCACCGGAATCTGGAACTGAAGCCGGTCGGACTTGGGCATGAAATCGTAAGGCAGGGTGGTGAAGCCATACAGCGCAATGGCAAGCGCCGCGATCATCGACGCTACATAGACCGCCTTATGGTGGAGAACCCACTCCAGTACGCGCCGGTAGCCACGGTAGAAGCGGGTGTCATACGCGTCGCCATGCTCCTGCTTGTGGTGGGGTTTGGCGAAGTGGTAGCACAACAGGGGCGTGACAGTCAGGCACAGCAGCCACGATGCGAACAACGTCAGTGCCAGCACGACCACGAGATTGTGCAGATACTCGCTCGTGGCGTTCTGGCCAAAAAAGAACGGCGAGAACACGATCACGATCACGAGCGAGGACGTGAGCAGCGGAATGGCGAGCGTGCGGCCCGCCTCGAGGCAGGCATGCTTACGATCTTCGCCACCGGCTAGGCGGCGTTCGATGTCTTCGGCAATCACAATGCCGTTGTCCACCAACAAGCCGAGCGCAATGATGATGGCGCCCATCGAGACGTTCTGAAGCTCGATGTTCATCGCGCGCATGACGATGAGTGCACTGAGGATCGTCAACGGCACGATCATGCCCACGATGATCCCGGTTCGCCAACCGAGGAATAGCACGACGACACCGAGGACGACGATGATCGTCTCCATCATGACGTGGTTCATTTTGCCCATCTCGTGCTTGACGACATCGGCCTGGAAAGTGACGTATGACAGATCGAAACCCGCCGGCAGCAGCTTCTCCTGGTCTGCAACCCGTGCTTTGAGCGCTTTTCCGAACTGCTCCACGTTTTGACCAGAGGCCATCGAAACCGCCATGACGACCGCGGGCTGGCCTTTGTAGATGGCGGCAGACTCCGGCGGATCGGCTGGCCGCACACTCACCTGCGCCAGTTCACCCAATGCGATCGTCGGCATGGGCGCCGTACTACTTTGCGGTCGCGGCAGCGCGATCGGCATTGCTCGCAGGGAGGGAGCGTCACTCACTTCGCCACTGACCGCCAAGGTTGCATTGATGCCGCCGACGACAATTTGTCCACCCGAAGCGACGACGTTCTGTTTGACGAGTTGGTCGATCACCCCCTGTGGTGTCAGCTCCAATCGCGCAAGCCTAGGCCGATCGAACTCGAGATAGACGCGCTCTTCCTGCAGGCCGTAGAAAGTGATGCGCTCAATACCAGGCACGGTGTACAGGCGGTCGCGCATCTGCTTGAGCGCGACGCGCATCTCGCTCATGGAGTAACCTGGTGCAGTGACCGCAATCGAGGCAACCGCGACGCGGCCGAAGTCTTCGTCGACGAAAGGCCCCATCGTGCCCTGTGGTAAGGCATCCTTCGAATCGGCGACCTTGGCCCGGACGCGCTGCCAGATCGGTGCCAAGTCGGTGTAGCGGTCCCAGATCGTGACCTGGATCATGGCGCTGCCTGCGCGCACGGTGCTCGTCACGCGCTTGACCTCTGCCAGTTCGCGCAAGCGCTCCTCGATCGGCCGGGCAATGAGTTGCTCAACGCGTTCGGCGGGCAGCCCCGGGTTCAACGCCGTGACCATCGCATCGCGGACCGTGACAGTCGGCTCCTCCTGAGAAGGAAAATTCAGGAAGGTCGCGATGCCGGCGACGAAAATGATAAGCGCTACAAAGTAGGTAAGTCGACTGGCGCGCAGCGCCATCTCGGTGATCTTCATGATGAAGTAACCTGGTGGATCGCGTTAGCGCTTGGTCAATTGAGTGGTGGCTTCCAGTGGTGTCACTGGCTGTCCATCGGTGAGCCATCCGCCTCCGGCGGCAACCACCGTCTCGCCGGGCTTAAGTCCAGCGAGGACGCGCGCGCTGTCTCCTTCCTGTGCCGGCGTGAAGCGCACCGCGCGACGGTGCACCTTCTTATCTGCAGGGGTGTAGACGAAGACGGAAGCCTCACCCGGCTTCGTGCCGAGCACCAGCGAGGCATAAGGGACGGATACAGTCTCGGGCCGAGAGGTCTTGGAGGTCGCCGCAGGTGCGTCGAGCACGACCTGTACGGGAATACCTGGCCGAAGTGCGCGCGCTTGCGCGTTATCTTCAGGCACTAGCACCACGGGTAGGAGCGAGCCATTTTCGGCGCGCAGACCGACACGACGTACCACCGCTCGGATTGGTTGTTCGGCTCCGCTCCAGAACAGTTCTGCGCGTTGGCCGACATCTATGTGAGGTGCCTGTGTAGTAGACGCGTTCGCGATGATCTCAGTGCCACTGCGCACACCGTCGACCTGAAATACCGGCGCACCAGCAGCAATGTCGGTGAACGCCAAAGCCAGCTTTTCCGCCACGACACCATCGAAAGGAGCGACGATCATCGTGCCACGTTGTGCTCGTTCGGCCAGGCCAAGCGCTGCCTTGGCAGTGCGCGCTTGGCCCTCTGCGACCGCTAGCTGCGCCTTGGCGCTCTCGAACGCAGCAGGGGAGATGACTTCGCTTTCGAGCAACCGGCGCTGTTGATCTGTCTGTACACGTCGATCCATCAGGCCGGCTTCGGCGGCCGCCAGGGATGCTTGCGCTTGCGTCACGCGAAGCCGGTCAGGTTCCGCATCAAGTTCTGCCATGACTTGACCGCGGGCGAACCGTTCACCCACGTCGACGTTCAACTTGGCGATCCGTCCTCCTGTTTCAAATCCTAGGATGCTGCGCTCGGTTGCTCGCGCCGAGCCAGTCAATTCGATGCGGGAGCTATGCGGAAGATCCGACTGCGCGGCGGCGAGCTTCACTGCGCGCGGAGGCTCGGATACGGTGGATTGCGAGTTTCCGCACCCTGAGACCAGGGTCGAAATGAATAGTGTGCAAGCAACCGTCAAGGAGCGCAGTGCGCACGCGGTCATGAAAGCTCTACGGACGCGACTCATGGGTGTCCTTTCGCAGGGATCAGTTCGAGATGGCCCGAGGCGAGATCCTGGAGCGCCCGAAAGAAATGCCGCCGCTCTGCGGGTGCGAGTATCGGCAGACCCAGGAGATCGGCGAACAGGGCGCCATCCAATGCCAGCATGATGAGTGCCGCGGTCTCGGTGCCACGCGGGGATCGACGCACGCGTTCGTACTGCACGCGATAACACTCGCGCAGTGGGTCGAGAAGTGTTGGATCTTCCGCAGCTGCCGCGAGCAGCGCTGCGCCCATCTTCTGCATCTCGTCGTCGGGTATCGCTTCCACCTGGCTCGACAGCCAGGGGTCCGGGTCTCCGGCAAACCTGCGCTCGTGATTGGCTTGTACCGCGTCGAACGCCCGGATCATCTCGTCGATCAGTGTCACGAACAAATCGCGTTTGGTCTTGAAATGATAGAGAAACGCCCCTTTGCTCAACCCGGCCCGCACGACGACGGCGTCCAGCGTCAGACGACTGGCGCCTTCCTCCAGCACCAGTTCGCGAGCGGCCTGCAGGATGCGCTCGCGAGTTAGCTGGGCTCCTTGCTGGAGAACGGGCTGCGCATCGGTGCTGCTATGGGCGGTGGACGGGGGGGGCAACTTTGTTTTCGCGCGAGGCGGCATGGTCGTGCTCCAAAAAAAGCTTGAGTCATATACAGTCCAGACGGTATAGTAGAAGGCGTAAAACAGTCCGTCAAGACTTTTTCGGAATGCAAGGACCTGCCATGTCTCAAATTCTTGAACGCTATCGCCTCATGGCCATGATTTCGCCGCTAATGCTTCTTGCGGCTTGCAGCCATGCTCCGCACTCTGCCGATCCGCCTCGCCTGGATGTACCGGCCCATTTCTCAAATGAAGAGGGAGGTGAAGGCATCCTGGACAAATCATCCCGCCGTACTCTTCCCGTCGACTGGTGGACGGCCTACGGCGATCCACAGCTCAATGTCCTAGTCCGGGCGGCGCTGGAGCGCAACACCGAACTGTCGATTGCGCGCGCGCGCGTCGACGAGGCCTCGGCCGCCACGCGGCGAGCACGGGCCTCCCTGCTCCCCTCGTTGTCCGCGGGCACGCAGGCAACTCGAGGACGCGACTATTCAGAGAACGTTGCGATCGGCAATGATGGCCGCGCCACGTTGTCTGCATCGTGGGAGGCAGACCTGTCGGGGCGGCTTTCGCAGGCAGCAGAAGGTGCGCGCCTGGATGCGGTGGCAGCCGAACAAGCGTGGGTTGCCACGCGTTGGCAGGTCGCGTTTGAAACAGTGTCGGCGGCTGTGCAGCAGCGCCAAGCCAGTGAACTCGAAGCGCTCGCCACGGCGCGGCTGGCATCCGCCGAGCGACTCGTCTTGCTGACACAACGGAAGTTCGAGGCCGGACAAGCTACCGGCTTCGACATCGAGCGAACCCGCTCCGGCGTCGTCGCACTGCGTGTGGAGCAAGAGCAACTTCGGCGTGCGCGCGGCGAGGCGACGCATGCACTTGATGTACTAGCGGGACAAACGCCCGGAGCGTCTGCAGCTTCTCCGACTCTTGCTTCACTCGCCGCCCCCAATTGGACACCGACACGCATACCTGCGGACCTGCTGAGTGAGCGGCCCGACGTGCGCGCCGCCGAAGCGAAGTTCGCAGCCGAAACCGCGCGCTGGAACGCAGCCGAAGGCGAACGCTTCCCTAAGCTGGTGTTGGACCTGAGCGGCGGACGGCAGCGCGTTGAGAGTGCGGGGACGCGCATTACCGGCAACATTTTTTCACTTGGGGCCGGGGTTTCGTTGCCGATCTTCGATGGTGGCGCGATCCGTGCCGGCATCGAGACCGGAGAGGCGCGCAGCCGAGCTGCGCGCGCGGAGTTCGAGCGCACTTTGTTGAGTGCATTGCAGGACGTAGAGAACGCATACCTCGGTTGGCATACGCAGCACGCCGCACTGGAGCATCAGACCGAGGGGGTCGCAGTCGCGGAGCGTCAGCTCGATCGCAGCCGCCGTCTGTTTGAGGCGGGACAAGTGGACGCCACGGTGGTGGCCGAGGCTGAGGCGGGGGTGATGTCAGCGCAGGCTTCGCTGATCCGCACGCGGGCCGAGACAGCCGTGCAATGGGGTGTGCTGGCAAAAGCACTATCCGGCCCACCTGTTTGATCGGGGAAGCTTGCTGGAGCAGCTTGCGAAGGCTAGATAGCGTGGCGCAAGGCGAAGGTGGTGAGGCCTAAGTGAGGAGGAATGCGAACATGGAAATTCGGCATCTGCGCTACTTTCTAGCGGTGGCAGAGGAACTGCACTTTGCCCGAGCCGCAGAGCGCCTCCACATCGAGACATCGCCGCTGTCGCGCGCCATCAAAGAGCTTGAAGAGGAGTTGGGCGTAGCGCTATTTGCGAGAACCACTCGGAGCACCCGCTTGACTCGTGCAGGCAGACTCTTCTTTGAGAGCGTACCCCGTGTCTTCGCAGCTTTGCAGCAGGCGCGCGACAGTGTGAACGCCGCAGCCAATGGCTTTCATTGCCAGCTCCGTATTGCATTGTCTGATGGAATCACGCCATCGCGCCTGCCTGCGTTGTTGGCGCTCTGCCGGCAGGAAGAGCCGGAAGTGGAAGTTCGCTTCTTCGAAGTGCCTTTGTCACAGCAAATCAAGGGATTGTGTGGCGAACTGTACGATCTCGGCTTCGCTCAATCGGATGAAGTCGGCGAAGGCATCATCGCCGTGCCGGTGTGGAGTGACCCTCTGATGGTAGCTGTGCCCGCACGGCACCCCTTGCTATCCCACAAACAGATTCCCCTGGAAGAGCTGTTGCGGTATCCGCTGGTGCTCTGCGACGCGGTGGCGTGTGAGGGCCATGCTCGGCAAGTTGAACGGGTGCTACGTCGCGTGGACATTGAGCCTCTAATTGCCGAACGCGTGACTTCCAGCGATCTAATGATGGTCCTGGTTTCGGCGGGACTTGCACTAGGCCTCACAGGAGGTGCGCATATTACTGCCAGCAGGGAACAGGGTGTGGTCGCACGGCCGCTGACTGGAGGTTCGCCCATGCTCACGACCTATCTGCTACGACCGGCCAGCGAGCCGTCAGAAATACTGACTCGCTTCATGGAACGCGTTCATTCGATCAAATCTCCAGACGCCAAAAGTCGGCGGTAAACCATCACACAATCTCCCAAGGAAACTTAACCATGAAGAAGATTGCTCTCATATTGCTTTCCTCGACACTGGCAGCCTGCAGCCCATCCGGGAAACCAGATAAAGGCAACCTTCCGACGGTCGATGAATTAGCGCTCAATCCTGAGCGGCTGAAAAAGTTGCGCCAGCAATGCAAGTTGGATCGTCCTATGCTGGGCGACCAACTATGTAACCGGGTTGCCGAGGCTACGCGAAAGCGCTTTTACGAAGATGGCGATGTGCCCTACACCACACCTAAAGAGCCGCCGAAGTTCTAAGCTGGTGGTCACGCTGGAGTATGTATGCCGGATATGAAAAACTTGAAGGAGAATTGCAATGGGCTGGATCTATCTTGTTTTGGCTGGATTGTTTGAAATCGGATGGCCGGTCGGGCTGAAAATGGCGCAAGAGCCAACATCGCGTTGGAGTGGGGTCGCAGTAGCCGTCTCTTTCATGACAATTAGCGGCGCCTTCCTATGGCTTGCTCAGCGTCAGATACCGATTGGGACTGCTTATGCGGTGTGGACGGGTATCGGAGCGGCGGGAACGTTCTTAGTCGGAATTCATTTCTATGGCGACCCAACCTCCCTGATGCGATACCTTGGCGTGGCGCTGATCATCCTGGGCGTTATCACGCTCAAGTTATCGAGTTGAGTACTAGCTCCTTTGATAGCGTAGTCACTGGGACACCCTGCGACACAGACTGGATCGGGTTCTGGGAACTCGCACGGTCACCTCCTCCTAGTCGTTATATGTGGTGAGCTTGCCGCAGCCTCGGGAGAGTTCGAGCCAGTGCGCGTAAGGCGGTGGAGCAGCCATTCCGGGTGCTCCACCTTCAGCTCCTGCAAAGGTGGAGAAAGAGTGTGGGTTGGCTAGCATGGCGCGGCCAAGAATCACCAAACCCATCTACCTGCCAGCGATCACGTGCTCGGCCATTCGCGGATCGTCGATGCCCCAACTCACTGCCACAGGTAGCCCAGTCTCGCGGCTCATGCGTTTGGCAAAGGGGCTGACGCGACGGCCGGCAACCAGCGGCTGGCCATTCGCTTCCTTGACATTAACCAGTCCGGCTCGGCCGTGGCAGGCCGCCGCGACCACCCTGCCGTCAGCCCAAGCGCCCGACAGCAGATTGACGAGCGCCCCGCTCCGGGTAAGTCCCACATGGTGCCATGGCCGCCGGGCAGGAACATCACCGCACCCCCTTCCGGGGCGATGCTGTCGATCTTCAGCGAGCCTTCGAGCTTGTCCATCGACACCTTGTCATCGAGGAAGCATTCCACGCTCGGCGGGTTCATGCCTTCGCTCGCTATGGAATGAGGATCCACCGGAATCTCGCCGCCGGCGATTGACGCAATATCCACATTGGCACCTGCATCGACCAAGGCGTAGTACGGGGTGGACTGTTCCTCGAACCACACGCCGGTCAGGCGCGGGTCGTCGCCCATCGTTGCCTGCGAAGTCAAAACCAGCAGAATCTCGAGGGGAGTTCCCATCATGGTTTTCTCAGTTCAGACGCTTGGGATCAAGCGGCCAGCGACCATTACGCCTGCTTGGCTTTGCGCGCTGTCTCGACCAAGCTGTCGAGCCAGTCCTGATGGCCGTTGATCATCGGGTTGGGTTTGGCGTTGTGCAGCTCCTCGGCCGGCTTGCCCTTCTGCGTTTCCTGCGTGAGGATGCGCACGCGCCCGCCGTCCAGGTTCTCGACCAGCCAGGCGTGATGCACATCCAGGCGCGTATCTGTGCCTTCCTCGCCGGACCAGCCGTGCCAGGCCACGCGGCCGGGTTGCCCATCCGCAGGTGCCACGTACTCGTTGCACTGCCCCTCTACCGGGAAGCCGAAGGTCTCGAAATAAAATCGATCGCCGTCGGCCAGTACCGGGCCTTTGCCGCCATGAAAGCGCACGTTAGCCGAGTTGGCGTAGTAGCTTGGCCACAGCGATGGTGTGACGAGTAGCGGCCATACGTCGGCCGCGCTCAAGCCGGCGGCGATGATCTCATTAGAGGCGAAATTCTCAGTAAAGCCCGGCGTGTAGCCTTCGGGCCAGAGGATGGCGTTCTGTTGCTTGCTCATATCGAAGCTCCTTCACAAAATGTCAATGACGCAACAGGGGTGGCTGCGTCATTCAAGTGGTCATAGAGCAATCATGAGCCTCCCTGTGAAATAAGTGAAATCCTAATTTTTTATTTTTGAAATCATATAATTTGATATCAGCGTCTAGGTTCTGCCATCCGCCGACAAGGCTATCTCGCAGCGGTGCTACGAAAGGGTCCGTCTCCAATTGAGCCGGCTGATTGCATATTTGTAGTGCGAGGCAGAGTTGTGCTGAGCATGACGATGAGAGCCATCTTGCCTACTTGTTGTTAGCACAGGAAGTGAACAGCAGTGCTCGTATCCAGCGATGTGCTGGATCGTGATGGGTGCGTTCGTGCCAAGCAGCCGTCTTGGTGAACCCCGGTATCTTCATCGGCGGCAGGGAGATAGCCAGCTTGTCCATACCGGCGACCAAGCGGCTCGGCAAGATCGCGACCATGTCACTGGCACGCAGGATGTCTGGCAAGATCAGAAAGCTCTTGACCGACAGTGTGACGCTTCGTTGTTTGCCCAACTGTTCTAGCGCATCGTCGGTGACGCCGCGGAAACCTCCACCATCGTAGGAAACAAGCGCATGGTCGAGAGCACAGAACTGCTTAACTGTCAGCTTGCGCCCCATAGCCGCTGGATGGTCTTCCCGCAGGACACACACGTAGTGCTCCTTGAATAGCTCTCGGGCATGCAGATTTGGCGGAGTGATCTCTGGCGTCAGGAGGGCTAGATCGATTTGACCGCGCTCAAGCTGGTTCTGTAGCAGTCCGCTCTCGACTGGCACTAATGAGACTCGAACGCGCGGTGCGTGCTGTTTGAGTGCCGATAGAAATGGGACAGCAATGGCACGCAGCGCATAGTCCGTCGCGGCGATGGAGAAGGTCAGTTGTGCGGTGGCCGGGTCGAAAGAAGGTGGCTGGAGCAGCGCGTCGATTTCCGCTAGCACCTGTTTGACAGATATCCCTATGTCTAGCGCCCGCTGCGTCGGAACGATGCCCCGCTGCGCACGCGCGAACAGCGGGTCGCCGAAGCTTTCACGCAGCCGCGCAAGCATGCCGCTCAAGGCCGGTTGGGTTAGTCCAAGACGTGCTGCCGCCCGTGTCACGTTGCGTTCGTCCAACAATACGTCCAGCGCCTTGAGTAAGTTGAGATCCATGCTCTTGATATCTTTCATTCTTATCCAGATTTCAATAAATAATTCTTTCCCATGATATCTAGATTCTGCTCATGAGGGGAGCGAGACCCAGCGAGAATTTTTTTCTGGGCAACCTCTTGGAAACTCCAAATGCGCCATAGGGTGCTTTAGTTTGCGGCGTTTGTCTTCGACTCGCCCCGCCGCTCATTCTTTCTTTTCCCTCGACCGTTGTGCTCAAAACGGTCTTTGACGGGCACCCACGCGGCACCGATCCTCGCTCTATGCGGCACGTTCCTGTGCCGCTTTTGAACGAGGAATCAGTGCAGGGAAATCGGAGGCCAGTCAATGCAAGCTCAGGGCGTACTGTTCGGGCAGATCGCCGCCGTATTCGGCATCGTGATCGCCGGCGTGTGGGGTGCAACGCAATGGACAGCCGCCGCCCTGGGCTATCAACTACGCCTTGGCTCGCCATGGTTCGACTTCTTTGGAACCCCGGTCTATCACCCTTGGCGGCTGTTCGAGTGGTGGTTCTTCTTTGATGCCTACGCGCCGCACGTCTTCGATATCGGCGGGGCCATCGCGGGTGGAAGTGGTCTGGTGGCCGTGGTGGTCGCCATCGCCATGTCGGTGTGGCGCTCGCGGCAAGCGCGCCTTGTCACCACCTACGGTTCGGCACGCTGGGCCGATGCGGAAGACATACGCAAAGCTGGGCTGATCCAGCCCGACGGGGTTTTCCTCGGGCTGCATCGCGGCCAGTACCTCCGCCATGAAGGCCCGGAACACGTCCTGACCTTCGCACCAACGCGCTCGGGCAAGGGTGTGGGCCTGGTCGTTCCCACCTTGTTGAGTTGGCCCGCATCCGTCGTCGTTCACGACATCAAAGGCGAGAACTGGACGCTCACCGCAGGCTGGCGTTCGCGGTTTAGCCACTGCCTCCTGTTCAACCCCACGGATGCGCAGTCGGCAGCCTACAACCCGCTGCTGGAAGTGAGGCGCGGCGCGCACGAAGTGCGCGACGTGCAGAACGTGGCCGACATTCTTGTCGATCCCGATGGCGCACTCGAACGCCGGAACCATTGGGAAAAGACCAGTCACGCGCTGTTGGTCGGCGCCATCCTGCATGTGCTGTACGCAGGCGAGGACAAGACGCTGCGCGGCGTCGCCAACTTCCTCAGCGACCCGGCGTGTCCGTTCGAGCTGACGCTGCACCGGATGATGACGACGAAGCACCTGGGCGATGCGCCTCACCCGGTTGTCGCATCCGCTGCCCGCGAAGTGCTTAACAAGTCGGACAACGAGCGATCGGGCGTGCTCTCCACCGCCATGTCGTTTCTCGGCCTGTACCGCGACCCGACCGTGGCCGAAGTCACATCGCGCTGCGATTGGCGCATCGCCGACCTGATTTCCGCCGAGCACCCGGTATCGCTCTATCTGGTGGTGCCGCCCTCCGACATAAGCCGCACCAAGCCGCTGATCCGGCTCATCTTGAACCAGATCGGGCGGCGGCTGACCGAATCGCTCGACGGCAGCGATGGCATCGCGCGCCGGCACAAGCTGCTGCTGATGCTGGACGAGTTTCCGGCGCTGGGCCGCCTCGATTTTTTCGAGTCCGCGCTTGCCTTCATGGCCGGGTACGGCATCCGCAGCTTTCTCATCGCTCAAAGCCTGAACCAGATCGACAAGGCGTATGGGCAGAACCATTCCATCCTCGACAACTGCCATGTCCGGGTGACTTTCGCCACCAACGACGAAAGGACGGCGAAAAGGATTTCAGAAACCCTCGGCACCGCCACCGAGCTTCGCGCGCAGCGCAACTACGCCGGCCACCGGCTCGCTCCGTGGCTGGGGCACCTGATGGTGTCGCGTCAGGAAACTGCACGGCCGCTGTTGACGCCCGGCGAGGTGATGCAGCTTCCACCTGATGACGCCGTGGTCATGGTGTCCAGCGTCGCCCCGATCCGCGCGAAGAAGCTGCGCTACTACGCCGACGCCAATTTCAAGAATCGCGTCCTGCCACCGCCCGCGCTCGTAGCCGGGAGGTACGCCGACGCGCCGCCAGCCCGCCCCGACGACTGGAGCGGCTTGGCGATCCCGGCCGTACCTGCGGCGCCGGCCTCGGCATCCGCCGATGGCCTGGGCGGCACCGATGACGGCGGCCCACGCCGCCAGCCCGAACTCTCCGAAACCGTCGCCTACGACCCCGAGCCGGACGCACATGCGAACGACCTGGCGCTGCTCGATGACGACGACCTGGCGCTGCCGCTTCCCGGCCAGCTCGACCCGGCCATGCAGCGCACGGCCCGGCTGGCTTCCCTCGACCCCAACGACGGAATCGACCTATGAGCCAATACCGCCTCAATCTTTTCATCCAGCCCGAGCACGCCCAGCGCCTGGACGAACTGGCCGCCAAGAAAGGCGTGTCCAAGTCGTCCATCGTCGCAGCGGCCTTGGCGTCCTGGCTGTCGCCCGATGCTGGCGACCAGCGCGAGGCCGCCATTGCCAAGCGGTTGGATCGACTGTCGCGGCAGACCGAACGCCTGGAGCGCGACCAGAACATCCAGATCGAAACGCTGGCGCTGTTCATCCGCTACTTCCTGACCGTCAGCACGCCGGTGCCCGAAGCCCATCAGGATGCGGCACGCGCCCAGGGCAAGGTGCGCTTCGAGCAGTTCGTCGAACAGTTGGGTCGCCACCTTCTGCGTGGCCGCAGTCTGGTGCGCGACGTGGTGGAGGAACTGCACCCCGATCCGATGCAGATGGATGACGCAGCAGCGATGGCCTCCGCCCATGAACGAACTGCGGAGCGTGCGTCATGAGTGCCGTTCCACAGATCCAGCCCGAACCTCGCTCATCCGCAGCAGCGTCCCAGGATCGCCGCATCCAGATGCTGCGCACTGCAATGGGGCCGCTGATCGCCGCTGCGCTCGAAGACCCGGATGTGGTGGAAATCATGCTCAACCCCGATCGCACCCTGTGGGTGGATCGGCTGTCGTCGGGTCGCTCGCCGCTGGGCGTGGAGATGCCCGAGGCCGATGGTGAACGCATCATCCGCCTGGTCGCCGCGCATGTCGGCGCGGAGGTGCATCGCGGCCAGCCGCTCTTGACCGCCGAGTTGCCGGAAACCGGCGAGCGTTTCGAGGGCATCCTGCCTCCGGCCGCCCCGGGGCCAGCCTTCGCGCTACGCAAGCGGGCCGTGAGCATCATCGGCCTGGATCGCTACGTGGCCGACGGCATCCTGACCGCCGGGCAGGCCGAGTTCCTGCGCCGCGCCGTGCGCGAGCGGCAGAACATCCTAATCGCCGGCGGCACCAGCACCGGCAAGACCACGCTGGCGAACGCGCTGCTGGCCGAGATCGCCGCCACAGGCGACCGCGTGCTGGTGCTCGAAGACACCATCGAGCTGCAATGCGCGGCCCGCGACCATGTGCCGCTGCGCACCCGCGCCGGCGTCGTCACCATGACCGAGCTGGTGCGGGCCACGATGCGCCTGCGGCCTGACCGCGTGATCGTCGGCGAGGTGCGCGGCGGCGAAGCCCTCGACCTCATCAAAGTGTGGGGCACCGGCCACCCCGGCGGCATTGCGACCATCCATGCCGGCTCCGCGCTGGGCGCGTTGCTGCGCCTCGAACAGTTGATTCTCGAAGTCGCTGTGAATCCGCCGCGGGCGCTGATCGCCGAGGCGGTCAACGTCGTCATCAACATCGCCGGACGCGGCCGCAAGCGCCACGTCGAAACCATCGCCCGTGTCGTCGGCTTCGACGGCACCGGCTATCGCCTGGCGGACGCACTGGAAACGCCGTTTCCCGAGCTGACGCCGGTTCCTCTCGCAGCCGACGCCGCTGCACATTCCCGTCCCCCAACCAACTTGGAGAACTGCCATGACGCACGTTGATTCTTTCCGCTTTTCCGTAAATCCGCTTCCTCGCCTGTCCGGCCTGGCGCGGCTGCGCAGCCTCACCCGCCCTGCGAGGCAGGGGCTGCTGCTGGCCGCGCTGCTGCTGTTGCTGGCCGGAACGGCGCAAGCCGCCGGTTCCTCGATGCCGTGGGAGGGGCCCTTGCAGTCGATTCTGGAGTCGATCCAGGGGCCGGTGGCACGCATCGTCGCGGTCATCATCATCATCGCCACGGGCCTGGCGCTGGCCTTCGGCGACACCAGCGGCGGCTTTCGCAAGCTGATCCAGATCGTGTTCGGGTTGAGCATCGCGTTCGCCGCTTCCTCGTTCTTCCTGTCGTTCTTCTCGTTCTCCGGCGGGGCCGTCGTATGAGTACGGCCAGCGACCTTCCAGGCTTCGAGGTGCCGCTGCATCGCTCGCTGACCGAGCCAATCCTGCTGGGCGGCGCGCCGCGCACCGTGGCAATTGCCAACGGCACGCTGGCCGCCGCCGTCGGGCTGGGCCTGCAACTGTGGATTCCCGGCGTGGTGCTCTGGATCGTCGGCCACTCGCTGGCCGTATGGGGTGCGCGCGTCGATCCGCAGTTCATGCAGGTCTTCGCGCGGCATATCAAACACCGCCCGCTTCTGGACGTGTGAGGGGAGGACGCCATGCTGAACCTTGCCGAATATCGTCAGCGCCCGGCCTTGCTTGCCGACTGGCTGCCCTGGGCCGGGCTGGTCGCGCCGGGCGTTGTGCTGAACAAAGATGGTTCGTTTCAACGCACGTTCCAGTTTCGCGGCCCCGACTTGGACAGTGCGACACAGGGCGAGCTGATTGCCACGTCGGCGCGGCAGAACAACGCGCTTCGCCGTACCGGGTCTGGCTGGGCCTTCTATATCGAGGCCGAGCGGATGCGGGCATCGAGCTATCCGCAATCCTCCTTTCCCGAACCACTGTCCTGGCTGGTGGATGAGGAGCGACGCGCGGCGTTCGAGGAGTCGGATGGCCATTTCGAGAGCGTCTATCACTTCACGTTGCAACACCTACCGCCGCAAGAGTCTCGCGCCCGTGCGGCTGGGATGCTGTACGAGAACCGGCCCACTGAGGGTGTGGACTGGCGTGGTCGGCTTGATTCCTTCGTGGCAGAGACCGATCGCGTGTTCGACCTGCTCGATGGTGTGATGCCGGAGATTGCCTGGCTGGACGATAGCCAGACGCTGACCTACCTGCATGCCACAGTCTCCACCCGGCGCTATCGCGTCGGCGTGCCCGACGTGCCGTTCCATATCGACGCACTGCTTGCCGATGCCGCGCTGGTCGGCGGCCTGGCGCCCATGCTGGGCGATCAGCACCTGCGCGTGGTGTCGGTACGAGGCTTCCCGACCTCGACCTGGCCGGGGATCTTGGACGACCTCAACCGCCTGGGCTTTGCGTATCGCTGGAGTACGCGCTTCCTGTGCCTGGACAAAGCCGAGGCGGAACGGGAATTGGGGCGCTTGCGGCGCCAATGGTTCGCCAAGCGCAAGAACGTCATCGCGCTGCTGCGCGAAACGATCTTTCAGCAGGAAAGCCCGCTGGTCGATACCGATGCCAGCAACAAGGCCGCCGACGCCGATGCCGCCTTGCAGGAGCTGGGCAGCGATCAAGTCGCCTTCGGCTACCTCACCGCCACGGTGACGGTGCTCGACGCCGACCCGGCCGTGGCCGACGAGAAGCTGCGCATGGTGGAGCGCGTCATCCAGGGCCGGGGTTTCGTGACCATCCCCGAAACCCTCAACGCAGTCGATGCCTGGCTGTCGTCCGTCCCCGGCAACGCATACGCGAACGTGCGTCAGCCCATCGTTTCGACGCTGAACCTGGCGCACATGATGCCGATGTCAGCGGTATGGGCTGGGCCGGAGAAGAACGAACACCTCGATGGCCCGCCGCTGATCGTCACCCGCACCGATGGCGCGACGCCGTTCCGGCTGGTGACGCACATCGGCGACGTGGGGCACACCCTTGTCGCCGGGCCGACCGGCATGGGCAAGTCGGTGCTGCTCGCCATCTTGGCCATGCAGTTCCGGCGCTACTTCGGCTCGCGGATCTTCGCCTTCGACATGGGCCGCTCGATGCGCGCCACCATCTTCGGCCTTGGCGGTGAGCACTATGACCTCGGCGCCGATGGCGGCATCGCCTTCCAGCCACTCGCGCGAATTGCCCACGAGGGCTACCGCACCTGGGCCGCCGAATGGGTGGAGGGCCGGCTGCTGCACGAAGGCGTGACGGTCGGCCCGGACGAGAAGGCTGCCATCTGGTCGGCGCTGAGAAGCCTTGCCGGTGCGCCGGTGGAGCAGCGCACCATGACCGGCTTGTCGGTGTTATTGCAGTTTAACGCGCTGCGCCAAGCGCTCGCGCCCTATGTGCTGGGCGGCGCACACGGCAAGCTGCTGGACGCTGACCACGACCGGCTGGGCATGGCCGACGTGCAGGGCTTCGAGATGGAAGAACTGATGCACAGCCCGGCCGCCGTGCAAGCGGTGCTGCGCTACCTGTTCGCCCGCTTCGACGAACGTTTCGACGGCGCGCCCACGCTGTTGATCCTCGATGAAGCGTGGCTGTTCCTCAATGAGCCGTCCTTCGCGGCCCGCATCCGGCAATGGCTCAAGACGCTCAGAAAAAAGAACGTCAGCGTCATCTTCGCCACGCAGTCGCTGGCCGACATCAAGGACTCGACCATCGCGCCAGCCATCATCGAAAGCTGCGCGAGCAGGATCTTCTTACCTAACCCGCAGGCCACCGAGCCGCAGATTCGCACGATCTACGAAGGCTTCGGCTTGAGCAGCCGCCAGATTGAGATCGTGGCGACCGCCCAGCCCAAGCGCGATTACTACTACCAGTCGCGCCTCGGCAATCGCCTGTTCGACCTCGACCTGGGGCCTGTCGCGCTCGCATTCGCGAGCGCATCCACCCCTCAAGACCAACGCGACATTGACCGCGTGCTGACGCAGGCCGGCGCTCCCGGCTTCGCCGGCGCGTGGCTGCGCCATCGCGGCCTCGGCTGGGCCGCCGACCTGCTGCCGTCCGCTCCGGCGGCAGCTTCCTTTCTCGCTTCTCAACCGCTGGAGGTTTCGCCATGATGACCAAGCCCCGTTTGCTCTCTGTCTCACTCGCTGCTGTGCTGTCGGTATCGCTGTTGGCCGTGCAGCCCGCATCCGCGCTGACGGTGTTCGACCCGTCCAACTTCGTGCAGAACACGCTGACCGCCGTGCGCACGCTGGAACAGATCAACAACCAGATCAACCAGCTCCAGAACGAGGCGCAGATGTTGATGAACCAGGCCAGGAACCTGGCAAATCTCGACTTCAACATCGTCAACCGCCTGCGCTCGACGCTCGCCACCACCGAGCGCCTGATCGCCGAGGCGCGCGGCTTGGCCTACGACGTGCAGAGCATGGATGCCACGTTCGCCCGCCTGTACCCGGAACAGTACGCCTCCACCATCAGCGGCGACCGCATGGCACAGGATGCCCGCGAACGCTGGCAGAACACCTTGAACGGCCTGCACACCGCGATGCGGATGCAGGCGCAGGTGTCGCAGAACCTCGCCCAAGACGAAAGCGCGCTGGCCGACCTCGTGAGCCAGAGCCAGTCGGCCACCGGCGCGCTGCAAGCGATGCAGGCGACGAACCAGCTCCTGGCTTTGCAGGCCAAGCAGTCGATCCAGGCGCAGCAGCTCCAGATCACGCAAGACCGGGCCGCTTCGCTGGAACTGGCGCGGCAAGCGGCGGCTATGGAGCGCGCCCGCGAAGTGCGGCGGCGCTTCCTCGGCACCGGCACGCCGTACACGCCGCAGTCCGTCAACTTCTACAACAACTGACCGGAGGCGGCCATGCGATGCGCTTCCGTCCTGCTGGCCGTGCTGCTGACCGCGTGCGGCCAGCAGCCGGCCGAGAACCTGGCCGACGCCCTGGCCGCAGATCCGGTGCGGCTCAAGGCGTTGCGCGGGCAATGCGCGGTCGACCGGCAGGCCATGGGCGAGGATGCCTGCCGCGCCGCCGCCGAAGCCTTCCGGCGGCGCTTCTTCGCCGGCCATACCGGGCCGGATGAATACAACTCGCTGGCTGAACTCCCGCCGATTCCGCCGAGCTTCGATACGCCCGCAGATGAATTGCCAGAGGGCGCCGTTCCGCTCACTCCGCCCGAGGATTCGCCATGAACGACGTGACCATCATCGACCGTTTCCTCGATACGTTCTCGCGCTACATCGACTCGGGCTTCGGCTTATTGCAGGGCGAAGTGGCATTTCTCACCGCCACGCTCATCGTCATCGACATGACGATCGCTGGCCTGTATTGGGCCATGAGCCACGCCACCGGCCAGGGCGACGACGTGATCGCCAAGCTGCTGCGCAAGGTGCTCTATGTCGGCGCGTTCGCCTACATCATCGGCAACTTCAACTGGCTGGCGAGCATCGTGTTCCGCTCGTTCGCCGGCTTGGGAATCACCGCTACCGGCTCGGCCATCACGATGGAGAACTTTCTTCAGCCGGGCCGGCTGGCGAAGACCGGCATCGACGCAGCCGCGCCGATTCTGGAACAGATCGGGGACATGGCTGGGTTCCCCGAGGTGTTCGTGAACATCGACCCTATCGTGGTTCTGTTCATCGCCTGGCTGGTGGTGATCCTCTGCTTCTTCGTGCTGGCCGTACAGCTTTTCATCACGCTGATCGAGTTCAAACTGACTACGCTCGCCGGCTTCGTCTTGATCCCGTTTGCACTCTGGAACAAGACCTCGTTCCTCGCGGAAAAGGTGCTAGGCAACGTGGTGTCGTCAGGCATCAAGGTCTTGGTGCTGGCCGTCATCGTCGGCATTGGTTCCGGGCTGTTTGCCGAGTTCCAGGTACATCCCGACGAACCATCAATCGACCACGCGCTGGTCGTGATGCTGGCCTCGCTCGCGCTGCTGGCGCTGGGCATTTTCGGCCCCGGTATCGCCACCGGCCTGGTGTCCGGTGCGCCACAGCTTGGTGCGGGCGCGATGGCTGGTGCTGCGGTCGGGGCTGTCGGCACCGGCGTTGCCATCGGAGCCGCCGCAACGGGAGTGGGCGGCGCCGTCATGGCTGGGGCACGAATGGCCCCGGCGGCCGCAAAGCTGGCCGGTGCCGGCGCGCGTGCCGCGACTTCGGCGGCCGGCAGTGCCCGATCGGCGTTCCAGGCCGGTTCCGCTGCGGCCGGCGGCGGTGCCAAGGGCGCGGCGGCTGGCCTCGGCAATGTCGCCAAGACCGGCGCACAAGCCGCAGGCCGCAGCGTCACCTCTGGTGCTTCCGCTGTTGGGCAGAAGGTGGCCGACTCCTTCCGCGCTGGCTGGAACGGCACAGAAGCCGGCAGCGACGGTGCTGGCCGCGGCCAGACCGCAGACGGCACCGCAGGCTCGCAGAAGCAAGAGCAACCGGCCTGGGCCAAGCGGATGCACCGCCGCCAGCAGGCTACCCATGCCGCGACCACTGCCGCCCACACGCTGCGCGGGGGCGACGGCGGCGGCTCCGGGCAAGGCCCGAGCCTGCGGGATTCCGATACCTAACCTTCAAGGAGAACACCCATGCGATTCAAACGACCGCAGGTGCGCTACGCCGATACGCCGCAGCCTGCCACCCCGTATCAAGCCGCCGCCCAGGTGTGGGACGACCGTATCGGCTCCGCCCGCGTGCAGGCGAAGAATTGGCGCCTGATGGCCTTCGGCTGTCTAGTGCTCGCGCTGTTGATGGCCGGCGGCCTGGTGTGGCGCTCGGCGCAGTCCATCGTGACGCCCTATGTCATCGAGGTCGATCAGGCCGGGCAGGTGCGCGCTGTAGGTAAGGCCGCTACGCCGTATCGGCCCGGCGACGCGCAGATCGCGCACCACCTGGCGCGCTTCGTGACGCTGGTTCGCTCGCTGTCCATCGACCCCATCGTGGTGCGGCAGAACTGGCTCGATGCCTACGACTACACCACCGACAAGGGCGCGGCGGTGCTCAACGACTACGCCCGCACCAATGACCCATTCGCCCGCATCGGCAAGGAATCGGTAACGGTGCAAATCACCAGCGTGGTTCGCGCCAGCGACACGTCTTTCAACGTGCGCTGGACAGAGCAGCGCTATGTCAACGGTGCGCCCGCCGGCACCGAACGCTGGAACGCCGTGCTTTCGACCGTCCTGCAAACCCCGCGTACTGAACAGCGCTTGCGCAAGAACCCATTGGGTATCTACGTCAACGGCCTGTCATGGAGCCGCGAACTGGATTCTTCCGAAGGAGCCAAACCATGAAACTTCGTTTCTGCCTTTACGTTTTTCCTTTGACGCTGCTGGCCCTCGCGGGCTGCGCCTCGCAGGGCAAGCCGCCGCCGTCCATCTCGCTCGACGAGCCGGTGCTGGCCCAGCCATTGCCCGAACCGCCCAAGCCCGTCGAAGTCGTCGCCGTCCCTGAACCGCTGGCGCTGCCGGCGCAGTTGAAGCCGCTGCCGGAACTCGATGAGGCCCCCGTTGCGCCGGAGCCGGCCGACGAAAAGGTGCGCGTTTCCCGTGCCAATGCAGAAGCGCGTATCGCGCCTACCCGTGAGGGCTACGTCAACGCGATTCAGGTGTGGCCGTTCACCGATGGCGCGCTTTATCAGGTCTATGCGTCGCCGGGGCGCGTGACGGTGGTTTCGCTTCAACCGGGCGAGGAACTGGTGACGGTCGCCGCCGGCGATACCGTGCGCTGGATCGTGGGCGACACGTCCAGCGGCGGCGGGGCCGATCTGCGCGTCAATGTGCTGGTCAAGCCCATCCGTTCCGGCCTGAAAACCAATCTCGTCATCACCACCAGTCGGCGCACCTACCTGCTGGAGCTGACCTCGACCGAGAAGGCATGGATGGCGTCGGTATCCTGGGACTACCCGAAAGACCGGATGCTCGCGTTGCAGCGCCAGGCGCAGGCTGCGCAGGCGACAACGCCTGTCGATACGGGCCTGTCGCTGGACAAGATCCGCTTCCGCTACGCGGTATCGGGCAGCAACCCGCCGTGGAAGCCGCTACGCGCCTTCGATGATGGAGAGAAGGTCTATATCCAGTTTCCGGCGGGCATCGCCCAGGGCGAGTTGCCGCCGCTGTTTGTCATCGGCGCGCAGGGCGACGGGCAATTGGTGAACTACCGTTTCCGCGCGCCGTACTACGTCGTGGATCGCCTGTTCGGCGCGGCCGAACTGCGGCTGGGCGGCGACGGCGGCGACGTGGTGCGGATCGAGCGCACCGATGGCGTTGCGCGGAGGAACTGACCATGAGCCAGGATGACACTCCCGACCTTGCCGCGCCGCAGGCGGCGGGCAAGATCGCTCCCGAGGCGGTCGCGCTTCGCGCCCAGCCGCGCCCGGTCACGCGCCTGAATCGGCGCACGCTGGCCATCCTCGCCGGCGTCCTGGCGGTGGCCGTGCTCGGCGCGGTGATGTGGTCGCTGCAACCTCAGCGGCGCGGTGCGGGCGAGCAGACCGAGCTTTACAACGTCGATCGTGTCTCGAAGTCTGAAGGACTGGATGCGCTGCCGACGGACTACTCCAAGCTGCCGCCGGCGTTGCCGCCTGCCGTTCCCGAACTGGGGCCGCCGCTGCCGGGCGATCTTGGCCCGGCCATCGTGAAGTCGCAGCAGCCGGCGACGGCCGCCTACGCGGCCCCCGGCCACGACCCGAACGATGCTCTGCGCAAAGAAGCCGAAGCGGCCGCGGCCTCGTCCGTGTTCTTCCGCTCGGGAGGGCAGAATGCGGCGCCGGTGGCGCAGACACAGGTGGCCGCTGCGCCGGGCTTCGCCGCCAATGCGGTGTTTGACCCGCTGGCGGCCGGGCCGGTCTCCACGGCGGCCCAGCCTGCTGACCCGACAGCGGTGCAAAACCGGCAAGACCATAAAGAGGCTTTCTTGAAAGGTGGCTCCACTGAAACCCGTAATTCCGGCAATCTGACCCTGCCAACTTCGCCGTATCAGGTCATGGCCGGAACGGTGGTCGCAGGTGCCTTGGTGACGGGGATTAAGTCGGACTTGCCCGGCGACGTGATCGCCACGGTGACGGAGCCGGTCTATGACACAGCCTCCGGGCGCTTCCTGCTGATTCCGCAGGGTTCGCGCATCCTGGGCAAATACAACAGCCAGGTCAGCTACGGGCAGAGCCGCGTTCAAGTCGTCTGGAACCGGATCATCCTGCCGGACACGTCTTCGCTCACGCTCGACAACCTGGCCGGCACCGACCCAGCCGGCTATGCCGGGCTGGAGGACGATGTGGACTACCACTGGGGCCGCATCTTTGCCGGTGCGGCACTCACCACGCTGCTGGGCGTCGGTGCCGAGCTGGCCGCGCCGGAGAACCGGCAGGATGGTGATCGCGTCATCATCGCTGGGCGCGACAGCGCGCAGGACAGCATCAATCAGGTCGGCCAGGAGATGACCCGGCGCAACCTCAACATCCAGCCGACCTTAACGCAACGGCCGGGCCTGCCGGTTCGCATCATCGTCAACCGGGATCTGGTGCTGCGGCGGTACCAGCCGCTGTTCTTCAACCGGGGGACTTCACGATGAGCACGACCAAGAAGCTGCGGCTCGGCCCGCTGCCGAAGACCGAGAGCACCAAGCTGACTTTCGTTTGCCCGACCAGCTTGAAAGCCGACCTCGACCGCTACGCCGCGCTACACGCGCAGGCGTATGGCGAGGCCGTTGATGCGGCGACGCTGATCCCGCATATGCTGGAAGCGTTCATGGCGGGGGATCGAGGATTCAGGAAGGGCACGGCGACCCGCAGCACACCACCGAAGCCGCCATGATTGCACCGCATGCTATTCAACGGCATCCATCGAACGCGCAGCCCAGGCTGCGCGTTCTTCATTCTGGATGCCGCCGAGCCTGTTGGGCTATGATGATGCGACAGGCCCGCCGTTCCTCGGCAATCCAGCACTACACAGTGCGATGCGGCTTTCTCTCCCAACGCTCCTATGTCGCTCCTAGCCGACAACGCCGCTCTTCTTCTAAGCGGCCCCGAAAGGAGCTAACCTACTGTCCCATATACGGTTTCAAGTCCTTCTTGATTTGCGCGAAAGACTTGACACCGGCACTTTTTTGTTGCCCGGCAGGATGCCGTCGAATTCGGCAACGACATACCTGACAGAAATATTTGCAACCGATCCGCGCGCTCTTGCTCAGACCGCATAGCGCGCTAACATCAACCATCTGGAAAGTTGACGCAGCGCACTCAAGTCGCATGACCGCTCGACCGATACAGAGCCAAGGGCATTTCCATCAACGGACGGGTTGCCTGACGGGGTCACGGGCCGATAGTCTCTCGCCATGGTTGATGGCAAAATAATGGCATGCGCATGGATTAAGGAAACCCCATTGAAGCTGGAATTTCGAAACAGCTTATCGGTCAAGCTGCTGAGGGTCGTACTGCTCTCGGCGCTGGCTGTCGGCGTCGTACTCAGCTGTGCGCAGATCGTCTATGACGCCTACAAGACCCGCCAGGCGGTGAACAACGATGCCCAGCGCATCCTCGACATGTTCCGCGACCCATCGACCCAGGCGGTGTACAGCCTCGACCGGGAAATGGGCATGCAGGTGATGGAAGGCCTGTTCCAGGACGAGTCGGTGCGCATGGCCTCCATCGGCCACCCCAACGAAACCATGCTGGCGGAAAAGTCACGGCCGCTGCAGGACATGTCCATGCGCTGGCTGACCGACCTGATCCTCGACCAGGAGCGCACCTACACCACGCAACTGGTCGGCCGTGGCCCTTACAGCGAGTATTATGGCGACCTGAGCATCACCCTCGACACCTCCTCCTACGGCGAGGACTTCCTGATCAATGCCGTGATCATCTTCATCTCCGGCGTGCTGCGCGCCCTGGCCATGGGCCTGGTGTTGTACCTGGTGTACCACTGGCTGCTGACCAAGCCGCTGTCGAAGATCATCGACCACCTGACCCAGATAAACCCCGACCGCCCCAGCCAGCACCAGATTCCGCAACTCAAGGGCCACGAGCGCAATGAGCTGGGCCTGTGGGTCAACACCGCCAACCAACTGCTGGCCTCCATCGAGCGCAACACCCACCTGCGCCACGAGGCCGAGAACAGCCTGCAGCGCATGGCCCAATACGACTTCCTCACCGGCCTGCCCAACCGCCAGCAGTTACAGCAGCAGCTGGACAAGATCCTGGTGGACGGCGGCCGCCTGCAGCGCCGTGTCGCCGTGCTGTGCGTGGGCCTGGACGACTTCAAGGGCATCAACGAGCAGTTCAGCTACCAGGTCGGCGACCAGTTGCTGCTGGCCCTGGCCGACCGCCTGCGCGCCCACAGCGGGCGGCTCGGCGCCCTGGCTCGCCTGGGCGGCGACCAGTTCGCCCTGGTCCAGGCCAACATCGAGCAACCCTATGAAGCCGCCGAGCTGGCCCAGAGCATCCTCGACGACCTCGAAGCGCCCTTCGACCTCGACCAACAGCAGATCCGCCTGCGCGCCACCATCGGCATCACCCTGTTCCCCGAGGACGGCGACAGCACCGAGAAGCTCCTGCAGAAGGCCGAGCAGACCATGACCCTGGCCAAGGCCCGCTCGCGCAACCGCTATCAGTTCTACATTGCCAGCGTCGACAGCGAGATGCGCCGCCGTCGCGAATTGGAAAAAGACCTGCGCGAGGCCCTGTCACGCAACCAGCTGTACCTGGTGTACCAGCCGCAGATCAGCTACCGAGACCACCGTGTGGTCGGCGTAGAAGCGCTGCTACGCTGGCAGCATCCGGAGCTGGGCATGGTCCCGCCCGACCAGTTCATCCCGCTGGCCGAGCAGAACGGCAGCATCATCGGCATCGGTGAATGGGTGCTCGACCAGGCCTGCCGGCAGCTGCGCGAATGGCACGACCAGGGCTTCAGCGAGCTGCGCATGGCGGTCAACCTGTCCACGGTGCAACTGCACCACAACGAACTGCCGCGGGTGGTCAACAACCTGCTGCAGGCCTACCGTCTGCCACCGCGCAGCCTGGAGCTGGAAGTCACCGAGACCGGCCTGATGGAAGACATCAGCACCGCCGCCCAGCACCTGCTGAGCCTGCGCCGTTCGGGCGCCTTGATCGCCATTGACGACTTCGGCACCGGCTATTCCTCGCTCAGCTACCTGAAGTCGCTGCCGCTGGACAAGATCAAGATCGACAAGAGCTTCGTTCAGGACCTGCTTGACGATGACGACGACGCCACCATCGTTCGCGCCATCATCCAACTGGGCAAGAGCCTGGGCATGCAGGTGATCGCCGAAGGCGTGGAAACCGTCGAACAGGAGAGCTACATCATCGCCCAGGGCTGCCACGAGGGTCAGGGCTACCATTACAGCAAGCCGTTGTCGGCACGCGAACTGACCAGCTTCCTCAAACAGGCACAACGCAACCAGGTTTCCGCCCTGTAAGCCCTGCCAGCCTTGGCGGTGCACCTTGAACGGGCGTTTGCATGAAATGCACGCCCGCCCCTTTACAGCAAATGCAAATCTTTCGCATGATGTATTGGTTTCGCGTGCCACGGCGCACGGTCCAACCACACCACGCAGGAAACCAACAATGATTCGAATGCCTCTGGCCTCCGCCAGTCTGCTGGCCATCGCCATCGCTCTCGCCGGTTGCGGCGAAGGCAAGGACGACAAGGCCGCCGCACCGCAAGCCCAGGCACCTGCCGCCGCCAGCACCACCGCCGCGGCGCCGGGGGCTGTCGATGAGGCGGCCGCCAAGGCTGTGGTCAAGCACTACGCCGAAATGGTCCATGCCGTGTACAGCGACTCGCTGAGCACCGCCAAACAACTGCAGACCGCCGTCGACGCGTTCCTGGCCAAGCCCGACGAGCAGACCCTGAAAGCCGCCCGTGATGCCTGGGTCGCCTCGCGCGTGCCGTACCTGCAGAGCGAAGTGTTTCGCTTCGGCAACACCATCATCGACGACTGGGAAGGCCAGGTGAACGCCTGGCCCCTGGACGAAGGCCTGATCGACTACGTCGACAAGAGCTACGAGCACGCCCTGGGCAACCCGGCGGCCAACGCCAACATCATCGCCAACACCGAGATCCAGGTCGGCGAAGACAAGATCGATGTCAAGGACATCACCCCCGAGAAACTCGCCACCCTCAACGAACTGGGCGGCTCCGAAGCCAACGTCGCCACCGGCTACCACGCCATCGAGTTCCTGCTCTGGGGTCAGGACCTCAATGGCACCGGCCCTGGCGCGGGCAACCGTCCGGCATCCGACTACCTGGAAGGCAAGGGCGCCACGGGCGGCCACAACGACCGTCGCCGCGCCTACCTGAAAGCGGTCACCGACCTGCTGGTCAAGGACCTCGAAGAGATGGTCGGCAACTGGGCGCCGAACGTCGCCGACAATTACCGCGCCACCCTCGAAGGCGAGCCGGCCAACGACGGCCTGCGCAAGATGCTGTTCGGCATGGGCAGCCTGTCGCTGGGCGAACTGGCCGGCGAGCGCATGAAGGTCTCGCTGGAAGCCAACTCGCCGGAAGACGAGCACGATTGCTTCAGCGACAACACCCACTACTCGCACTTCTACGACGCCAAGGGCATCCGCAACGTCTACCTGGGCGAGTACACCCGTGTCGACGGCACCAAGCTGAGCGGCCCGAGTCTGTCGTCACTGGTGGCCAAGGCCGACCCGGCCACCGACGCCACCCTCAAGGCCGACTTGGAAGCCACCGAGGCCAAGATCCAGGTGATCGTCGACCACGCCCTCAAGGGCGAGCACTACGACCAGCTGATCGCCGCCGACAACGCCGCCGGCAACCAGATTGTGCGTGATGCCATCGCCTCGCTGGTCAAGCAGACCGGCGCGATCGAACAGGCCGCTGGCAAGCTGGGCATCGACAACCTGAACCCGGATACCGCCGATCACGAGTTCTGATCAGCGTCGCGGTTCAGCAGAGGCGGCCCTTGGGCCGCCTTTTTGTTTTCCAGCAGCACCACTGCTCCTACAGGTACGGAACTCGCCGATAACGGCCAACTGACAGTGATTTCATCCAGCAATTGCAAATTGCTCTTATTCAAACACCCCCAGCCTGATAAGCTTGCACGCCGGTTTTTCGCCCATGCCCAGGATCCTCGATGTCCTTGCTCCGCCTAAGCCCCCTGCTCTTGGCCTTCGCCCTCGCCGCCTGTGACGACGCCCCGCGCTTCACCCAGGCCGAACCCGGCGAAGCCCTCTCCGGCGGCAAGGCCACGGTGCAACGCAGCGACCGCAACGCCTATTCGCTGCCCTCGGCCAACCTGACGCCCGAGCGGCGCCTGGATTTCGCCGTGGGCAACAGCTTTTTCCGCAATCCCTGGGTAATCGCCCCCTCCACCACCACCGCCCGCGATGGCCTCGGCCCATTGTTCAACACCAACGCCTGCCAGAACTGCCACGTGCGCGACGGTCGAGGCCATCCGCCGGAGCCGGGCGACAGCAACGCGGTGTCGATGCTGGTGCGCCTGTCGATCCCCGACCAGCCCTACTACGCCCGCGAAATCGAACGCCTGGGTGTGGTTCCCGAGCCGGTCTACGGCACCCAGCTGCAGGACATGGCCATCCCCGGCGTGGCCCCGGAAGGCAAGGTGCGGGTGAGCTACGACAAGCACAGCGTCACCTTCAAGGATGGCCACCAGGTCGAACTGCGCCGCCCGACGCTGCAGATCACCCAGCTCGGCTATGGCCCGCTGCACCCGGACACTCGCTTTTCGGCCCGGGTCGCCCCGCCGATGATCGGCCTGGGGCTGCTCGAGGCCATCCCCGAAGCCGACCTGCTGGCCAACGAAGACCCGGACGACCTCAACCGCGATGGCATCCGCGGCCGCGCCAACCGGGTATGGGACGACGCCCAGGGCAAGACCGTGGTCGGCCGCTTCGGCTGGAAGGCCGGGCAGCCCAACGTCAACCAGCAGAACGTGCACGCATTTGCCGGCGACATGGGCCTTACCACCACCCTGATGCCGAAGGACGATTGCACCGCCGCGCAGGTCGATTGCCTGGCCGCGCCGAACGGTGACGGTCAGGACGGCGAGAAGGAAGTCAGCGACAACATCCTGCGCCTGGTCACCTTCTACACCCGCAACCTCGCCGTGCCGGCCCGACGCAAAGTGGATACGCCCGAAGTGCTGGCGGGCAAGAACCTGTTCTACCAGGCCGGCTGCCAGGGCTGCCACACCCCGCAGTTCACCACCGCCGCCGATGCGTCCGAACCGGAACTGGCCGGCCAGGTGATCCGTCCCTACAGCGACCTGCTGCTTCACGACATGGGCCCGGGCCTGAGCGATGAACGCACCGAGTTCGCCGCCAATGGCCAGGACTGGCGCACCCCGCCACTGTGGGGCATCGGCCTGAGCGAGACCGTCAGCGGCCACAGCCAGTTCCTCCACGACGGCCGCGCCCGCAACCTGCTTGAAGCCGTGCTCTGGCACGGTGGCGAGGCCCAGGCGGCGCGCGATCACGTGTTGACCTTCAATGCCGAGCAGCGCGCCGCGCTGCTGGCGTTCCTGAATTCCCTTTAAACCGCACAAGGAGCCGGGCATGTTCCGACCCAAACTGTTGTTCACCAGCCTCGCCGCACTTGCCCTCGGCGCCTGCTCGCCGCAAGATCCGCAGGCGGTGACCTCCGCTGCCATCGCCAAGCAAGTGATCCTGCCGACCTATAGCCGCTGGGTCGAGGCCGACCGGCAGTTGGCCGCCAGCGCCTTGGCCTACTGCGAAGGCAAACAGTCCCTGGAGACCGCCCGCACCGACTTCCTCCACGCCCAGAAGGCCTGGGCCGAACTGCAGCCATTGCTGGTCGGCCCGCTGGCCGAGGGCAACCGCCCGTGGCAGGTGCAGTTCTGGCCGGACAAGAAGAACCTGGTCGGCCGCCAGGTCGAGCAGTTGGTCAACGGCGAACAGGCGGTCACCGCCGAGTCGCTGGGCAAAGCCAGCGTGGTGGTGCGTGGCCTGTCGGCCTACGAATACATCCTGTTCGACAGCAAGCCGGACATCGCCAGCGCCGAGCAGAAAGCCCGCTACTGCCCGCTGCTGGTGGCCATCGGCGAACACCAGAAGGCCCTGGCCGAGGAAATCCTCAAGGGCTGGAACAGCACCGACGGCATGCTGTCGCAGATGACCAAGTTCCCCAACCAGCGCTACGCCGACTCCCACGAGGCGATCGCCGACCTGCTGCGGGCCCAGGTCACCGCCCTGGACACCCTGAAGAAGAAACTCGGCGCGCCGATGGGCCGCCAGAGCAAGGGGATCGCGCAGCCGCTGCAGGCCGAGGCCTGGCGCAGCCACTCGTCGATCAAGAGCCTGGAAGCCTCGCTCAAGGCCGCCCAGACGGTTTGGGTCGGGGTCGACAACCAGGGCCTGCGCGGCCTGCTGGGCAAGGATCAGGCGGCACTGGCGCAAAAGATCGACGACGCCTACGCTGCGGCGATCAAGCTGCTGGCCGACAACCAGAAGACCTTGGGCGAACTGCTGGCCGACGACGCCGGCAAGCAGACCCTCAACCAGATCTACGACGCACTCAACGTCGTCCACCGCCTGCACGAAGGCGAGCTGGCCAAGGCGTTGAACATCCAGCTGGGCTTCAATGCCAACGACGGTGACTGATCATGCTGCGACGCCAGGCCCTGAAACTCGGTAGCGTGTTGCTCAGCGCCCTGACCCTGGGCGGCTGGAGCCTGTTCCGCGGCAAAGGCAGCGAACCGTTGCTGCTGTCGGCGCGCGACGACAGCGACGGCAAGCACTACGCCGTGGGCTTTCGCCTGGACGGCACCCAGGTGTTCAGCACCCAGGTGGCCCAGCGTTGCCATGCGATCATCAACCACCCGACGCTGCCGATCGCCTTGTTCGTCGCGCGCCGCCCCGGTACCGAGAGCTACCTGGTCGACCTGCGCGACGGCCGGCTGCTGCAGACCCTCGCCTCGCAACCGCAGCGGCACTTCTACGGCCATGCGGTGATCCACAAGGACGGCGAGTGGCTGTACACCACCGAGAACGACACCACCGACCCCGGTCGCGGCGTGCTGGGCGTCTATCGGTTCGAAGGCGAACGTCTGGTGCACAGCGGCGAGCTTTCCACCCACGGCATCGGCCCCCATGAGGTGGCCTGGCTGCCCGATGGCGAAACCCTGGTGGTGGCCAACGGCGGTATCCGCACCGAGGCCGAAAGCCGGGTGGAGATGAACCTCGACGCCATGGAGCCGAGCCTGGTGCTGATGCAGCGCGACGGCACCCTGTTGAGCAAGGAGACCCTGGCCCAGCAGATGAACAGCGTGCGCCACCTGGCGGTGGGCGACGATGGCACCATCGCCGCCTGCCAGCAGTTCATGGGCGGCTCCGAGGAGACCGCCGAGCTACTGGCGATCAAGCGTCCGGGCGAGCCGTTCAAGGCCTTCCCGGTGCCGGAGCGCCAGCTGCAGTCGATGGCCCAATACACCGCCAGCGTCGCCATCCACAGCGACCTGCGCCTGGTGGCCTTGACCGCGCCACGGGCCAATCGCCTGTTCATCTGGGATCTGGACAGCGGCGCGGTGAAGCTCGATGCACCGATGCCCGATTGCGCCGGGGTCGGGGCGGTGAAGGATGGCTTCGTCGTTACCTCCGGGCAGGGGCGTTGCCGGTTCTACGATTGCCGCAAGGCAGAGCTGATCGGCCAGCCGATGAACCTGCCTTCAGGCTTCTGGGATAACCACCTGCATCTGGTCTGATTTGTCGTAAAAGCTATCGCGGTGCGCCGATGCGACTTGCACCGCGATTTGGCCGGCACACGTTTGTCCCTCCTCTTTTCCAGAAAACCGACAATACTTTCCCTCACCGCACGTGGGCCGGATCGCCCGAGGTCGTGCCCGATAAATAACAAACCCACCTCCAGGGAACCGGACCATGTTGCGCCGCCGCATGCTGATCATGTTGGCCGTCGTCCTGCTGATCGTATTGATCCTGGGGGGCATCAAGGCCTTTTCCATCTACAAGCAGGTGCAGATGTTCTCGCAGCCCCGGCCGCCGGTCAGCGTGGCCGCGGCCCAAGCCGAGCGGCGCCAATGGCAGGAGCGCCTGCCAGCGGTTGGCAGCCTCAAGGCCTATCAGGGCGTGGAACTGAGTCTGGAAGTTGCCGGTACCGTGAAGTCGCTGCACTTCGAATCCGGGCAACAAGTGAAAGCCGGCCAGTTGCTGCTGCAACTGGACAGCGACCAGGAAACCGCCCTGCTCGGCACTGCGCAGGCCGACCTGGGGCTGGCCAAGGTCGACTTCGGCCGGGGTAGCCAGCTGGTCGGCGATTCGGCCATCTCCCGCGGCGAGTTCGACCGCCTGACCGCCCAGTACCGGCGTAACCAGGCAGTGGTCGAACAGCTCAAGGCCTCGCTGGCGAAAAAGAGCATCAGCGCCCCGTTCAGCGGCACCATCGGCATTCGTCAGGTGGACGTCGGCGCCTACCTGGCCAGCGGTACGGTGATCGCCACCCTGCAGGACCTGTCCAGCCTCTATGTCGACTTCAATGTGCCCGAGCAGGCGCTGCCGCACCTGAGCCTGGGCCAGCGAGTACTGGCACAAGTGGCCGCCTACCCCGACCAGACCTTCTCCGCCAGCCTCAGTGCAATCAACCCCAAGGTCGAGGAAAGCACCCGCAACCTGCTGGTCCGCGCCACCCTGGCCAACCCCGAAGGCAAGCTCCTGCCGGGCATGTTCGCGAGCCTTCAAGTGCTGTTGCCCGACCCGCAGCCGCTGGTGGTGGTGCCGGAGAACGCCATCACCTATACCCTCTACGGCAATTCGGTGTACCGGGTCAGCGAGAAAAAGGGCGAGGACGGCCAGCCCCAGCGTGACGCCAACGGCCAGCCAAAGCTGATTGCCGAACAGCTCACCGTGCAGACGGGCGAGCGCCGTGAAGGCTGGGTCGTGGTGCTCAAGGGGCTGCAGGCCGGCGATCAGGTGGTCACTGCCGGCCAGCTCAAACTGAGCCCCGGCGCGGCGATCCGCATCAGCGCCGACAACGCCCTCAAGCCCGCCGCGCCCGGCGCGAAGTGAACGGGAGGCGGCCATGGCGTTCACCGACCCGTTCATCCGCCGCCCGGTGCTGGCCTGCGTGGTCAGCCTGCTGATCCTGCTGCTCGGCCTGCAGGCTTGGAACAAGCTGCAGATCCGCCAGTACCCGCAGATGGAAAACGCACTGATTACCGTCACCACCGCCTACCCCGGGGCCAATGCCGAAACCATCCAGGGCTATATCACCCAACCCTTGCAGCAGAGCCTGGCCAGCGCCGACGGCATCGACTACATGACCTCGGTGAGCCGGCAGAACTTTTCGGTGATCTCGGTCTATGCGCGAATCGGCGCCGACACCGACCGTCTGTTCACCCAGTTGCTGGCCAAGGCCAACGAGGTGCGCAACAAGCTGCCCCAGGACTCCGAGGACCCGGTGCTGAGCAAGGAGGCCGCCGATGCCTCAGCGCTGATGTACATCAGCTTCTACAGCGACGAAATGAGCAACCCGCAGATCACCGACTACCTGTCCCGGGTCATCCAGCCCAAGCTGGCCACGCTGCCCGGCATGGCCGAGGCCGAGATCCTTGGCAACCAGGTGTTCGCCATGCGCATCTGGATCGACCCGGTGAAGCTGGCCGGCTTCGGCCTGTCGGCGGTGGACGTGACCAACGCCGTGCGCCGCTACAACTTCCTCTCCGCCGCCGGTGAGGTGAAGGGCCAGTACGTGGCCACCAGCATCAACGCCACCACCGAGCTGAAATCCGCCGAGGCCTTTGCCGCCCTGCCGGTCAAGACCAGTGGCGACAGCCGGGTGTTGCTGGGCGATGTGGCGCGGGTGGAAATGGGCGCGGAAAACTACGACACGGTCAGTTCGTTCGACGGCACGCCGTCGGTGTACATCGGCATCAAGGCCACGCCGGCAGCCAACCCGCTGGAGGTGATCAAGGAGGTGCGGCGGATCATGCCGCAGCTCGAAGAGGCGCTGCCCGCCAGCCTCAAGGTGTCCATCGCCTACGACGCCACCCTGTTCATCCAGGCGTCCATCGACGAAGTGATCAAGACCCTCGGCGAAGCGGTGCTGATCGTCATCGTCGTGGTGTTCCTGTTCCTCGGCGCCCTGCGTTCGGTGGTGATCCCGGTGGTGACCATCCCGCTATCGATGATCGGCGTGCTGTTTTTCATGCAGATGATGGGCTACTCGCTGAACCTGCTGACGCTGCTGGCCATGGTGTTGGCCATCGGCCTGGTGGTGGACGACGCGATCGTCGTGGTGGAGAACATCCACCGTCATATCGAGGAGGGCAAGTCGCCCTTCGACGCAGCCCTGGAAGGTGCCCGCGAGATCGCCCTGCCGGTGGTGTCGATGACCATCACCTTGGCCGCGGTGTACGCGCCCATCGGTTTTCTCACCGGGTTGACCGGTGCCCTGTTCAAGGAGTTTGCCCTGACCCTGGCCGGGGCGGTGGTCATTTCCGGCATCGTCGCCCTCACACTGTCACCGATGATGTGCGCCCTGCTGCTGCGCCACGAGCAGAACCCCAGCGGCCTGGCCCATCGCCTGGACCTGATCTTCGACGCGCTCAAGGTGCGCTACCAGCGCCTGCTGCACGGCACCCTGAACAGCCGCCCGGTGGTGCTGGTGTTCGCCGTGCTGATTCTGTGCCTGATCCCGGCCTTGCTGATGTTCACCCGCACCGAACTGGCGCCGGAGGAAGACCAGGGGGTGATCTTCATGATAAGCAGCTCGCCGCAGACCGCCAACCTGGACTACCTCAACGCCTACACCGACCAGTTCACGCCGATCTTCAAGCGCTTCCCCGAGTACTACTCGTCGTTCCAGATCAACGGTTTCAACGGTGTGCAGAGCGGGATCGGTGGCTTCCTGCTCAAGCCCTGGAACGAGCGCGAGCGCACGCAGATGCAGTTGTTGCCGCTGGTGCAGGCCGAGCTTGAGCAGATTGGCGGGCTGCAGATCTTCGGCTTCAACCTGCCGTCGCTGCCCGGCACCGGCGAGGGCCTGCCGTTCCAACTGGTGATCAACACCGCCGGTGACTACCCAGCCCTGCTGGAGGTGGCCCAGCGGGTCAAGGAACGCGCCCAGGCGTCGGGCAAGTTCGCTTTCCTCGACATCGACCTGGCCTTCGATAAACCCGAGGTGGTGATCGACATCGACCGCGCCAAGGCGGCGCAGATGGGGGTGTCGATGGACACCCTGGGCAGCACCCTGGCGACCTTGCTGGGCGAGGCCGAGATCAACCGCTTCACCCTGGAGGGCCGCAGCTACAAGGTAATCGCCCAGGTCGAGCGTCCTTACCGGGCCAATCCTGGCTGGCTGAACAACTACTACGTGAAGAACGAGCAGGGCCAGTTGCTGCCGCTCGCGACCCTGATCACCCTCAACGACCGTGCCCGGCCGCGCCAGCTCAACCAGTTCCAGCAGTTGAACTCGGCGATCATCCAGGGGGTGCCGCTGGTGAGCATGGGCGAGGCCCTGGAAACCGTGCGCGCCATCGCTCGCGAGGAGGCGCCTGAGGGGTTCTCGCTGGACTATGCCGGGACGGCGCGGCAGTTCGTCCAGGAGGGCAGTGCGTTGTGGGTGACCTTCGGCCTGGCGCTCGCGATCATCTTCCTGGTGCTGGCGGCGCAGTTCGAGAGTTTCCGGGATCCGCTGGTGATTCTGGTAACGGTGCCGTTGTCGATCTGCGGGGCGTTGTTGCCGTTGTTCCTGGGGGTTTCGAGCATGAACATCTATACCCAGGTGGGGTTGGTGACCCTGATCGGGCTGATCACCAAGCACGGGATTCTTATTGTCGAGTTTGCCAATCAGCTACGGGACGAGCGAGGGCTTGGGGTGCGGGAGGCGATCGAGGAGGCCGCCGCGATTCGCCTGCGGCCTGTGCTGATGACCACGGCGGCCATGGTGTTTGGCATGGTGCCCCTGATTTTGGCCTCCGGGGCCGGGGCGGTCAGCCGGTTTGATATCGGGATGGTGATTGCGACCGGGATGTCGGTTGGGACGCTGTTTACGCTGTTTGTTTTGCCTTGCATTTATAGTGTTTTGGCGCATAAGGGGGGGCACGGTATTGTTGATGCTCGCGGGTGATTTGCTTTGGTTTTTTATGCGCATTCGTAGAATATACCGACATTTAGTCACCTTTTCGCCTTTACGGCGACCTACTTTTCTCTAGGGAAAAGTAGGCAAAACCGTTCCGCTCCGTTCATCCGGCCCTGCGCTTCGCTCCGGGGTTCCCTCGCTCCTGAAGTCGCAATTGGCGGTGCCTGAACTGTCGCGCGCTTAGAAGCAAGAGCAAGAACAGGAAAATGCGAAGTTTACTGTTTGAAAATTAGTTATATATTGGCTGTTCCGGCCTATCGCGGGCTTGCCCCGCGAAACAATCGAGAGATTAATTCCGCTTCAACTAGCGACAGCTGCGCCAGTCCAGTCGCCGCCCGTAACTTCGCGACTTCAGGAGGCCGAACGCAGGTCTTGCGAAGGGAGGTGACGGGCATGGATGCCCGTCAAGCGCTGCGCCCCAGGATGGGGCGTTCAGCGCGGTCCTCCCGGGAGCAAGGCCGGAGTGAGGGAACCCGGAGCGAAGCGCAGGGCCGGATGAATGGAGCGAGGATTTTTTGGTTCCTTTTTGATCCTTCAAAAAGGGACCCGCCGTAAGGGCGGAAAGGTGAATAAGCGTCGACATCAAAAATGAATGCGCATACAACTTCCAAAACCACCAAACAACAATAACAACAAGGGGCGAATCAGAAGTCAAAATAACCAACCCCAATCCGCCCCCAGTCAAACCCCTGAAATCAATTCAAAGCATCAAGCAAAGCCTGGTTCATCTCCGGCGTCCCAACGGTAATCCGCAGGAACTGCGCAATCCGCTCCTGTTTGAAGTGCCGAACAATCACCCCCTGCTCACGAAGCCGCGCCGCGATCCCGGCAGCATCCTGCCCGGGATGCCGGGCGAAGATGAAGTTCGCCGCCGAAGGCAACACCTCGAACCCACGCGCCACCAACTCGGCAACCAGCACGTCCCGGCTTTCGATAACCTTGCGACAGGTCTGATCGAAATACGCACGGTCATCGAACGCAGCCGCCGCCCCGACAATCGCCATGCGATCCAACGGATAGGAGTTGAAGCTGTTCTTGATCCGCTCCAACGCCTCGATCAGGTCAGGATGCCCCACCGCCAGGCCAACCCTGAGCCCCGCCAGCGACCGTGACTTGGACAAGGTCTGGGTCACCAGCAGGTTGTCGTAGCGATCGACCAGGCTGATAGCCGTCTCGCCACCGAAATCGATATAGGCCTCATCGACCACCACCACCGAATCCCGGTTGGCCTGCAGCAGTTGCTCGACCGCCTCAAGCGGCAACAGGCAACCGGTCGGCGCATTGGGGTTGGGGAAGATGACCCCGGCATTGGGCTTGCTGTAATCAGAAACCCGAATCTGGAACTGCTCATCCAGCGCCAACTGCTCGAACGCGATACCGTACAGGCCGCAATACACCGGGTAGAAGCTGTAGCTCACGTCCGGGAACAGCAGCGGCCCACGGTCATGCTGGAACAGGCCGTGGAAGATGTGCGCCAGCACCTCGTCCGAGCCATTGCCAACGAACACCTGCGCCGGCGTCACGCCGTAATACTCGGCCACCGCCTGCTTGAGGCGGTCACCGTTCGGGTCCGGATACAGCCGCAGGTTGTCGTTAAGCTCGCCGCGCATGGCCTCCAGCGCCTTGGGCGACGGTCCATAAGGGTTCTCGTTGGTGTTCAGCTTGACCAGCCGCGCAAGCTTGGGCTGCTCGCCCGGCACGTAAGGCACCAAGTCCTTGACGAAGGGACTCCAGAAACGACTCATGCTCAGTTCCCCTTCTCGTTGAGGATGCGGTATTCGGCGCTGCGCGCATGAGCGGTCAGCGATTCGCCCCGGGCCAGCACCGAAGCGGTGTGACCCAGCTCGGACGCGCCCTGCTCGGAGCAGAAGATGATCGACGAACGCTTCTGGAAGTCATACACGCCCAGTGGCGAAGAGAAGCGCGCAGTGCCGGAAGTCGGCAGCACGTGGTTGGGGCCGGCGCAGTAGTCGCCTAGCGCCTCGCTGGTGTGGCGGCCCATGAAGATCGCGCCGGCGTGGCGGATCTGCGGCAACCAGGCCTGTGGATCAGCCACCGACAGCTCCAGGTGCTCGGGGGCGATGCGGTTTGCCACCTCGATGGCCTGCTGCATGTCACGCACCTGGATCAGCGCGCCTCGGCCGTTGATCGACTTCTCGATGATCTCGGCGCGCTCCATGGTCGGCAGCAGCTTGTCGATGCTGGCGGCCACCCGATCGAGGAACTCGGCATCCGGGCTGACCAGGATGGCCTGGGCGTCCTCGTCGTGCTCGGCCTGGGAGAACAGGTCCATGGCGATCCAGTCCGGATCGGTCTGGCCGTCGCACACCACCAGGATCTCCGAAGGGCCGGCGATCATGTCGATGCCGACCTGGCCGAACACATGGCGCTTGGCGGTGGCCACGTAGATATTGCCCGGACCGACGATCTTGTCGACTTGCGGCACGCTTTCGGTGCCGTAGGCCAAGGCCGCGACCGCCTGGGCGCCACCGAGGGTGAACACCCGGTCGACCCCGGCGATGCAGGCCGCGGCCAGCACCAGCTCGTTGACCTCGCCACGCGGGGTCGGCACGACCATCACCACCTCGGCCACACCGGCGACCTTGGCCGGAATCGCGTTCATCAGCACCGACGACGGGTACGATGCTTTTCCGCCCGGCACGTACAGGCCGGCGCGGTCAAGCGGGGTAACTTTCTGGCCGAGCACAGTGCCGTCGGCCTCGGTGTACTGCCAGGAATCCTGCTTTTGCCGTTCGTGGTAGATACGCACACGGTTGGCGGCTTTTTCCAGGGCTTCGCGCTGCACCGGGGTAATGCGGGTCAGGGCCAGCTCCAGGCGTGCGCGGTCCAGGATCAGATCATTGATCGATGTGGCATCGACACCGTCGAAACGCTGGGTGAACTCCACCAACGCCGCGTCGCCGCGCTCGCGCACGGCCTTGATGATGTCGAGCACGCGCTGGTTGACCGCGTCATCGGACACGCTTTCCCAGCTCAGCAGATGATCCAGATGTCGGGCGAAATCCTGGTCAGCGGCGTTGAGACGGGCAATTGCAGTGGACACGGTCATGGCGAGGGCCTCGTTATTAGCGGATGTTCAGGCGCCCTAAAGCTACCACTCCATCCGCGCGGGCACCTGAGAAAATTGGCTATGACGCGGATAGACGGGCGCGACAGCGGAGGTCGCGCGCAGAGGTCAGCCGCGGTGTCGCGATTCGACGGCGTTGCGCAGGGTGTCGATCAGGCTCTGGATACGGGCGTGCTGCATTTTCATGGAAGCCTTGTTGACCACCAGGCGCGAGCTGATCGTGGCGATCAGTTCCTGGGGCTCGAGGCCGTTGGCGCGCAGGGTGTTGCCGGTGTCGACCACGTCGATGATCTTGTCGGCGAGGTTGATCAGCGGGGCCAGCTCCATGGAGCCGTACAGCTTGATGATGTCGACCTGGCGGCCCTGCTCGGCGTAGTAGCGCTTGGCTACGTTGACGAACTTGGTGGCCACGCGCAGGCGGCCCTTGGGCTCGGGCGCGCCGGTCACGCCGGCGGTCATCAGCTTGCACTGGGCGATCTGCAGGTCCAGGGGCTCGTACAGGCCCTGGCCGCCGTATTCCATCAGCACATCCTTGCCGGCCACACCGAGGTCGGCGGCGCCATGCTCGACATAGGTCGGCACGTCGGTGGCACGCACGATGAGCAGGCGGACATCATCCTGGGTGGTCGGGATGATCAGCTTGCGGCTCTTGTCCGGATTCTCGGTCGGCACAATACCGGCTTCGGCCAGCAGTGGCAGGGTATCGTCGAGAATCCGGCCTTTGGATAGCGCGATGGTCAACATTGGAACGTCGGTCCTTAAGCAGCTATAGCCAGCCGGGCACTGCCCGGCCGCATAAAATTCGGGGCGCGTCCCTGCGCCATGCAGACTAGCCCGGTACGCGACGGATCTTCGCGCCCAGCATCTGCAGTTTTTCCTCGATGCACTCGTAGCCACGGTCAATGTGGTAGATGCGGTCGATCAGGGTGTCGCCTTCAGCGACCAGCGCCGACAGTACCAGGCTGGCGGAAGCGCGCAAGTCGGTGGCCATCACCGGAGCACCTTTGAGCGCCTTGACGCCAGTGACGATGGCGGTGTTGCCCTCGACCTGGATCTGCGCGCCCATGCGGTGCATCTCGTAGACATGCATGAAGCGGTTTTCGAAGATGGTCTCGATCACCGCGCCGGTGCCTTCGGCGATGGCATTGAGCGAGATGAACTGCGCCTGCATGTCGGTCGGGAACGCCGGGTACGGAGCGGTACGCAGGTTCACGGCCTTCGGACGCTTGCCGTGCATGTCCAGCTCGATCCAATCTTCACCGGTGGTGATATCGGCGCCGGCTTCCTTGAGTTTCTCGAGGACGGCTTCGAGGATGGTCGGATCGGTGTCCTTGACCTTGACGCGGCCGCCGGTCACGGCAGCGGCGACCAGGTAGGTGCCGGTTTCGATACGGTCAGGCATGACCCGGTAGTTGGCCGAGTGCAGGCGCTCGACGCCATCGATGGTGATGGTGTCGGTGCCAGCGCCCTGAATCTTCGCACCCATGGCGATCAGGAAGTTGGCCAGGTCGACCACCTCCGGCTCGCGGGCGGCGTTCTGCAGCACGCTGCGGCCCTTGGCCAGGGCGGCGGCCATCATGATGTTCTCGGTACCGGTGACGCTGACGGTGTCGAAGAAGAAGTGTGCGCCGCGCAGGCCGCCCTCGGGTGCCTTGGCTTTGATGTAGCCGCCTTCAACGTCGATTTTCGCACCCATGGCCTCCAGGCCGCGGATGTGCAGGTCCACCGGACGCGAACCGATGGCGCAACCGCCCGGCAGCGCCACTTCGGCCTCACCGAAGCGGGCGACCATCGGACCGAGTACCAGAATCGAGGCGCGCATGGTCTTGACCAGCTCATAGGGCGCGACGAGGGTCTTGATGGTGCGCGGATCGATTTCCACCGAGAGCTTCTCGTCGATCACAGGCTCGATGCCCATGCGACCGAACAGCTCGATCATGGTGGTGATGTCGTGCAGGTGCGGCAGGTTGCCGACCGTAACCGGACCATCGGCCAGCAGGGTGGCCGAGAGAATCGGCAGGGCAGCGTTCTTCGCGCCGGAAATGCGGATCTCGCCGTCGAGGCGCGGGCCGCCAGTGATAATCAGTTTGTCCATACGTATCTCGCCGCCAAGTTGGCTCAGGTGCGCTCAGCCCAGGCTGCGCTGCTGAAGAATTTCATGGTTACCGCGTGAATGCTGCCGTTGGCGATCCACGGATTGAGGTGAGCATAAATCGCCTGCTGGCGCTTGACCGGGCTCTGGCCGGCCAGCTCATCGCTGATCACGTTCAACTGGAAGTTGCAGCCTTCGCCTTCAACTTCGACCCGGGTTCCCGGCAATTTCTCTTCCAGAAAGCTTTTGACTTCTACGGCCTGCATGCTCAACCTCGATCGGCGCCCAACGCGCGCGGGTCGGCCATCATACAAAAAAGCCCCTCGCCTGCGAAGCCCATGAGTGGGCGCGCTGACCGAGGGGCCTTTCGCGAACGGCAGGGCATCAGCCTGCCAGCACTTCATCAAGGTCATAGACCCCGGCGATTTCCCGCATATCCTCCGGGATACCGCGCAGTTCCCAGGTCTTGCCGGCCGCCTGCGCATCGCGCATGAAGCCCAGCAGCAACGACAGGCCGACGCTGCTGGACTTCTCCACCGCAGAGCAGTCGAGCACCAGGCGTGGTTCGCGGCACGCCGTGACCAGCGCCTTGCCCTGCTTGCGCAGGGCCGGACCGCTGCGATAGTCCAGCACGCCTGCCAGGGAGAGGACGCCCGGCTCGGCCATGCTCACGGCGGCGTCACTCATTTGACTTCCTTATCCGGCGAGCTGTCCGCCGCTTCCTTGGCCTTGGCCACTTCGCCGGCCCAGCCGTCGATGGTCTTGTCCAGGTTGTTGCCGTTGCGCTGCATGGCGTCCTGGAACTGGTCGCGGAACAGCTTGCCGATGTTGATGCCGTTGACGATGACGTTACGCACCTTCCACTCGCCGTCCAGCTTGACCATGGTGTATTGCACCGGATAGACCGCGCCGTTGGTGCCGGTGATCTTCATGCCGACGCTGGTGCGATCATCACCCTCGGCCTTGGCCGGATCGACGGTGATGCCCTGGTTGTTGTACTCCAGCAAGGCGTTGCCGTAGAACTGCATCAGGCTGCGTTTGAAGTTCTCCTGGAAGCGCTGCATCTGCGCAGGGGTCGCCTTGCGCGAGTACTTGACGGTCATGATGCTCTTGGAAATACCGTCGGCATCGACCACCGGGCCAAGGTTGCTGTTAAGCGCGCTGTAAAAGGCCTCGGGGTTGGCCTTGTACTGCTCCTTGTTGGCCTTCAGGTCGCTGAGCAACTGCGTGGTGGTGCCCTGGATCACATCACGGGCGGATTGCCCCGGCGCCGCCAGGGCCAGCAGGGGGAAGGCCGCCAGCAGAACCAGCAAGCCACGTCGCAGGATCGAAATCATGGAAACTCCTTAATTAGCCGGTTGCGCTTCTTTCGGTTCCTTGCCCACCGAGTTGAGCAGGAACTTGCCGATCAGGTCTTCCAGCACCAGTGCCGACTGGGTGTCGTGGATGGTGCTGCCATCCTTGAGTACCGCGTCCTCGCCGCCCACGCTGATACCGATGTACTTCTCGCCCAGCAGGCCTGCGGTCAGGATCGAGGCAGTGGAGTCGGTCGGCAGGTTGTCGACATGCTTGTCCAGCTGCAGCGTAACCCGGCCAGTGTAGGAATCGCGGTCCAGATCGATGGCCGTGACCTTGCCGATGGTCACACCGGCCATGGTCACCTTAGCTCTGACCGTCAAACCGGCGATATTGTCAAAATAAGCATAAACTTTATACGTGTCGCTGCTCGGGCTGGCCGACAGCCCGCTGACACGCAGGGCCAGCAGCAGCAGCGCCAGGATCCCGGCCAGGAGGAACAGGCCGACACCGATTTCCAGGGTGCGGTTTTGCATCAGAAATCTCCAAACATCAAGGCGGTCAGAATAAAGTCCAGACCCAGGACTGCCAGCGAGGCATAGACCACGGTCTTGGTGGTGGCACGGCTGATCCCTTCTGAGGTGGGCTCACAGTCGTACCCCTGGAATACGGCGATCCAGGTGACGACGAAAGCGAACACCAGGCTCTTGATCAGCCCGTTGATCACGTCGTCGCTGAACGAAACGCTGTTCTGCATGTTGGCCCAGAACGAACCTTCATAGACGCCCAGCCAGTCCACGGCGACCCACGAGCCACCCCAAATGCCGACCACGCTGAAGATAAGCGCCAGCAGCGGCAGCGAGATGAAACCGGCCCACAGCCTGGGGGCGACGATGTACTTGAGCGGGTCGACGCCGATCATCTCCAGGCTCGACAGTTGCTCGGTGGACTTCATGTTGCCGATCTCGGCGGTCAGCGCGGAGCCCGCGCGGCCGGCGAACAGCAAGGCGGTGACCACCGGCCCCAGCTCGCGCAGCAGGGTCAGGGCGACCATTTGCCCCACAGCCTGCTCCGAGCCGTACTTGGTGAGGATGCTGTAGCCCTGCAGGGCCAGTACCATGCCGATGAACACGCCGGACACGACGATGATTGCCAGCGACAATACGCCCACCGAGTACAGTTGCTTGACCAGCAGTTGGAAACCGCCGCCGATGCCGCTGCGTCCACCCAGCGAATGGCCGAGGAACAGGCACGAGCGTCCCAGCACGGCCAGTACATCGATGGCCGAACGGCCGAACAGACGGATACGTTCGAGTAAGGATTTTCTGCGCATCAACGCGTCCCCAACAGATCGGCGCGGTAGTCAGGCGCAGGGAAGTGGAAAGGTACCGGGCCGTCCGGGTCGCCTTTCATGAACTGGCGGATGCGCGGGTTGTCCGAGCCCATTAGTTCGTCCGGCGTGCCCTGCCCCAGCACCTGGCCGTCGCCAACCACATAGATGTAGTCGGCGATGCTCGCGGTTTCCGCGAGATCGTGGGAAACCACGATACTAGTGATGCCGAGGGCGTCGTTGAGCAGGCGGATAAGGCGCACCAACACGCCCATGGCGATGGGGTCCTGCCCGACGAACGGCTCGTCGTACATGAGGATCTGCGGATCGAGGGCGATCGCCCGTGCCAGCGCCACGCGGCGCTTCATGCCGCCGGACAACTCGTCGGGCATCAGGTCGATGGCGCCGCGCAAGCCCACGGCCTGCAACTTCATCAACACGATGTCACGGATCATCTCGTCCGACAGCTGCGTATGAACCCGCAGCGGGAAGGCCACGTTCTCGAACACATCCAGGTCGGTGAACAGCGCACCACTCTGAAAGAGCACGCCCATCTGCTTACGCGCGTCGAACAGGTCGCTGCGCGACAGCGCGGGAAGGTTCTGCCCGTTGACCCAGACCTCGCCACCGGACGGGCGCAACTGCGCGCCCATCAGGCGCAGCAAGGTGGTCTTGCCGCATCCCGAAGGCCCCATGATGCCGGTGACCTTGCCGCGGGGAATGCGTATGTCCACGTTGCTGAAAATGCTGCGCGAACCGCGCTTGAAGGTGACACCCTTCAACTCGACCGCGTAGGCGCTATCCACACTCATCTAGACTCCTTGCTAGTGCAGCCTCGTCATGTGGACGCCTGCCTTCATCTTGAAGGCACACAGGTCCCCTGCGGGCCGAATAGCGGCGAACTATAGCACCGCTGATAGGCCCGCCCCAAGGGCGTCCCCCCACTCGTTCAGGCCGCAGACAGGCTGGTGTGGCATCCATATGACATTCGAAGGATGAGCCTTTCACACATTACGGCTATAATCGCCGCCTTTTCATCAGGCATTGCGTTTCAACATGACCCAATCCAGCGAGCTGATCCAATCCGCCCAGCGCACCCTGCGCCTCGAACTCGAGGCCGTGGAGGCCCTGCTGGCCCGCATCGACGGTGACTTCGTCAAGGCCTGCGAGCTGATCCTGGCCAGCAAGGGACGGGTCGTGGTGGTGGGCATGGGCAAGTCGGGGCATATCGGCAACAAGATCGCCGCCACCCTGGCCAGCACGGGCACCCCGGCGTTCTTCGTGCACCCGGCCGAGGCCAGCCACGGCGACATGGGCATGATCACCCGGGACGATGTCATTCTTGCCCTGTCCAACTCCGGCAGCACCGCCGAGATCGTCACCCTGCTGCCGCTGATCAAGCGCCTGGGCATCCAGATGATCAGCCTGACCGGCAACCCGGGCTCGCCCCTGGCCCAGGCCGCCGAGGTCAATCTCGACGCCAGCGTCGCCCAGGAAGCCTGCCCGCTCAACCTGGCGCCGACCTCCTCCACCACCGCCGCGCTGGCGCTGGGCGACGCCCTGGCCATTGCCCTGCTCGAGGCCCGCGGCTTCACCGCCGAGGACTTCGCCTTCTCCCACCCCGGTGGCGCGCTGGGTCGTCGCCTGCTGCTGAAGGTCGAGAACGTCATGCATGCCGGCGAGGAGCTGCCCCTGGTGAAGCGCGGCACCCTGCTCAAGGACGCGCTGCTTGAAATGTCTCGTAAGGGTCTGGGCATGACCGTGGTCCTGGGTGACGACGGCAAGCTCGCCGGCGTGTTCACCGACGGTGACCTGCGCCGCAGCCTGGACCGCAACATCGACGTGCACAAGACCCTCATCGACGAGGTCATGACCGTGCACGGCAAGACCGCCCGCGCCGAGATGCTCGCCGCCGAGGCGCTGAAGATCATGGAAGACCACAAGATCAGCGCGCTGGTGGTCGTCGATCAGGAAGACCGCCCGACCGGCGCCCTGAACATGCACGACCTGCTGCGCGCCGGAGTGATGTAAATGAACCAGGACCTGATGCAACGCGCCAAGGCCATCAAGCTGGCGGTGTTCGACGTCGACGGCGTGCTCACCGACGGCCGCCTGTACTTCCTCGAGGACGGCAGCGAGTTCAAGACCTTCAACACCCTCGACGGCCACGGCATCAAGATGCTCATGGCCGCGGGCGTGACCACCGCGATCATCAGCGGGCGCAAGACCCCGGTGGTCGAGCGCCGGGCGAAGAACCTCGGCATCCCGCACCTGTTCCAGGGCCGCGAGGACAAACTGGTGGTGCTCGACGGCCTGCTCGCCGAACTCAATCTAAGCTATGAACAGGTCGCCTACCTCGGCGACGACCTGCCCGACCTGCCGGTTATCCGCCGCGTCGGCCTGGGCATGGCGGTGCACAACGCCGCGGCATTCGTTCGCCAGCACGCCCATGGCGTTACCCAGGCTCGCGGCGGCGAAGGCGCCGCCCGCGAGTTCTGCGAACTGATCATGCAGGCCCAGGGCACCCTGGACGCTGCCAACGCCCATTACCTGTAAGGCTGCCCATGCTCAGCAAGAAGATCAGAAATGTCGCGCTGCTAGGCGGGATCGCCGCCGTGCTCGTTGCAGTAGGCTATTGGAATATCAGCCCGGAGAGCTTCCTCGACCAGCCGCAGGCCCAGGTCGACCAGAGTGCCATCGACTACTATGCGATCAACGCCCACAGCCTGCAGTTCCTGCCCGACGGCAAGCTGCAGTACGAGATGACCGCCGCCAAGGTCGAGCATTTGAAGGCCAGCGAGGTCACCCTAGTGACCACGCCCGACCTGCACATGTACCGTGGCACCGAGTATCCCTGGCACGTGCAGAGCAAGCGCGCCGAGGTCAATCCGGACGGCACCGAGGTCGAGCTGATCGACGATGTGCGCGTGGCGCGCACCGACGAGAAGCAACGTGAAACCATCATCACCAGCACACGCATGACCGTGTTCCCGCAGAAGCAATATGCGCAGACCGAGCAAGCCGTTAGAATCGACGGCGCCGGTGGCACGACTACGGGCAAAGGAATGAAAGCGTATTTGAAAGAAGGCAGGATGGACCTGCTCTCTAACGTAAGAGGACAGTATGAGGCTCGTTAAAACCATCCCCCTTCTGCTCAGCCTGGGCGTAGCACTGGGAAGCGCGAGCGCCTTCGCCCTGCCGAACGACCGTGACCAGCCGATCCGCATCCAGGCGGACAACGCCCACCTGGACGACAAGCAGGGCGTTGCCACCTATACCGGCGACGTGATCATCACCCAGGGTTCGATGATGATCAAAGGCAACACCGTGACCATGACCCGCGCCGCCTCCGGCGACATCGACGTGGTCACCTCGGTGGGCAACCTGGCCTACTTCGAGCAACAGCAGAGCGCCGCCAAGCCCGACAAGATGAAAGGCTGGGCCGTGACCATCCAGTACCAGGCGCAGAAAGACATGGTGATCCTCACCGATCGCGCCAAGGTCGAGAACGAAGGCAACACCACCGAAGGCGAGAAGATCGTCTACAACACCAAGACCCAGGTGGCTACCGCCGGTCGCGGTGGCAACGTGACTGCACCACGTCAGCGCATCGACATGGTCATTCAACCGAAGAAAAAGGCCGAGTAAATGGCAACCCTCAAAGCCCAGCACCTGGCCAAGAGCTACAAGGGCCGGCAGGTCGTTCGCGACGTCAGCCTGTCCATCGACAGCGGCCAGATCGTCGGCCTGCTAGGCCCCAACGGCGCCGGCAAGACCACCTGTTTCTACATGATCGTCGGCCTGGTCCAGGCCGACCAAGGTCGCGTGCTGATCGACAGCCTCGACGTCAGCCACCAACCCATGCACGGGCGCGCCCAGGCCGGTATCGGCTACCTGCCGCAGGAAGCCTCGATCTTCCGCAAGCTGTCGGTGGCCGACAACATCATGGCCATCCTCGAGACACGCAAGGACCTCGACCGTGACGGTCGGCGCAAGGAGCTGGAAAGCCTGCTGCAGGAGTTCCACATCAGCCATATCCGCGACAACCTCGGCATGAGCCTCTCCGGCGGCGAACGCCGCCGCGTCGAGATCGCCCGTGCCCTGGCCACCGCGCCCAAGTTCATCCTGCTGGACGAACCCTTTGCCGGTGTCGACCCGATCTCTGTCGGCGACATCAAGCAGATCATCCACCACCTCAAGAACAAGGGTATCGGCGTCCTGATCACCGACCACAACGTTCGCGAGACCCTGGACATCTGCGAGACCGCCTACATCGTCAACGATGGCCAGCTGATCGCCGAAGGCGACGCCGAGACCATCCTGGCCAACCAGCTGGTCAAGGAAGTATACCTGGGGCACGAGTTCCGACTCTGACCCTGGCCTGCCCGGAGCACTGGCGCAGGCGCCTGTTCGAGGCTTAAGTTGTTACAGTGCTCTAGGCAAACGCTGCAATTTCAGGCATATAACTTGCTTAAAATCGGCGCCCAGGCGCCCTCCGTGTAGTGGATGGCGCATGCGCGCCGGCAACAAGGTATCAAGCCCCAGCCATGAAACCATCGCTCGTCCTAAAAATGGGCCAGCAACTGACGATGACCCCGCAGTTGCAACAGGCCATCCGTCTGCTTCAGCTCTCCACCCTGGACCTCCAGCAGGAAATCCAGGAAGCGCTGGAGTCCAATCCGATGCTCGAACGTCAGGAAGACGGCGAGGACTTCGACAACAGCGACCCGATGGCGGACAACGCCGAGAACAAGCCGGCCGCCGAAGTCCAGGACAACAGCTTCCAGGAAACCAGTACCAGCAGCACCGCTGAAAACCTCGAAGACGGCGAATGGGCCGAGCGCATCCCCAACGAACTGCCGGTCGACACCGCCTGGGAGGACATCTACCAGACCAGCGCCAGTAGCCTGCCGAGCAATGATGACGACGAGTGGGACTTCACCACCCGCACCTCGGTCGGCGAGAGCCTGCAGAGTCACCTGCTGTGGCAGCTCAACCTGGCGCCGATGTCCGACACCGACCGCCTGATCGCCGTCACCCTGATCGACAGCATCAACGGCCAGGGCTACCTGGAGGACTCCCTCGAGGAAATCTGCGCAGGCTTCGACCCGGAACTCGACATCGAGCTGGACGAGGTCGAGGCGGTGCTGCACCGCATCCAGCAGTTCGAACCCGCCGGCATCGGCGCCCGCTCCCTGGGCGAATGCCTGCTGCTGCAACTGCGCCAACTGCCGGCCTCGACGCCTTGGATGGGTGAGGCCCAGCGCCTGGTCACCGACTTCATCGACCTGCTCGGCAGCCGCGACTACAGCCAGCTGATGCGCCGCATGAAGCTCAAGGAAGACGAGCTGCGCCAGGTCATCGAACTGGTGCAGACCCTCAACCCGCGCCCCGGCTCGCAGATCGAGTCCAGCGAGCCCGAGTACGTCGTGCCCGACGTCATCGTGCGCAAGGACAGCGAGCGCTGGCTGGTCGAGCTCAACCAGGAAGCGGTACCGCGCCTGCGGGTCAACCCGCAGTACGCCGGCTTCGTTCGCCGCGCCGACACCAGCGCCGACAACACCTTCATGCGCAACCAGCTGCAGGAAGCGCGCTGGTTCATCAAGAGCCTGCAGAGCCGCAACGAGACGCTGATGAAGGTGGCGACACAGATCGTCGAGCACCAGCGCGGCTTCCTCGACCATGGCGACGAGGCCATGAAGCCGCTGGTGCTGCACGATATCGCCGAGGCGGTGGGCATGCACGAGTCGACCATTTCCCGGGTGACCACGCAGAAATACATGCACACCCCGCGCGGCATCTACGAACTGAAATACTTTTTCTCCAGCCACGTGAGCACCGCCGAAGGCGGCGAATGCTCGTCCACGGCGATTCGTGCGATCATCAAGAAACTGGTGGCGGCGGAAAATCAGAAAAAGCCATTGAGTGACAGCAAGATCGCTGGTTTACTGGAGGCACAAGGCATCCAGGTAGCCCGTCGCACCGTCGCCAAGTACCGCGAATCGTTGGGCATCGCCCCATCGAGCGAGCGCAAGCGACTGATGTAGCCCCAGGATGTGCCACAGCGTTTCAGTGGCAGGTGCAAGACCTGCCTCTTTATGCACGGGCAACAAAGGAGAAGCTGTATGCAAGTCAACATCAGTGGACAGCATGTAGAAGTCACCCAACCACTGCGCGATTACGTGCTCGAGAAGCTCGCCCGCGTGGAGGGTCATTTCGACAAGATCACCAATGCGACGGTGATCATGAAGGTCGAGAAGCTGCAGCAGAAGGTGGAAGCCACACTCCAGATTCCCGGTGGCGAAGTCGTCGCCAACGCCGAACACCAAGACATGTACGCGGCGATCGACGCCCTGGCCGACAAACTCGATCGCCAACTGAAAAAACACAAGGAAAAACAGCAAAGCCTGCTGCAAGGCGCAGCCGCCCGCTGATCCCCCTCATCCATGATCCGACTTGAAACCATCCTGACCCCCGGCCGTTCACTCGTGAACGTGCCGGGCGGCAGCAAGAAGCGCGCCCTGGAAAAGGTCGCCACCCTGATCGCCGAGCAAGTACCCGAGCTGGAGATGCAAGATGTCTTCGACAAGCTCATCGCTCGGGAAAAACTCGGCTCCACCGGTTTTGGCAATGGCATCGCCATTCCGCACTGCCGGCTTGTGGGTTGCAGCGCGCCAGTAAGCGCCCTGCTGCACCTGGATGCCCCCATTGATTATGACGCCATCGATGGTGCCCCGGTCGACCTGCTGTTCGTCCTGCTGGTCCCGGAAGCTGCCACCGATGCCCACCTTGAACTGCTGCGCCAGATCGCCAGCATGCTAGATCGCAAGGAGGTCCGCGATCGCCTGCGTGCCGCCGACAGCAGCGAGACCCTTTACCAGGTCGTCCTGGACGTACAGAACGAGCACTGAACATGCGCCTGATCATCGTCAGCGGCCGCTCCGGCTCCGGTAAGAGTACCGCCCTCGACGTGCTGGAAGACAACGGCTACTACTGCATCGACAACCTGCCCGCCGGGCTGCTGCCGCAACTGGCGGAAAACGCGCTGCTCAACACCGAGCTGCTGCAACCGAAGGTCGCTGTGTCCATTGATGCGCGCAACCTGCCCAGCCACCTGTCACGCTTCCCCGAACTGCTGACAGATGCACGTTCGCGCCATATCCAGTGCGACGTGCTGTACCTGGACGCCGACGAAGACACCCTGCTCAAGCGCTTCTCGGAAACCCGCCGCCGCCACCCGCTGACCAACGACAGCCGTTCGCTGGCCGAGGCGATCCGCGTGGAAAGCGAGCTGCTCGGCCCGATCGCCGACCTCGCCGACCTGAAGATCGACACCACCAGCCTGAACCTCTATCAACTGCGCGATTCGATCAAGCTGCGCCTGCTCAACCAGCCCGAGCCAGGCACCGCGTTCCTGGTCGAGTCATTCGGTTTCAAGCGTGGCATGCCGGTGGACGCCGACCTGGTGTTCGACGTGCGCTGCCTACCCAATCCGTACTGGAAGCCGGAACTTCGTGAGCATTCCGGCCTCGAACAGCCGGTAATTGATTACCTGGCCGCCCAACCGGACGTCGAGGAAATGTTCCAGGACATCTCCGGCTACCTGCTCAAGTGGCTGCCGCGCTTCGCCGCCAGCAACCGCGCTTACGTCACCATCGCCATCGGCTGTACCGGCGGCCACCACCGCTCGGTGTACATCACCGAACGGCTTGGCCAACTGCTCCAGCAATCCCTGAAAAACGTCCAGGTCCGCCACCGCGACCTCTAGCCCACAGGATCCGCCCCACGATGCCCGCCCGCGAAATCACCATCATCAACAAGCTGGGCCTGCATGCGCGGGCGGCCGCCAAGTTCGTCGGCGTGGCCGGTCGCTTTCCCTGCCAGGTACGGGTCGGCCGCGCACCGGACAAGCTGGTGGACGGCAAGAGCATCATGGCGGTGATGATGCTCGCCGCCGGCAAGGGCACGCCGGTGCACCTGCACACCGAGGGCGAACAGGACGGTGAGGCCATGGATGCACTGGTCGCGTTGATCGAGAACTTCTTCGACGAAGGCGAGTAAGCGCCGTTAACGACTGCGCACGCTCCTACAGGGAATGTGCCGGGCTCAAGACAGCGCCGTGTCCATCACCATCATCAGGCAGAACCCGGCACACAGCCCCAGGCTCGCCAGGCGGTGATGCCCGTTGCTGCGCGATTCGGGAATGATCTCCTGGGTCACCACCAGCAGCATCGCCCCCGCCGCACAGGCCAAGCCCAGCGGTAGCAACAGTTCGGCGATGTTCACCAGCCAGGCGCAGATCACCGCGGCCAGCGGTTCGACCAACCCGGACGTCGCGCCGATCAGGAACGCCTTGAACCGCGACATGCCGGCCCCGGCCAGCACCAGCGCGATTACCAGACCCTCCGGCACATCCTGAAGCGCGATGCCCATGGCCAGGCTGTCGGCATCGGGCATGCCACCGCCAGCAGACACGCCAATGGCCATGCCTTCGGGGATGTTATGGGCAATGATGGCGATGACGAACAACCAGATTCGCGCCGCGATCACCGGTTGCTGATCGCTGCCGACCAGGGCTTCTGGCGAAGCACCAGAGACCTTGAGGTCGACCAGGAACAGGCACAGCGCGCCGAACAGCAGGCCGCCGCTGATCAGGCCACCGGCGCCCCACGGGCTGAAACCGATGGATTGGGCCGCATCCAGCCCGGGCATGATCAGCGAGAACGCGGTGGCCGCCAGCATCACGCCGGCACCGAAGCCAAGCAAGGTATCGGCCACGGCCACCGGCATGTTGCGGATCACCAGCACCGGTACCGCGCCCAACGCCGTCCCCAGTGCGCACAATGCGCCGCCCTCAAGGGCACGCAACATGCGCGGTTCCAGGTCCAGCCAGGCGATGCCGCGTGCCACCAACAATGCGGTGCCAACCAGCAACAGCATGGTCCCAAGCGCCAGGCGGAACAGGCGCACACTGCTGACAGACATCACCTCGGCACGCATACCGGTCAGGCTCACTTCAGGGCTTCAAGGTAGCGACGTTCCACTTCGGCCCAGTCGACCACGTTGTAGAAAGCGCCAATGTATTCCGGACGACGGTTCTGATACTTCAGGTAGTAGGCGTGCTCCCACACGTCCAGGCCAAGGATCGGCGTGTTGCCGTGCATCAGCGGGCTGTCCTGGTTGCCGCTGCTCTCCACTACCAGCGTGTTCTGCGGGGTCACGCTCAACCAGGCCCAGCCGCTGCCGAAACGGGTCAGCGCGGCCTTGGTGAAGGCCTCCTTGAACGCCTCGAAGCCGCCGAGCTGCGCATCGATGGCCTTGGCCACCTGCCCTGCCGGCTGGCCGCCGCCCTTGGGCGACATGACGGTCCAGAACAGGGTGTGGTTGGCATGCCCACCGCCCTGGTTGATCACCGCGCCCTGGAGCTTCTCGGGCAGTTGCCTGACCGCGCCCACCAACTGCTCCACGGGCCACTCGGCCCACTCGGTGCCCTCGATGGCGGCGTTGAGATTGTTGATATAGGTCTGGTGATGCTTGCTGTGGTGAATCTCCATGGTCTGGGTGTCGATGTGCGGCTCCAGCGCATCGTAGGCATAGGGCAACGCAGGCAAGGTATGCGGCATGTCAGTGGATTCCGTAGGCAGGTGTGCGATCAGTGATATCCGTATATACGACCAGCTCGCTGGTCACCGGAGCCTGCCGATTGAGCAGGCGCTCGGTACGCGGGTATTGGCCGTATTCGGCGATGAAGCTCAGCAACTCGGTGTAGGTGCGCCCGCTATGGCGTAACGCGGCGTCGCGCAGGGCCTGGGGCAGGCGCGGGTCCTGACTGGCCTGGAGCAGCCGCTGGTGCGCCGCGCACAGGTAGTCGGCGCTTTCCTGCGGCTGGTTCAGGCGCAGGTGCAGGTCGGCCAGGTTGTGATGGGCGATGACCAGTGCGGCCACCGCCTCGTCGACGTCATGCCAGCGCTCGAACAGCACCTGGGCCAGGGCCAGGGCTTGCAGGTAGTGTTCCCGGGCATCGACCAGCTCGCCCTGCTCGAACAGGCGGTTGGCGTCTTGCGTGGTGTGTTTCCAGTGCTGCATGACGTGTCTCCTGGACGGCCCGGGCTCAGATGCCGCCGGCAGTGAGTTTTTCCGGATCCAGCAGCGCCTCGAGCTGGTCACGCGACAAGTCGGTGTGCTCCAGCGCCACGTCGATGATCGGGCGCCCCTGTTTGTAGGCGGTCTTGGCGATCTCGGCGGCCTTGAGGTAGCCGATGATCGGGTTCAACGCAGTGACCAGGATCGGGTTGCGCGACAGCGCCTCCTTGAGCTTGGTGTCATTGACCTTGAAGCTGGCGATGGCCTTGTCGGCCAGCAGGCGGCTGACGTTGGCCATCAGCTCGATGCTTTCCAGCAGGTTGCGGGCAATCACCGGCAGCATCACGTTGAGCTCGAAGTTGCCCGACTGCCCGGCCACGGCGATGGTGGCATCGTTGCCGATCACCTGGGCCGCGACCATGGCGGTGGCCTCCGGGATCACCGGGTTGACCTTGCCCGGCATGATCGACGAGCCCGGCTGCAGACCCTGCAACTCGATTTCACCGAGGCCGGCGAGCGGGCCGGAGTTCATCCAGCGCAGGTCGTTGGCGATCTTCATCAGCGCCACGGCGGCGGTCTTGAGCTGGCCGGACAGGGCCACGGCGGTGTCCTGGGAGCCGATCAGGGCGAACAGGTTCTCGCCGGGGGTGAACTTGACCTGGGTCAGGCCACTTAACTGGCGGGCAAAGCCTGCGGCGAACTGCGGGTGGGCGTTGATGCCGGTGCCCACGGCAGTACCGCCCTGAGCCAAGGCCTGCAGGCTCGGCAGGGTGGCTTCGATATGCGCCTGGGCGCCCTTGACCTGCGCGGCCCAGCCTTCGAGCACCTGGCTCATGCGCACCGGCATGGCATCCATCAGGTGGGTGCGGCCGGTCTTCACGTGCTTGTGCACTTCGACCGCCTTGGCCTCGATAACCTGGGTGAGGTGGCGCAGGGCCGGCAACAATTGCTCGTGCAGGGCCAGGGCGGCGCTGACGTGGATGGTGGTGGGGATGATGTCGTTGCTGCTCTGGCCACAGTTGACGTGGTCGTTGGCATTGACCGGCTCGCCCAGCACGCGGCTGGCCAGGGTGGCGATGACCTCGTTGGCGTTCATGTTCGAACTGGTGCCGGAACCGGTCTGGAACACATCCACCGGGAAGTGCTGGATGAAGTCGCCGGCCAGCAGTTGCTCCACCGCCCTGACGATGGCCTCGCCCTGCCCCGCGCTCAGCTGGGACAGCTCGACGTTGGCCTTGGCCGCAGCCGCCTTGGCCAGCAGCAAGGCACGGATGAACTGGGCCGGCATCGGCTTGCCGCTGACCGGGAAGTTGTCGACCGCGCGCTGGGTCTGGGCACCGTACAGGGCCTGGGCCGGCACCTGCAGTTCGCCCATGCTGTCACGCTCGATACGGGTATCACTCATCTTCAAGTCCTTGCATCAGTTCTTCGGGAGAAATCGACGGCAGCAGCACGCTGTTGGCGAGCTGCATCGCGTAGGGCTGCCAGCGCAGGTTTTGTTCGCGGCGATCGAGGTTGCGCAGATCGAGCAAGGGCCGCCAGGCCTGGTCCAGGCACAGGCAGCGCCAATGCCACGGCAGCATGCGATCGTTGGCGGTATCCAACAGCAGGCGGAAGGCGGTCAGCGCCACGGTCCAGGGCGAGGTTTCGGTGCAGCACACCAGGTAGCGGCCTTCGGCCAGGTAATGCTCGATCAGACGCGGCTCGTCGGGTTCGAGCGCGCAGCGGATGCGCCGGCTGAGCCAGCGCCAGTTTTCCAGGTAAGGCAGTTCGTGGAGGACGGATTTCATGAACATCATCGCCGGGTTACTGGATAATGATATTCATTATTATGTGATAACTAGAATCAGTTCAAGTCGAGCAATGGGCAAAAGAAACCCGGCGCGATGGCCGGGTCTTTTACAAGGTATGAGCAGGGCAGCGTGGGAGCGAGCTTGCCTCGCGATTGCAGGTAAGATTACCGCGGGGCAAGCCCGCTCCCACGCACCGCTACTTCCCTGCTGATGACAGAGCGCCGATCAGCTGCCTGCCACCGTCATCCGTTCGATCAGCACCGAGCCACTGTGGATATTGCTGCGGGTCTCGATATCGCTGCCGATCGCCACGATCTGCTGGAACATATCCTTCATATTGCCGGCGATGGTCACTTCCTGGACCGGGAACTGGATCTCGCCGTTTTCGACCCAGAAGCCCGCCGCACCACGAGAATAGTCACCGGTCACCATGTTCAGGCCATGCCCCATCAGCTCGGTCACCAGCAGGCCGCGACCCATGCGGCGAATCAATGCCGCCTGGTCTTCCACACCGTGGGTGACGAACAGGTTATGCACGCCCCCGGCGTTGGCGGTGCTCGGCAGGCTCAGCTTGCGCCCGGAATAGGTGCCCAGGATGTAGGACACCAGCTCGCCCTTGTCGACGAACGGCTTGGCGTAGGTGGCCAGGCCATCGCCGTCGAACGCCGCGCTGCCCAGCGCACGCGGGATGTGTGGACGCTCATCAAGGGTCAGCCAGGTGGGGAACAGGCGCTGGCCGAGGGTGCCTTCGAGGAACGACGACTTGCGGTACAGGTTGCCGCCGGAAATCGCCGACAGGAAGCTGCCGAACAGGCCGCCGGCAAGCTCCGCCGAGAACAGCACCGGCACCTCGCAGGTCGGCACCGGACGCGCGCCCAGACGGCTGGCGGCGCGTTGCGCGGCGCGCTGGCCGATGCTGCGCGGGTCGGCCAGCAGGTTGCCCTGGCGATTGACGTCGTACCAGTAGTCGCGCTGCATCTGCCCTTCGGCCTCGGCGATCATCACGCAGCTCAGGCTGTGCCGGGTGGACGCGTAGCCGCCGATGAAGCCGTGGCTGTTGCCATAGACCCGCACGCCCTGATGGGTATTGAGGGTGGTGCCATCAGCGTTGAGGATGCGCTTGTCGGCGTCGAACGCCGCCGCCTCGCAGGCCAGCGCCATCTCGATGGCCTTCTCCGGCTCGATGTCCCAGTCGTGGTACAGGTCCAGATCAGGGATCTCGCGGGCCATCAAGGCAGCATCGGCCAGCCCCGAACACGCGTCCTCGGAGGTATGCTTGGCGATTGCCAGGGCCGCCGCGACGGTCTCGCGGATCGCCTCAGGGCCGCTGGCCGAGGTGCTGGCCGAACCCTTGCGCTGGCCAACGTAGAGGGTGATGCCGAAGCCCTGGTCGCGGTTGAACTCGACCGTCTCGACTTCGCGCTGGCGCACCGTGGTGGACAGGCCCTGCTCCAGCGACACCGCTACTTCGCAGGCGCTGGCGCCCTGGCGGCGCGCCTCGGCGACGATCGCCTCGACCTGTTCCTGCAACGCCGGCAGGTCCTTGGGGCCTACGCTCTGGACTGCACTCATGGTTCTCTCCACTGAAAATTCTGCGTACGGCGTGGGTCATTCTACGACCGGGCCGGACAAGCGGCCCCCGACTGGTTATCATGGCGGCGATTTCCTGCGGACTGCCCCCATGGTTGATTCTTACGACGACGCCTTCGACGGCGAAAAAAGCAAAACCCAGATCAAGCGCGAGCTGCATGCGCTGGTCGAGCTCGGTGAGCGCCTCACCACCCTCAAGGCCGACACCCTGGCCCGCCTGCCGTTGACCGACGAGCTGCGCAAGGCGCTGGAAGAGGCCAGCAAGCACACCGCCCACGGCGCCCGCAAACGCCACATGTCGTTCGTCGGCAAGCTGATGCGCGTGCAGGACCTTGACGCCATCCATGCCGTGCTCGAGCAGGTCGACAGCTCGACCCGCCAGTACAACGAGCGCTTTCACGGCCTCGAGCGCTGGCGCGATCGCCTGATCGACGGCAACGACGAGGACCTCGAACGCTTCGTCAACGAGTTCCCCGACACCGATCGCCAGCACCTGCGCTCGCTGATCCGTCATGCCCAGCACGAGAAGGCGCGGAACAAGCCGCCTGCGGCTGCGCGTAAAGTGTTCAAGTACATCCGCGACCTCGACGAGGTCCAGCGCGGTCTGCGTTGAGGCCATCGCGGGGCAAGCCCGCTCCCACGCTGCCTTTGCAGGCATCTGTGGGAGCGGGCTTGCCCCGCGATTGATCATCAAGCCCCTGTACCACCGACAGTGATCGCATCCAGCTTCAGGGTCGGCTGGCCAACGCCTACCGGCACCGACTGCCCATCCTTGCCGCACGTACCCACGCCGCTGTCCAGCGCCAGGTCGTTGCCGACCATCGACACACCCCTCATCGCCTCCGGACCATTGCCGATCAGCGTCGCGCCCTTCACCGGCGCGGTAATCTTGCCGTCCTCGATCAGGTAGGCCTCGCTGGTGGAGAACACGAACTTGCCGCTGGTGATGTCCACCTGGCCACCGCCAAGGTTGGCGCAATAGATGCCCTTCTTCACCGAGCGGATGATTTCCTCCGGGTCGCTGTCGCCAGCACGCATGTAGGTGTTGGTCATGCGCGGCATCGGCAGGTGGGCGTAGGATTCACGCCGGCCGTTGCCCGTCACCGCCATGCCCATCAGGCGGGCGTTGAGCTTGTCCTGCATGTAGCCCTTGAGGATGCCGTTCTCGATCAGCGTGGTGCATTCGGTCGGGGTGCCTTCGTCGTCGATGCTGAGCGAGCCGCGGCGGCCCTCCAGGGTACCGTCGTCGACAATGGTGCACAGCTTCGAGGCCACTTGCTCGCCGATACGCCCACTGAACGCCGAACTGCCCTTGCGGTTGAAGTCGCCTTCCAAACCGTGACCGACCGCCTCGTGCAGCAGCACCCCGGACCAGCCCGGGCCAAGCACCACCGGCAGCGTGCCGGCCGGCGCCGGAATGGCCTCGAGGTTGACCAGCGCCTGGCGCAACGCCTCGCGGGCATAGCCCATCACCCGCTCCTCGGTGAAGTAGCGGTAGTCGGTACGCCCGCCACCGCCCTGCCCGCCGCGCTCGCGACGACCGTTCTGCTCGACGATCACGCTGACGTTGAAACGCACCAGCGGACGTACATCGGCGGCCAGGCTGCCATCGGCGGCGGCGACCAGGATCCGCTCCCAGACCCCGGCCATGCTCACGCTGACCTGCTGGATGCGCGGATCGAGGGCGCGGGTGGCGGCATCGACGCGCTTGAGCAGGTCGACCTTCTCGGCGCGGCTCAGCACATCCAGGGGATTGTCAGACGCATACAGGGCAGTCACATCCTGGCTGCGGAACGCCTGCACCTTGCCATCCTGCCCGGCACGGGAGATCGAACGGGCGGCGCGGGCCGCCGAGGTCAGGGCTTCGAGGTTGATCGCGTTGCTGTAGGCGAAGCCGGTCTTCTCGCCGGACTGGGCGCGCACGCCCACGCCCTGGTCGAGGTTGAAGCTGCCCTCTTTGACGATGCCGTCCTCCAGCGCCCAGGTTTCCGAGATCTGGCCCTGGAAATACAAGTCGGCGGCATCGATGCCGGGGCCGGCCAGCTCGCCCAGCACCGTCTGCAGGCTGTCGAGGGTCAGGCCGCCCGGGACCAGGAGCTGCTCGCTGACGGTGGATAAAATCTCGCTCATAGTCACTCCGAGGTGTGCGCAGGCCGCAAGGCGTCCTGCGAGAAAAAGCGCCGGTGCGTGACCACCGGCATGCGCGCCCGGATGGACGCCTGTTCTTCACTGTCGCGCGTGGCGAGCAATACCGCTTCGCCCCGCGCCTGTTGCGCGACGATCCGCCCCCAGGGGTCGACGATCGCCGCCTGGCCGTGGGTTTCCCGCGGCCCCGGATGCAGGCCGCCCTGGGCGGCCGCCAATACATAGCACTGGGTCTCGATGGCCCGTGCGCGAATCAGTACTTCCCAATGCGCCGCTCCGGTCACCGCGGTGAACGCCGCCGGCGCGCTGATCAGTTCGGCCCCGGCGGCACGCAAGGCGCTGTACAGCTCAGGGAAGCGCAGGTCGTAGCACACCGACAGGCCCAGCCGGCCCACGGGCGTGTCGGCCACCACCACCTGGCTGCCGTGGGCGTAGTCGTCCGACTCGCGGTAACGACCGCGGTTGTCGGCCACATCCACATCGAACAGGTGCAGCTTGTCGTAGCGGGCGGCGATCTCGCCGTGCTCATCGACCAGCAGCGAACAGGCGTGGGCCTTGGCTTGCGGCTGGCCGACCGGGGGCAGCGGCAAGGTACCGGCGACTATCCATAACCTGAGGTCGCGGGCGGTGCGTTTCAACCAGGGCAGGATCGGCCCCTCGCCCAGCGCTTCGGCCCGACCGATGGCCGCCGCGTCGCGACGGCCCATGGCGGCGAAGTTCTCCGGCAGCACCGCCAGGCGCGCGCCACCTGCGGCGGCCTGCTCGAGCAGTGCCGTGGCACGTTGCAGGTTGGCCAGCACATCGTCCTGGCTGACCATCTGGATCACAGCTGACGTCATGACCACCCCAGGTTATTTGTCGAAAGGTTTCACAAAGGTGATTTTAGGCTCTTTGACCGGACCTTCGACGCGATAGTGCACACTGGCGAAACGCGCCACCCGGTCACCGATCAGGCGGTCGACCAGGAACAACGCGCCACCGATCGCCGGCGCGCCGACGATCAGCGCGGCCAGCGGCAAGTTGTTGGTCACCGGCAGCGTCACCAACAGCTTGGCATCGATCCGATCACGGACAAAATCCATGGTGCCGTCGAGCTCGAAGTTGCTCGACGGCCCGGTGACGGTGATCGGCTCACGGGTCACGTAGACCCCTTCGCTGGCCACCAGCAACCCCTTGACCCGGTCATAGGCCAGGCCCTTGCTGAACAGGTCGGAGAAGTCCAGGCGCAGGCGCCGGCCGATGGAGTTGAAGTTGAGCAGCCCGAACACCCGCAAGGCCTGGGCGCTGCCCTCGACCTCGACGAACTGGCCACTGCGCAACGCCGCGTCGAGGCTGCCGGAGTAACGGTTGAGGCTGACCCAGGCCGGCGAGCCCGGCCAGCGGCCGTCCACGTCCATGCGGAAGTCGCGGCTGGTGACGGTAGGCGCGAAGCCCCAGGCCTTGAGCACATCCCCCAGGTTCTTGCCATCCAGCCGGCCCTTGTACCAGCTCGAACTGCTGCCCGGCTCCCCTTCCCAGCCACCGCTGCCATCGATGTGCAGGCCCTTGAGGTCCAGGTCGATATCGTTCATGGCCATGCCTTTGGGCGTCTGGCGCAGCTTCAGGTTGGCGCTGCCGAACAGGTCGTCACCGCGGTACAGCTTGTCGATGGTCAGGTCCAGCGGCGGCACCTTGCGCGGGTCGACCCCGGCCAACGGATCCGGCGCATGTTCGTCCTGGGCTTCGTTCGGGTCGGCGGGCGGCAGACGCAGGCTCTGCAGGCGGATGGTCATGGGCGTGACCTTGGCATCGGGAATGCGCGCGTTGCCGATGACTTCCTTGCTGTCCAGGCGCAGGTCCCAGGCCGGACCGCCGCGCATCAGGCGGATCACCGCCTGGTTGAGGTCCATGCCGAAGGCCTTGAGCTGGCCGATGCTCAGGTCCACGCTCTGCAGGTTCTGCCGGGCGCTGCCGCCCGGGTCCTTGCCGGCCAGGCGCTCCATCTGTTGCTGCCAGGGCGCCAGGTCCAGGGTCTCGAGCCGGCCACGCACACGCAGGCCCTGGCCACTTGGGAGGCTGGCGTCGCCCGTACCCAGCAACAGTTCGCCACGCCCCTGGGCCAGCTTGTCGGCGGGCGCGGCGTAGGCGAAGCGGGCAAGGTCGGCGTAGCTAGCGTCGATGCGCCGCTCGGGGCCTTGCAGGGTCAGGCCGAAGCGGCTGTCACGGGTTTCCCCGGCGACCTTGCCAAAGGGGGCCGGCAAGTCGATGGCCAGGCCCTTGAGCGAGGAGCTGACACTCAAGCGGTTGTCTCGGCCGCCGAATGTCACCTGCAACTGATAGGGCAACTCGCCCGAGGCGGGCAGCGGCTGCTGGTACTGCAACCAGTCAGTCAGGACCTTGAGGCCGACCTGGCCGTTGGCGTTGATGCGGGTCTGGATCTGCCCGCCCTGTCCTTCGGCGGTGATCTGCGCGGTCACCGGCTTGCCGAAGGCATGCAGGCTAATGCCGTTGCCGCTAAGGCCCTTGTCGAAATCGAACGTGAAATCGCCTTTGAGCTGGGTCAGTTCCAGGCTTGGCGGCGCCACTTTCAGGGTTGCGTCGCTGGTCGAGAAGTCCACCAGCACCTTGGGCCGTTGCCCATGGGCCAGGGGGATATCGAGCTTGACCTTGCCTTTGAGCGGGCCTTCACCCTCCCAACCTGCAAAGATCTCTCCCGTGCCGATGGGCGCCTCCTTGAGGATCTTCAGGCCATCGCCAAGGCTGCCGTCGAAGTCTCCGTCGAGGAACAGGTGGCTGTGCTGGTCGCCCTCGACATGGGGAATGTCGACACTGACATCGCTGACCCGGGTGTCCAGCAGCAGCCCTTTGCGGGCGTGGATGCGCACGCCGGTGTCTTCGATGTAGACATTGCCGTCGACCTGCTGCACCTGCGGCCAACCCGGCTGGAAATCCAGCGCGGCGTCGTGGACCTTGAAGAACAGGCTGATATCGCGGGCATGGGGCGGCGCATTGTGGTGCAGCGAGCCCTGGTACTGGAAGTAGCCCTCGTCGACATTGCCCTTGACGATGGCGCTGCGCAGCCATTCGTCCAGGGCCGGGCTGAGCACCTCGGGCAGGTACTTGGCGGTGTAGCGACCGTCGCCCTCGGTGAGGCCGACGCGCAGGTCCATGTAGTCTTCATGGCCCGGTTGCAGATGGATGCGAATCAGGAAGTCCGCGGCGATCTTGCCCTCGTCACCCAGCACCTTGATGTAGGGGGCGACCAGGGTGAAGGCTTCCTTGTCCAGGGTCCAGGTCAGCCGCGCGTTGGCTTTCGGGTAATGCCAGGGTTTGCCGAAGATCGGATACAGATGCAGCATGAAGGCCTGGGTATCCAGGCGCAGTTCGCCGTGCCCGAGGTCACCGCTGATGGCGCCGCTGACGTTGCCGGCGGCCGGCGCGCCGTGATAGGCGTCGAAGCCGACTTTCTCCAGGTTGGCGGCGAACTGCAACCGCTGGTCGCCCTCGGCCTTGGGGCGGATGTCCAAGCGCACGTTGCGCAGGGCGCCGGTCACCTTGAGCGCGTCGACCACCGTCATCAGCTTGTCCGGCAACGGCGCCAGGGCGTCGATCACCGGGGTCAGCGGGGTCAGGTCGAGGCGATCGGCCTGCACCTGCCAGCTTTCCTCAGCCGGGCTCTGGCCAGGACGCTGCGCCAGTTGCAGGTGCGACTCCCAGCGGGTCTTGCCCAGGCTCATGGCCAGGGAGTCGACGACGACGTCAAAGCCCTGGTCCTGGCGCTGGAACCAGGCCGACAAGGCCAGGTTGTCCAGGGTAATGGCCTTGCGCCCGGTGTAGGCGCCCTTGAGCTGCGGGGCGTTGAGGCGAACCATCGCCTGCTGCAACTGCCCCTTGCTCCAGTCGATCCAGAACTCGCCACCGGCACGCAGGGTGTCGGCCTGCCACTGGCCCAGCAGCTGCGGCGGCAGCCAGCGCGCCCAATCGCTTTGTGGCAGGCTCAGGTAGGCCTGCACGCGGCCGTCGCGCCAGGTCCTGGCGGTGGCGCGGCTGTTCAGGCTAAGGGCCAGGGGCTGGCCATCGGGCAGCGTGGCGCGCAGGTCGACGCTCTGGCGCGACGCTCCGGCCTGCAATCCCAGGCTGACATAGGTGAGGGTCAGAGGATCGCGCTGCCACGGATGCAGGGTGACCTGGCTGTCGAATACATCGATCCGCCCCAGTTGGCGCAGGCGCTTGAGCACATCGGCCGGGTCGAGCGGCGCATCATCCTGCTGCGGCAGGCCTTCGAGGGTCCAGGCGCCCTGCTCGCGTTCGCGCAGGATCAGTTGCAGCCCACTGAGCTGGATGCGCGCCAGGCGCACTTCGCGGGCCTTGAGGCTGGCCCACAGGTCGGGCACCAGCTTGACGTCGTCCAGGCGCAAGGCCGCCTTGCCTTCGCCCAGCTGCAGGTCGCGCACGCGCAACACCGGCGCCAGGCCACTCCAGCGCCCTTCCAGGGCACCGACGTGCACGGGCATGCCCAAGGCCTGTTCGGCCTTGAGTTCGGCGTCGGCACGGTATTCGGCGACCAGGGGTACCAGTTGCCGACCGAGGCTGACATACAGCGCCACCAGCACCGCCAGCAGGGCGCAGATCCCCAGCCCCCAGCGGGTCAAGGCGCCCAGAACGCGGGTCAGACGTTCCATGGCCATGGCCCTCCAAGTCGTCCCTTAACTATGGCCGGTGAATAGCGATTTGCCAGCCCGTCCATGGGGCGACCGCCTTTAGCGAAGGTCAGAGCAGCACCACATCATATTGTTCCTGGGAATACATGGACTCCACCTGGAAGCGGATGGTTCGCCCGATGAACGCTTCCAGCTCGGCGACGTTGCCCGACTCTTCATCGAGCAGGCGGTCCACCACTTTCTGGTTGGCCAGTACCCGATAGCCCTCGGCCTGATAGGCGCGGGCCTCGCGCAGGATCTCGCGGAAAATTTCGTAACAGATCGTCTCGGGGGTTTTCAGCTTGCCGCGCCCCTGGCACGCCGCGCAGGGCTCGCACAGCACCTGCTCGAGGCTTTCGCGGGTGCGCTTGCGGGTCATCTGCACCAGGCCCAACTCGGTGATGCCGATGATGTTGGTCTTGGCATGGTCGCGTTCGAGCTGCTTTTCCAGGGTGCGCAGGACCTGACGCTGGTGCTCCTCGTCCTCCATGTCGATGAAGTCGATGATGATGATCCCGCCGATATTGCGCAGGCGCAGTTGTCGGGCAATGGCGGTAGCAGCCTCGAGGTTGGTCTTGAAGATGGTCTCTTCGAGGTTGCGATGGCCGACGAACGCCCCGGTATTGACGTCGATGGTGGTCATCGCCTCGGCCGGGTCGACCACCAGGTAGCCGCCGGACTTGAGCGGCACCTTGCGCTCGAGGGCGCGCTGGATCTCGTCTTCCACGCCATACAGGTCGAAAATCGGCCGCTCGCCGGGGTAATGCTCCAGGCGATCGGCGATCTCCGGCATCAGCTCGGCGACGAACTGCGTGGTCTTCTGGAAGGTTTCCCGCGAGTCGATGCGGATCTTCTCGATCTTGGGGTTGACCAGGTCACGCAGGGTGCGCAGGGCCAGGCCAAGGTCCTCGTAGATGACCACGGGCGCCCCGCAGGTCTTGATCTGCGAACCGATCTGCTCCCACAGGCGGCGCAGGTAGCGGATGTCCTGGAGGATGTCCTCGGCGCGGGCGCCCTCGGCGGCGGTGCGCAGGATGAAACCACCGGCGTCCTTCATGTCTTCCTGGGCCATGCAGTCGGTGACCACCTGCTTGAGGCGCTCGCGCTCGGCTTCTTCCTCGATCTTCAGGGAAATGCCGACATGGCTGCTGCGTGGCATGTACACCAGGTAGCGCGACGGAATCGACAGCTGGGTGGTCAGGCGCGCGCCCTTGCTGCCGATGGGGTCCTTGGTGACTTGTACCACCAGCGCCTGGCCTTCGTGCACCAGCGCGGTGATGTTCTCCACCGCCGAGCCTTCGCGCTGGGAGATCTCCGAGGCATGGATGAACGCCGCCCGCTCCAGGCCGATGTCGACGAATGCCGCCTGCATGCCCGGCAGGACCCGCACCACCTTGCCCTTGTAGATGTTGCCGACGATGCCACGGCGTTGGGTGCGCTCAACGTGCACCTCCTGCAGGACGCCGTTCTCCACCACCGCCACGCGTGACTCCATCGGGGTGATGTTGATCAGGATCTCTTCACTCATGGCAGGCTCTCGTCAAAGGTCTTGGGTAATGATGGATCGCTGCGGGATGGCTGGCTAGGCTCGGTACGAAATGTAAAGGCCCTAGCGCGGTGTCGTGTCCTCTTGCTGCTGCCAACAGGGGATGGCGAACTGTTCGAGCAGCTCGGCAGTCTCGCTCAGGGGCAGGCCGACCACGGCCGAGTAGCTGCCTTCGATAGCGCTGACGAACACCGCGCCCAGGCCCTGGATGGCATAGCCGCCGGCCTTGTCGACCGGTTCGCCGCTGTCCCAGTAGCGCAGTGCTTCCTCGAAGGAGATGGTGCGAAAACGCACGGTGGTGCTGACGCAGCGGCTGATACTGCGCTGGCCGTCAGTCAGCGCCACGGCGGTGAGCACCTGGTGCTCGCGCTTGGACAGGTCGCCAAGCATGGCCAGCGCCTGCTCGCGGTTCTCCGGCTTGCCGAGGATCTGGCCATCGAGCACCACGGTAGTGTCGGCGCCCAATACCACCCCGGCGCCGTCGGTGTGGGCGAAGCCCGCCACGGCCTTGGCCTGGGCCAGGCGCTCGACATAGGCCGCCGGGGCTTCGCCCGGCAGCGGGGTTTCATCGATGGGCGCGCTGACGACGGTGAACGGCACGCCGATCTGGGTCAGCAGTTCACGCCGGCGCGGCGAACCGGAGGCCAGGTACAGCTGAGTCATATGGACATCTCCCTGTCAGTGGCGGCGGGTCGTCAATGAATGTGCAGGCGAACGCGCAGGCCGCGCAGGGCGAAACTCACCCAGGGCCAGAGCAGGGCACTGATCACCGCCGACCAGACCAGGGCCAGGGTCGGCAGGCGATTGCCGGTGAGCGCGCTCAGCCACAGCTGGATCAGCTGGGCGATGCCGAAGATCACCAGGATCACCAGGCTCTGCTGCCACATGGGGAACATGCGCAGGCGCTGCTGCAACGACAGCACCAGGAAGGTGATCAGGGTGAGAATCAGGGCATTCTGGCCAAGCAGGGTGCCGTACAGCACGTCCTCGGCCAGGCCGAGCAGGAATGCCGTGGTCATGCCGACCTTGCCGGGCACGGCGAGGGTCCAGAAGGCCAGCAGCAGGGCCAGCCACATGGGCCGGAATACTTCCATGAACTGCGGCATGGGCGAGACGCTGAGCAACAGGCCGATGGCGAAGGTCAGCCAGATGGCCCAGCCGTTTCTGCTACGGGTGCTGGCCATTATTGTCTCCGGGGTTGAGCCGGCGCGGCGGCCGGTTGGGCCGACGCCGGGCTGGCCGTCGTTGGCGCAGCCGCAGGCGCAGTACCTGGCGCGGGCTGCGCGGCATGGGCCGGCGCGGGTGTCGCGGGCGTGGCCGCTGGCGGAGTGTGGCCGGCGCCTTGGCGGTCGGCCTCTTCCTGGGCAATCGCCGCCTCGGTAGCGCGCTCTTCCGGGGTGCGTCGGTCGCTGAACACCAACAGCATGTAGCGGCTGCGGTTGAGCGCGGCGGTCGGAATGGCACGGACGATGGCGAACGGCTGGCCGGAGTCGTGGATCACTTCGTTGACCGTAGCCACCGGGTAACCGGCCGGGAAACGCTGGCCCATGCCGGAGCTGACCAGCAGGTCGCCTTCCTTGATGTCGGCGGTGTCGGCCACATGGCGCAGCTCGAGGCGCTCCGGGTTGCCGGTGCCGCTGGCGATGGCGCGCAGACCGTTGCGGTTGACCTGTACCGGAATGCTGTGGGTAGTGTCGGTGAGCAGCAGCACCCGCGAGGTGTACGGCATCAGCTCTACCACCTGGCCCATCAGGCCGCGGGCATCGAGCACCGGCTGGCCGAGGAACACGCCGTCGCGCTCGCCCTTGTTGATCAGGATGCGGTGGGTGAAGGGATTGGGGTCTACACCGATCAGCTCGGCGACCTCGACCTTCTCGTTGACCAGCGCCGAGGAGTTGAGCAACTCGCGCAGGCGCACGTTCTGCTCGGTCAGGGCCGCCAGCTTCTGCAGGCGCCCCTGCAACAGCAGGGCCTCGGTCTTGAGTTTCTCGTTCTCGGCGATCAGCTCGGTGCGGCTGCCGAACTGGCCGGCCACGCCTTGCCACATGCGCTGCGGCAGATCGGTGATCCAGTAGGATTCCATCAGCACCAGGCCCATCTGGCTGCGCACCGGCTTGAGCAGGTCGAAACGCGAATCGACCACCATCAGCGCGACCGACATCACCACCAGCACGAGCAGGCGAACGCCCAGCGAGGGGCCCTTGGAGAAAAGCGGTTTAATGGGCCGTTCCTCGTGGACGACTCAGAAGGTCATGGGACATGGAGCAATGCACCGGCCTGCTGCGGGTTGACGGAAACGGCGCCCGGGCGGGCGCCAGCACAGCGCATACAGGTAGCACTGTGCGTGCCACCTGTAAACCTGAGGATGCTACTGCGCAGCGATCACTCGCTGGAGAGCAGGTCCATGGCGTGCTTGTCCATCATCTCCAGGGCACGACCACCGCCGCGGGCGACACAGGTCAGCGGGTCTTCGGCGACGATCACCGGCAGGCCGGTTTCCTGAGCCAGCAGCTTGTCGAGGTCGCGCAGCAGCGCGCCACCACCGGTCAGCACCAGGCCACGCTCGGCGATGTCCGAGGCCAGCTCGGGCGGCGATTGCTCCAGGGCGCTCTTGACCGCCTGGACGATGGTCGCCAGGGACTCCTGCAGCGCTTCGAGCACTTCGTTGGAGTTCAGGGTGAAGGCACGCGGTACGCCTTCGGCCAGGTTGCGGCCACGGACGTCGACTTCGCGCACTTCGCCGCCTGGGTAGGCAGTACCGATTTCCTGCTTGATGCGCTCGGCGGTGGATTCGCCGATCAGGCTGCCGTAGTTGCGGCGCACGTAGGTGACGATGGCTTCGTCGAAGCGGTCGCCGCCGACGCGCACGGATTCGGCGTAGACCACGCCGTTGAGCGAGATCAGGGCGATCTCGGTGGTACCGCCACCGATATCGACGACCATCGAGCCGCGGGCCTCTTCGACCGGCAGGCCGGCACCAATGGCAGCGGCCATCGGCTCTTCGATCAGGAACACTTCGCGGGCACCGGCACCGAGAGCCGATTCACGGATAGCACGACGCTCGACCTGGGTCGACTTGCACGGCACGCAGATCAGCACGCGAGGGCTAGGCTGCAGGAAGCTGTTTTCGTGCACTTTGTTGATGAAGTACTGCAACATTTTTTCACAAACGCTGAAGTCGGCGATCACGCCATCTTTCATCGGGCGGATGGCCGCGATGTTGCCAGGCGTACGGCCCAGCATGCGCTTGGCTTCGGTCCCAACTGCGACGACGCTTTTCTGGTTGCCGTGGGTACGGATGGCAACCACCGAGGGCTCATTCAGGACGATACCGCGCTCACGCACGTAAATAAGGGTGTTGGCAGTACCCAGGTCGATGGACAGATCGCTGGAAAACATGCCACGCAGTTTCTTGAACATGGGAAAGTGACCCTGGGGAAAGCGTGGGTAAAAAAGTGCGGCAAACTCTAACAATGGCAGGGATTTTGGGCAAGGAGCCAATATGTTAAATTGGCTGTTTTTCCGAGCATGCCTGCCGATGATCGCGGCCCTTTGACCGCCAGAATCCCAGCATGTTCCTCATTTGCGGACTCATTCCGTCTGTCGTTTTCCTGGAGATCCCCATGGCGCTTCAACGCTCCGACGTGGAAAAGATCGCCCATCTGGCCCGCCTGGGCCTGAATGAAGGCGAATTGCCACGCACCACCGATGCCTTGAACAGTATTCTCGGGCTGGTCGACCAGATGCAAGCCGTCGACACCACCGGCGTGGAACCCCTCGCCCACCCGCTGGAGACCACCCAGCGCCTGCGTCCCGACCAGGTCACCGAAAGCAACCAGCGCGACCGCTACCAGGCCGTCGCTCCGTCGACCGAGAACGGTCTGTACCTGGTTCCGAAAGTCATCGATTAAGGGATAGCGCCTGCCATGCATCAACTCACTCTGGCCGAGATCGCCCGTGGCCTCGCCGACAAGTCGTTCTCCTCGCAAGAACTGACCGGCGCCCTGCTGTCGCGTATCAAGCAGCTCGACCCGCAGCTCAACAGCTTCATCACCGTCACCGAGACCCAGGCCCTGGAGCAGGCGCGCGCCGCCGACGCCCGTCGCGCCGCCGGTGAAACCGGTGCGCTGCTCGGCGCGCCGATCGCCCACAAAGACCTGTTCTGCACCAACGGCGTGCGTACCAGTTGCGGCTCGAAGATGCTCGACAACTTCACCGCCCCGTATGACGCCACCGTGGTCGCCAAGCTGGCCGAGGCTGGCATGGTCACCCTGGGCAAGACCAACATGGACGAATTCGCCATGGGCTCGGCCAACGAGTCCAGCCACTACGGCGCGGTGAAGAACCCGTGGAACCTCGAGCACGTGCCGGGCGGCTCGTCCGGTGGCTCGGCCGCCGCCGTGGCCGCGCGCCTGCTGCCGGCCACCACTGGCACCGACACCGGCGGCTCGATCCGCCAGCCGGCGGCGCTGACCAACCTCACCGGCCTGAAGCCGACCTACGGCCGCGTGTCGCGCTGGGGCATGATCGCCTACGCCTCGAGCCTCGACCAGGGTGGCCCGCTGGCCCGCACCGCCGAGGACTGTGCCCTGCTGCTGCAAGGCATGGCCGGCTTCGACGCCAAGGACTCGACCTCGGTCGACGAGCCGGTGCCGGACTTCAGCGCCAACCTGAATGCCTCGCTGCAAGGCCTGCGCATCGGCCTGCCGAAGGAATACTTCGGCGCCGGCCTCGACCCGCGCATCGCCGACCTGGTCCAGGCCAGCGTCAAGGAGCTGGAGAAGCTCGGCGCGGTGGTCAAGGAAATCAGCCTGCCGAACATGCAGCACGCCATCCCGGCGTACTACGTGATCGCCCCGGCGGAAGCCTCCTCCAACCTGTCGCGTTTCGACGGCGTGCGCTTCGGCTACCGCTGCGAGGCCCCCAAGGACCTCACCGACCTGTACAAGCGATCCCGTGGCGAAGGCTTCGGCGCCGAAGTGCAGCGGCGCATCATGGTCGGTACCTACGCCCTGTCGGCCGGCTACTACGACGCCTACTACGTCAAGGCGCAGCAGGTCCGCCGCCTGATCAAGAACGACTTCATGAGCGCCTTCGAAGAAGTCGACGTGATCATCGGCCCGACCACGCCGAACCCGGCGTGGAAGATCGGCGCCAAGGCAGGCGACCCGGTCGCCGAGTACCTTGAAGACCTCTACACCATCACCGCCAACCTGGCGGGCCTGCCGGGCCTGTCGATGCCGGCCGGCTTCGTCGACGGCCTGCCGGTGGGCGTGCAACTGCTGGCCCCGTACTTCCAGGAAGGCCGCCTGCTCAATATCGCGCACCGTTACCAGCAAGTCACCGACTGGCACACCCGCGCCCCCAACGGCTTCTGAGGAGTTCACACATGCAATGGGAAGTTGTGATCGGGCTGGAGATTCATACCCAGCTCGCCACCCAGTCGAAGATCTTCTCCGGCAGCGCCACCACCTTCGGCTCCGAGCCGAACACCCAGGCCAGCCTGGTCGACCTGGGCATGCCCGGCGTGCTGCCGGTGCTCAACCAGGAAGCCGTGCGCATGGCGTGCATGTTCGGCCTGGCGATCAATGCCGAGATCGGGCCGCGCAACGTGTTCGCGCGCAAGAACTACTTCTACCCCGACCTGCCCAAGGGCTACCAGATCAGCCAGATGGACCTGCCGATCGTCGGCAAGGGCCACCTGGACATCGCCCTGGAAGACGGCACCATCAAGCGCATCGGCGTGACCCGCGCGCACCTTGAAGAAGACGCCGGCAAGAGCCTGCACGAAGACTTCAACGGCGCCACCGGCATTGACCTGAACCGCGCCGGCACCCCGCTGCTGGAAATCGTCTCCGAGCCGGACATGCGCAGCGCCAAAGAGGCAGTGGCCTACGTCAAGGCCATCCACGCCCTGGTGCGCTACCTGGGCATCTGCGACGGCAACATGGCCGAAGGCTCGCTGCGCTGCGACTGCAACGTCTCGATCCGCCCGAAAGGCCAGACCGAGTTCGGCACCCGCTGCGAGATCAAGAACGTCAACTCGTTCCGCTTCATCGAGCGGGCGATCAACAGCGAGATCCAGCGCCAGATCGACCTGATCGAGGACGGCGGCAAGGTGGTGCAGGAAACCCGCCTGTACGACCCGAACAAGGACGAGACCCGTTCCATGCGCAGCAAGGAGGAAGCCAACGACTACCGTTACTTCCCCGACCCGGACCTGCTGCCGGTGGTCATCGAGCCGAGCTTCCTCGACAGCGTGCGCGCCGCCCTGCCGGAGCTGCCGCCGCAGAAGGTCGAGCGCTTCCAGAGCCAGTACGGTCTGTCGGCCTACGACGCCAACGTGCTGGCCTCCAGCCGCGAGCAGGCCGACTACTTCGAGCAAGTGGTGAAGATTGGCGGCGACGCCAAGCTGGCCGCCAACTGGGTCATGGTCGAACTGGGCAGCCTGCTGAACAAGCTGGGCGTCGAGATCGACCAGTCGCCGGTCAGCGCCGAGCACCTCGGCGGTATGCTGCTGCGCATTCGCGACAACACCATCAGCGGCAAGATCGCCAAGACCGTGTTCGAGGCCATGGCCGCCGGTGAAGGCGATGCCGACGGCATCATCGCAAGCAAAGGTCTCAAGCAGGTCACCGACACCGGCGCGATCGACAAGATGCTCGACGAGATGCTCGCCGCCAATGCCGAACAGGTCGAACAGTACCGCGCCGCCGACGAGGCCAAGCGCGGCAAGATGTTCGGTTTCTTCGTCGGCCAGGCGATGAAAGCCTCGAAAGGCAAGGCCAACCCGGGGCAAGTGAACCAATTGCTCAAGGCCAAGCTCGAAGGGTGATCCCGATCGCGGGGCAAGCCCGCTCCCACGCCAGTGGGAGCGGGCTTGCCCCGCGATGATCAGCGGCAACAGCGGAGCATCCGACTTGCTAAGACGCGCCATCACCTCCCTCACCCTCTTCTCGCTCCTGGCCGGCTGCGCCAGCCATGACATCGACCCTCGCGGTTACGACCAGACCGGCACCGCCTCCTACTACGGCGCCCGCCACCACGGCAAACGCACCGCCAGCGGCGAACCCTTCAACCAGCATGGCCTCACCGCCGCCCACCGTAGCCTGCCCTTCGGCAGCCAGGTGCTGGTCACCAACCTTGCCAACCAGCGCAGCGTCGTGGTGCGCATCAACGACCGCGGCCCGCATACCCGAGGCCGGCTGATCGACCTGTCACGCGCCGCCGCAGAAAAAATCGGCATGCTCCGTAGCGGAACCGCGCGAGTCCGGGTACAAGGTCTGAGCGATTGACCTGACTGGAGCCCTCGCCATTTTCGACCTGGCCACCCTTCCCGCCTTCAGCCTGCTGCAACTGGGCCTGGGCCTCGTGCTGCTGATCATCGGCGCCGAACTGCTGGTGCGCGCCGCCCTGCGCCTGGCCGGTCGCCTGCATGTGCGCCCGCTGATCATCGGCCTGAGCCTGGTGGCCTTCGGCAGCACCGCGCCACAGCTGACCGTGAGCCTGCAGGCCGCCTACCAGGGCGCACCGGACGTGGCGGTGGGCAGTGTCGTGGGCAGCAACATCTTCAACGTGCTAGTGATTCTCGGCCTGGCGGCGTTGATCATTCCGCTGCGCGTGTCGCGCCAACTGGTGCGCCTGGACATCCCGCTGATGATCCTGGCCAGCGCCCTGGTGTACCTGCTCGCGCTCAACGGCCAGCTGGGGCGCCTGGAAGGTGGCCTGCTGCTGCTCGGCCTGCTGGCTTACCTGGCCATGCTCTGGCATCAGTCGCGCCACTACGCCCGCACCTACCCCGCGCCGAGCACCCTGCATGCCAGCCCGCTGCGCTTCTGGAGCGCTGCGGTGTTGCAGATCGTCGTGGGCCTGGTCCTTCTGAGCCTGGCTGGCCACCTGTTGCTCGAGGCGGTGGTGGAGGTGGCCACCGACCTGGGCCTGTCCGAACGCATCATCGGCCTGACCGTGGTGGCCGTATGCACCTCGCTGCCGGAGCTGGCCGCCGCGCTGATCGCGGCCCTGCGTGGCGAACGGGAGATCGCCGTGGGCACGGTGATCGGCAGCAACCTGTTCAACCTGCTGGCGGTGCTGGGGCTCACGGCGGTGATCACCCCCGAGCCCTTGTCGATCTCACCCAACGCCCTGGACTTCGACCTGCCGGTAATGCTCGGCGTCGCCGCCCTGTCCCTGCCGGTGTTCTATTCCGGCTACCGGGTCACCCGCGCCGAAGGCCTGGTGTTCCTGTGCCTGTACCTGGCCTACGGCCTGCATGTGGTGGCCTTCACCACTGGCATGCCGCTGGCCGGACGCCTTGAACGACTGATGCTGTTCTATGTGATGCCCGTGCTCGGGGTCGTGCTGCTGTACACCACGGCCCGCGCCTGGCGCCGCCAACACTAAGGAAAACAACATGGCTGACACGAAACAGACCGGCGAAGGCATTCGCCGCCAGGTGATGGGCGATGCCTTCGTCGATCGCGCCCTGGGCAACGCGACTGCGTTCACTCAACCGCTGCAGGACTTCGTCAACGAGCATGCCTGGGGGAGTGTCTGGGCCCGTGACGGGTTGCCGCTGAAGACCCGCAGCCTGATCACCCTGGCGGCCCTGACCGCGCTCAAGTGCCCGCAGGAGCTCAAGGGGCATGTACGCGGGGCGCTTAACAACGGTTGCACCGTTGAGGAGATCCGCGAGGCGCTGCTGCATTGCGCGGTGTATGCCGGGGTGCCGGCGGCGATTGATGCGTTTCGGGCGGCGCAGGAAGTGATTGATAGCTATCAGGCGAGTTCTAGCGATTAAGGGCGGGCGCCCTGGCCTCGTGACTGTTACCTATGTGGGTGAACTACTGTGTAACCCATGTGGGTGATCCATACAGCTTGGCGATCAGAAGATTAACCACCCCGTCCACTAGCGACAGCTGCGCCAGTCCAGGCGCCGCTCGTACCTTCGCGACTTCAGGAGGCCTGCGTTCGGCCTCCTGAAGTCGCAATTGGCGTCGCCTGAACTATCGCGCATTTAGAAGCAAGATCAAGATCAAATGATGCGAATTTGGAGATTAGACAGTTGGCAATATTTTGACTGCCTGTGATGGCAACCGAAAGATTGAAAATAGACTTGAATGACGATATTACGTCATCCAAGCCTGCTCGGCTTCAGGACACCATAAGCATCCCGAAACCGAACTAGATAAAATCAGGCCTGCCGCGCCTTCTTGATCCGGAACGCTACCCACAACACAGCAATCCACGCCGGAATCAACATCACCGAAATACGAATCGGCGGCGTCAGGTACATCACCACCAGGATCAGCACGATGAACGCCAGGCACAGGTAGTTGGTCAGCGGATGCCCCAGGCTACGGTAGAACGGCTGGATACCTGCCGCCAGCTTGGCCTTGCGGAATTTCAAGTGGGTGATACTGATGCTCGCCCAGTTGATCACCAACGCCGACACCGCCAAAGCCATGAGCAGGCCGAAGGCCTCACCCGGCATCAGGTAGTTGATCACCACGCACAGGCCGGTGGCGAAGGCCGACACGCCCAGCGCGGTGAGCGGCACGCCACGACGGCTGACCTTGAGCAGTTGGCGCGGCGCGTCACCCTGCGTGGCCAGGCCGAACAGCATGCGACTGTTGGCGTACACGCAGCTGTTGTAGACCGACAGCGCGGCGGTCAGCACCACGACGTTGAGGATCGTCGCCACCAGGTCGCTGTCCAGTTCGTGGAAGATCATCACGAACGGACTGCCGCCCTGCACCACCTTCTGCCACGGATACAGCGACAGCAGCACGGCCAGCGCGCCGATGTAGAAGATCAGGATGCGATAGACCACCTGGTTGGTGGCCTTCGGAATGCTCTCACGCGGGTTGGCCGCCTCGGCGGCGGTGATACCCACCAGCTCCAGGCCACCGAACGAGAACATGATCACCGCCAGCGCCATGATCAGCCCGGTGACGCCATTGGGGAAGAAGCCACCGTACTGCCACAGATTGGCGACGCTGGCATCCGGTCCGCCGTGGCCACTGGTCAGCAGCCAGGCACCGAAACCGATCATGCTGACGATCGCCACCACCTTGACCAGGGCGAACCAGAACTCCATTTCGCCGTATACCTTCACCTGAGTCAGGTTGATGGCGTTGATCACCACGAAGAAGATCGCCGCCGTAGCCCAGGTGGGGAAGTCCGGCCACCAGTACTGCACGTAGATGCCCACCGCGGTGAGTTCGGCCATGCCGACCAACACGTAGACCACCCAGTAGTTCCAGCCCGAGACGAAACCGGCGAACTCGCTCCAGTACTGGTGGGCAAAGTGGCTGAAGCTGCCGGCGACCGGCTCCTCGACCACCATCTCGCCCAGCTGGCGCATGATCAGGAAGGCCATCAGGCCGGCGATCGCGTAGCCCAGCAACACCGACGGGCCGGCCAGCTGGATGGTCTGGGCGATGCCCAGGAACAGCCCGGTGCCGATGGCCCCGCCCAGCGCGATCAGCTGGATATGGCGATTCTTCAGCCCGCGCTGCAAGCGCTCGGGCGTGCTCTGGTCTTGCATGAAGTGTCCTTTAGGTGAGGCAGTGTTATTGGTTTTGCTTGCAATGGACTAGATCCATCCACCCCATTGCAAGAAGAAAATCCCGATGTTCGTGGTGACGGCGGCCATCAGCGTGGTGATCACGATGATCGACGCCGCCAGCTCATGGTTGCCGTTGGCTTCCCGCGCCATCACATAACTGGCCGCCGCGGTGGGGCTGCCGATGTAGAGGAACAGGATGCCAAGCTCGGCACCGCGAAAACCGCACAACCAGGCGCCAAGCGTTCCCAGCACCGGCAGCCAGACCATCTTCACCAGGCTGACATCGATGGCCAACCGGCCACTGTCGCGCAGCGCCGTCAGTGACAGGGTGCCGCCGATGCAGATCAACGCCAGCGGCAAGGTCATCTGTGCCAGGTAGTCCCCCGAGGTCAGCAGCCAGTTGGGCAGCGGCACCTGACCGTAGGCCATGGGCGTGGCCAGCAGCACGCTGATGATCAACGGGTTGCTGAGGATGCTCTTGCAGATGCTCCACGGGTCGGACTTCAGGTCCGGGCTGTACACCGCCAGGACCACCGTCGACAGCGAGTTGTACAGCAGGATCACCAGCCCGGCCAGCAGCGCGCCGAGGGATATACCGTAGTCGCCATACAGGCTGGCCGCCAGTGCCAGGCCGATCACGCCGTTGTTGCCGCGAAATGCGCCCTGCGTGTAGACGCCCCGGTCCGCCCGCGGACAGCGCCAGATCGCCAAGCCCCAGGCCAGGCCGAAACACGCCAGCGTCGCAACCACGAAGTAGAGGATCACCCCAGGTTTCACCGCAGACGCCAGGTCGGCATGGTAGATGCCGAGGAACAGCAGCGCCGGCATGCACACGTTGAACACCAGCTTCGAGGCGACCCGGTTGAAGTTGTCGTCGATCAAGCGGATGCGCTTGAGCAGCACGCCCATGAACAGCATGGCGAACACAGGGGCCGTGATGTTCAGTGTCTGGATAAGAAGGGCAAGCATGCAACGTGTTCCCGGGAATTACCGTCAAGGGCGCAATCATACGTGAGTGCCGGGGAGTTGCGCCCGCCACAGTAGCCAGATGCCCGCACAAAGAGATCTTGACGTAGGAATTTTCCTGAATATAGTAAGAATTACTGTATATATATACAGTATAAAAATGGACGATCCAGACATTGCAAGGAGCAAATCATGTCAGGAATGCACACTCTGCCTGTCGCCGCGAAGGCCCAGGTAACGCTGGTGGTCGCCGACCTCGAGCAGTTGTTCGAGGAACAGGGCGTCGCCCTGCCCGGCCCCGACAGCCATCTGATGTTGGTCATGCATGGCCACCATACCGTCAAGTATCACCGCCTTGCGCCGCCACCGGCACGCGGCCCATCCGCACGGCGCGGGCCGGAGCTGTTCTTCGAAGGCGGCGAACACACCGCCATCGGCGACAACACCCTGCTGCGCTTTGAAGCGGGTCAACCGGGTATCCCCGCCCATCAGTCGCCGCTGCCGTTGCCCAACGGCCTGAGCCTGACCTATGGCCAGGTGATTGCCTTGGGCGGCGACTTCTACGGTTTGCCCGAGCGCCCAATCGCCGATGGCGTCAACGACGCCGAACGGGTCGAGCGCTTCACCCAGGCCTTCGACTCCCTGGCGCGCCTGCCAGCGGCCAAGGCGGAAGCCGAACAGATCCTTGCGGTCATGCAGGAAGAAATCGGTGCCGCCAACCAGGCTATCAAGGACGGCCGTCAGCCCCACGAGGCCTATGACGCGCTGGGTGACAGCCTGTCGGCGCGCTGGAACCGCATCACCGGGGGCGGCAGCTTCGCCTCCGACCTGTTCCCCCTGGGCCGCTACCTGAAACTGGCCGCCAGCAACTGGGACCACTTCGGCCCCTGGGCGCTGGCGGCCTACCAGGCCGGCCACGCCGCCGCCCTGCAGCAGGCGCTCAAAGCCCGCGCCAGCGGCGAGGAGCGCGACCTGCAACTGGCCTATGCGATGAACGCCTTCGCCGACCACTTCCTCACCGACCTGTTCTCCGCCGGCCACCTGCGGGTGCCGCGCAAGGCCCTGGCCGATACCGTCACGCCGAGTGACGTCGGCTCGCTGATCTCGCGCTTCATGCACGACGAGGACAGCAAGTACGGCCTGGCCGTGCGCAATGCCGAAGGCGAGCAATGGCGCGCCTACGGCGACAAGCGCTACTTCGACAGCGTCGATGTGGCCAACCGTCGCCAGGTGGGCCGCGCCGTGCAACGGTCGGCCGACGAGGTGTTCCAGGCCTTCGCCGAAGGCCGCGCGCCGGCGGCGAAGGACTTCGCGGCGCTGCGCCTGGCGCCCGACCTGCGGGCCGCCGAGCAGGACCTGGTGCCCGGCAACTTCGCCCCGCTGTACTTCCAAGACGGCAAGACCGTACTGCGGCGCAAGGATGTCAACGACCTCAACGATCGCACCCGCATCGGCGACTGGTGGGGCTGGAGCACCTACCTGCTGCTCAAGGACTACAAGCCGAACAAGCCCACCGGCTTCATCGATGCCCCGGGCACCTCGCCAGCGATCACCGGCTGGGAGCGCCGCGAGCCCGATGGCCTGAACTGGCAACGGGGCAACGCGGTGCGCTACGCCTTCAGCGTCACCGACCAGCTCAATGAGTCGTACATCGGCCCGTGGAGTGCCTATGTCGAGTTGACCGATCAGTTCCACCCGAGCGTGCAAGTGCCAACGGACGGCAAGCAACGCGGGCGCAACCTGTTCCGCCAGTTCCGCGGCGGTTCACCGGAACTGATTGCCAGCCTGGACGGCAAGACCACGCTCTATATCGATCGCAACGCGTGACAAGGAGGTCACCGATGAATATCAAGGTCAAACTGGAACTGGCTTCGGGCCAGTCGATGGAGGGCATGCCGCTGGAGTTGCTGCGTGCCGGCAAGGTGATTGGCCGGGCGAAAGTGCCGGCGGGGGGACAGGTGGCGTTCGAGGCGCCATCGGGGGCTGGGCAGCTGGCGGTGCGGGTTGACCGCTCGAAAGGGAAAGCCTGACAAAACGCTGGGGGCCACTACGTGGCCCTTTCGCCGGCAAGCCGACTTCCACAGGGCATCGGTGATCCTTGTGGGAGCCGGCTTGCCGGCGATGGGGCGCGCAGCGTCCCCAGTGGACTTCAGCGCCGTACCGGGCGCTTCTGCAACTTGCGCTGCAGCGTGCGCCGGTGCATCCCCAGCGCCCGCGCCGTGGCGGAGATGTTGCCTTCGTGTTCGCTCAGCACCCGCTGGATATGCTCCCACTGCAGGCGATCCACCGACATCGGGTTTTCCGGCACCAGGGTGTCCAGGTCGGTGTGCTCCGAAAGCAGCGCCGCCAGTACATCGTCGGCGTCCGCCGGCTTGCACAGGTAGTTGCAGGCCCCGCGCTTGACCGCCTCGACCGCCGTGGCGATGCTCGAGTAGCCGGTCAGGATCACCACGCGCATCTCCGGGTCCAGCTCCAGCAGCTTGGGCAGCAGCACCAGGCCCGAATCGCCTTCCATCTTCAGGTCCAGCGTGGCGTAGTCCGGCAGGTCCTGCTCAGCCAGCTTCAAGCCCTCTTCAGCAGAACCCGCGGTGCTCACGCGGAACCCGCGACGGGCCATGGCTCGCGCCATCACTCGGGTAAAGGTGGCGTCGTCGTCCACCAGCAGCAGGTGCGGCAGCTCTTCGCCTTCAACCTGGTTTTCTTCGCTCATCATGCATCTCCTCGCTTGCCATGGGGCAGGCGCAATTCGGTCAGGGTGCCACCCTGCTCATGACTATAGAGTTTCACCGAACCGCCCGCACGCGTCACGCTGGCCTTGCTCAAGAACAGGCCCAGGCCAAAGCCTTTGCCCTTGGTGGTAATGAAGGGTTTGCCGATGGCTTCGGCGATGGCCGGCGGTACGCCCGGGCCATGGTCGCGGATGCTGATGACGATGTCCTGGGCGTTCCAGTCCAGGCGCACTTCCAGGTCATCCGGGCAGGCATCGGCGGCGTTGTTCAACAGGTTCAGCAGCGCCTGGGTCAGGTCCGGCGGCGGTGTCAGCCGCGGCACCACGCCATCGCGCAGGCGCTGGAAGCGATAGCTGGCCTCCGGGCGCATCAGGTGCCAGCGGTTGAGTGCCTCGTCGAGCCAGGCGGTGACATCCTGCTCGATGATCGCCAGGCGCCGGTTGGCCTCGGCGGCGCGCACCAGTTGCTGCAGGGTCTCCTTGCACAGCTTGACCTGGTCCTGGAGGATCTGCAGGTCCTCCTGCAGCAGAGGATCGGCATGATCCTGGCGCATCTCGTTGAGCAGCACGCTCATGGTCGCCAGCGGCGTGCCCAGCTCATGGGCGGCGCCGGCGGCCTGGGTGGCCACGGCCAGCAGTTGCTCGTCGCGCAGGCTTTCTTCACGGCGTTCGGCGCGCAGGTTCTCCTGGCGGCGCAGCTCCTCGGCCATGCGCGCGGCGAAGAAGGTGATCACCCCGGCGGCCAGGGCGATGCTCAGCCACATGCCATAGACCTGCATGGTGTCGCGGGCCAGCGGCAGCGTTTCCAGCGGGTAGTACTGCACCAGCAGCAGGCTGTAGGCCACCAGGGCGATGCCCGAAAGCACCAACGAGTAGAGCCACGGCAGCGTGACCGCGGCGATCGCCAGCGGCACCAGATAATAGGAGACGAAGGGGTTGGTCGAACCGCCCGAGTAATAAAGCAGCGCACTGTGGATCAGCAGGTCGCAGGCCAGCTGCAGCGCGTATTCGAGCTCGGTGACCGGCAGCGACAGGCGTAGGCGCAGGGCGGTGAACGCACAGAGCAGCGATGACAGGGCCAGCGTCACCGCCAGCGAGAACCACGGCAACGGCAGCAGCTCGGTCCAGTAGGCAACGCCCACGGAGCCGGCCTGGGCCGCCAGCACGAGAATGCGAATAAAGGTCAGGCGCCAGAGGTTCTGGCGTGTAGCGGACAACGGTTGTGCGACGGCGAGCATGAGCTCTCCCAATGAGTGCTCCAGGAAAATCGGCTGGAGTATACCGAAGCCGGGCGCCTCGCTGCAGCGATGCGGCAAAGCGCCACACTTTGTCACAGACTCATGATGGCATTTTTGAACCCACTACACTGTTGCCGGTCTGATCGGCCATGCGTGGAACGGATGTCCTCATCCACGCCTTACCTTGCCAAGGAGCTCCACATGCACATTTCCCGTCGCGGCGCCGCCGCTGTTGCCCTGTCCTGCGGCATGCTCGCCAACCTGCCGGCCCTGGCGGCCGACGAGCCGCGCTACAACCAGGTGTCGCTGCGCGCCGAAGTCAGCAAGGAAGTGGCGCGCGACCTGATGGTCGTGACGCTGTACAGCGAAGCCCAGAACAGCGACCCGGGCAAGCTCGCCAAGGAGATCACCGAGACCATGAACAAGGCCGTGCAGCAGGCCCGCCAGGTCAAGGATGTGAAGATCAGCCAGGGCAGCCGCAACAGCTACCCGATCTACGACACCAAGGGCCAGAAGATCACCGGCTGGCGCGAGCGCGCCGAGCTGCGCCTGGAGGGAGCCGACTTCCCGGCCCTGTCCAAGCTCACTGGCGAGCTGCTGCAGGACCTGAAAATGGGCGGCATGGACTTCTCCATCGCCCCGGCCACGCGTAAGAGCAACGAGGACGAGCTGCTCAAGGATGCCGTCGCCGCCTTCAAGGCACGCGCTCAGTTGGCCACCGAGGCCTTGGGCGGCAAAGGCTACAAGGTGGTCAGCCTAAACCTCAACAGCAGCGGCTACCCGCGTCCGTACCTGCGCAGCGCGCCGATGGCGATGATGGCCAAGGGCGCCGCCGACGAGGCTGCGCCGGCACCGGATATCGAAGCCGGCACCAGCGAAGTCAGCATGAGCGCCGATGGCCTGATCGAAGTTCAGGTCCCTTGACCCACCCAACCGGATGTTCGAGGCGTGCAGAACGTCTCGGACAACGGTTTCAGACCTTTCCTACGCACCAAACGGGTGCATCTGCTTGCCGCATAAAGTGCGAAACATCCTGAAATTTTCGCCCTTTTCACCCACGCAAACGATCAACATTCGCCAAAGTTATATGGATGCGACATCCATGTACGTCCGTACCACAATTTTGGCGCCAACCATCCTGCTGAGTGTTGCATTGGGAACACCCCCTGCATTAGTATCCGCAGGTCGGCTCACGAGGCCGCCTCAATTCGAAAAATGACAACAATGAGGCCACCATGCTCAAACACGCAGTCATTCCGTTCCTGTTAGGCGCAGGCTTGCTAGCCGGCGCTCCTTCTGCCCTCGCCGCATCCAACCTGGTGTTCTGCTCCGAAGGCAGCCCAGCCGGTTTCGACCCCGGGCAGTACACCACCGGAACTGACTTTGACGCCTCCGCCGAAACCATCTTCAACCGCCTGACTCAATTCGAGCGAGGCGGCACCGCGGTGATTCCGGGCCTGGCCACCAAGTGGGAGGTTTCCGACGATGGCAAGACCTACACCTTCCACCTGCGCGAAGGCGTGAAGTTCCATACCACCGAATATTTCAAGCCCACCCGCGAATTCAACGCCGATGACGTGCTGTTCACCTTCGAACGCATGCTCGACAAGAACCAGCCGTTCCGCAAGGCCTACCCCACCGAGTTCCCTTACTTCACCGACATGGGCATGGACAAGAACATTGCCAAGGTGGAGAAGATCGACAATCACACGGTGAAGTTCACCCTCGCCCAGGTCGACGCCGCGTTCATCCAGAACATGGCCATGCACTTCGCCTCGATCCAGTCAGCCGAGTACGCTGACCAGTTGCTCAAGCAGGGCAAACCCGCCGACATCAACCAGAAGCCCATCGGCACCGGCCCGTTCGTGTTCAGCAAATACCAGAAGGACGCGCAGATCCGCTTCAAGGGCAACAAGGACTACTGGAATCCCGAGGAAGTGAAGATCGACAACCTGATCTTCGCCATCAGCACTGACGCCTCGGTGCGCATGCAAAAACTGAAGAAGAACGAGTGCCAGGTGACGCTGTTCCCACGGCCGGCCGACATCGAGCCGCTGAAGGCGGACAAGAACCTGCAGATGCCCCACCAGGCTGGCTTCAACCTCGGCTACATCGCCTACAACGTGATGGACAAGGTCAAGGGCAGCAACGAAGCGAACCCCCTGTCCCAACTCAAGGTCCGCCAGGCGCTGGACATGGCGGTCAACAAGCAGCAGATCATCGAGTCGGTGTATCAGGGTGCCGGCCAGCTGGCGGTCAACGCCATGCCGCCGACCCAGTGGTCCTATGACGACACCATCAAGGACGCCGCATACGACCCAGAGAAGGCCAAGCAACTGCTCAAGGAAGCCGGCATCTAGGAAGGTACCGAGATCACCCTGTGGGCCATGCCGGTGCAACGCCCCTACAACCCCAACGCCAAGCTGATGGCCGAAATGCTCCAGTCCGACTGGAAGAAGATCGGTATCAACGCCAAGATCGTCAGCTACGAGTGGGGTGAATACCTCAAGCGCATGAAGAACGGCGAACACGACATCGCCCTGATCGGCTGGACCGGCGACAACGGCGACCCGGACAACTGGCTGGGCACGCTGTTCAGTTGCGACGCCATCGGCAGCAACAACTACTCGCTGTGGTGCGACCCGCAGTACGACGCCCTGGTCAAGAAAGCCAAGCAGGTCACCGACCGCGACCAGCGCACCAGCCTCTACGAACAAGCCCAGCAACGCCTCAAGCAACAAGTGCCGATCACTCCGGTCGCGCACTCCACGGTCAACCAGCCGCTGAGCATCAGCGTGAAAGACTTCAAGGTCAGCCCCTTCGGACGCAACGTTTTCTCCGGCGTCAGCATCGATTGACCCTTCACGCGGGCGTGGGAGTGCAACCCACTCCCACGCCCGCGTGCAGCCCGGATTTGCCTGGCAACCCCAAGGCAGACACTGCAGTACCGCGTCACCGTGACAAGCCCGGCTCACAAGGTCGGGTGATAACTAAAAAAATATCAGGGAGCTTTCATGTTGATTCGTACCACAACCACCGCACTGGCCTTGTCCGTCGGCGCCTTCTGCGCCCTCGCCCAGGCCGAACCCGTGAGCCAGGACTTCGTGCCGTTCGCGCTCAAGTCCAGCAGTGAGCAGGCCGAAGCCAAAGGCTTCATCGATGGCCAGAGCCTGTCCGGCAGCACCCGCAACTGGTATGCCCGCGAACGCGCCACCCGTGCGCCGCTGTGGAAGTACACCAAGGGTGACGGCACCCGCCACGACACCCACAGCCGTGACAACTGGGTGCAGGGCACCATCCTCAACTACAGCTCGGGCTTCACCGAAGGCACCGTGGGCTTCGCCGTCGAGGCCGCGGCCTACAACGCCATCGCCCTCGAGCAGGGCCGCGCCGCCGTGGCCGGCCCGAACAACCGTACGCTGACCCACAGCGACGGCGACCCGATCGGCCAGTGGAGCAAGATGGGCCTGGGCAACGTCAAGGCCCGCATCTCCAACACCACGCTGACCGTGGGCCGCCAGTCGGTCGACACGCCGATGATCGCCTATATCGGCAACCGCGCATTGCCGTCGAGCTTCCAGGGTGCGTTCCTGCATAGCGCCGAGTTCGAGAACCTGTCGTTCGACGTGGGTACCTTCGACCGCGTCTCGCCGCGTACCGAGCAGAGCCTGAGCAAGTTCCGCAGCGAATACGGCAACGGCAGGGAAACCGACCGCGCCAGCACCGTCGGCCTCAACTACCAGCCGCTCAAGAGCCTGACCACCAGCCTCTACGCCACCAAGGTCGAGGACTTCTGGAACCAGTACTACTTCGGCGCCAACCACGTGCTGGGCGACAGCGCGGTGCTGAGCCTGACCACCGGTCTGAACTACTACAAGACCGTGGACGAAGGCAGCAAGAAGATGGGCGAGATCGACAACGACACCTACAGCCTGTCGTTCGGCCTGACCCACCAGGCCCATACCCTCAGCGCCTCCTGGCAGCAGGTCAACGGCAACGAATACTTCGACTACCTGCACGAAACCAACGGCATCTACCTGGCCAACTCCCTGCTGTCGGACTTCAACGGTCCGAACGAAAAGTCCCTGCAGATCAGCTATGTGCTGAACATGGCGCCGTATGGCGTGCCGGGCCTGAAGTTCAACGTCTACAACGCCCGCGGCTGGGGCATCGACGGCACCCACTACAAGGGCACCGCCTATGACGTCCGTGGCCAGGACGGCGAAAACCACTACGAGTGGGGCATCGGCACCAGCTACGCGGTGCAAAGCGGCATGCTGAAGGACACCACCATCCGCGCCACCTATACCGCCCACCGTGCCAGCAAGGCCCAGGCCGACGGCAGCCTCGACGAGCTCCGCGTCGTGACCACCATTCCGTTCAACATCCTCTGACCGTTGGCGCCACGGCCCGACTCCCCACGGGCCGTGGCGGCTACGCTGGAACTAGCACTGCAGGGAGGTTCCATGAAAATGCTACCGCTACGTGCTGCCTTGGCAGCCGTCATCCTGGGCGCCGCATCGAATCTGGCGGCCAAGCCGCTGGTGGTGTGCACCGAAGCCAGCCCGGAAGGCTTCGACATCGTCCAGTACACCACCGCCGTGACCGCCGACGCCACGGCCGAGGCCATCTTCAACCGCCTGGTCGACTTCAAGCCCGGCACCACTGAGATCCAGCCGGCCCTGGCCACCAGCTGGGACGTCAGCCCCGACGGGCTGGTCTATACCTTCCACCTGCGCGAAGGCGTCAAGTTCCACACCACCGACTACTTCACCCCCACCCGCGACTTCAACGCCGATGACGTGCTGTGGAGCCTGAACCGCCAGTTGAAGAAAGACCACCCATGGCACGACAAGACCAGCGTCGGCTACCCCTATTTCGAGAGCATGGCCTTCAAGGACCTGCTCAAGTCGGTCGAAAAGACCGACGACCACACCGTGGTGATTACCCTGACCCGCCCGGAAGCACCCTTCCTGCGCGACCTGGCCATGGCCTTCACCTCGATCTACTCCGCCGAGTACGGCGACCAGTTGCTCAAGGCCGGCAAGACCGGCGATCTCAACAGCAAGCCGATCGGCACCGGCCCGTTCGTGTTCCAGCGCTACAGCAAGGACGCCCAGGTTCGCTACAAGGCCAACCCGGACTACTTCCGCGGCAAGCCGCCAGCCGACGGGCTGATCTTCGCCATCGCCACCGACAGTAACGTGCGCCTGCAAAAGTTGCGTGCCAACGAGTGCCAGATCGCCCTGTACCCCAAGCCTGACGACGTGCCGGGGATCAAGACCGATCCAAAACTCAAGGTTGCCGAGATCGAGGCGCTGGTCACCGGCTACATCTCGATGAACACCCAGCACAAGTACCTGAGCGACGTGCGCGTGCGCAAGGCGATCAACATGGCCTTCGACCGCCAGACCCACGTCGACCAGCTGTTCGGCAAGGGCAACGCGCTACCGGGGGTCAACCCGTACCCGCCGACCATGATCGGCTACAACACCGACAACAAGAACCCGCCCCACGACCTCGACAAGGCCCGTGCCCTGCTCAAGGAAGCCGGCGTGCCGGAAGGCACGGTGATCACCCTGTTCACCCGCAACGGCGGCGGCCCGACCAACCCCAACCCGCGTCTGTCGGCCGAAATGCTTCAATCCGACCTGGCCAAGATCGGCATCAAGCTCGACATCCGCGTGATGGAATGGGCCGAAATGCTGCGTCGCGCCAAGAAGGGCGAGGCCGACCTGGTGTCGGCGGGCTGGGCCGGCGACAACGGCGACCCGGACAACTTCCTCACGCCGATGCTCAGCTGCGATGCGGCCAAGAGTGGCGAGAACTACGCGCGCTGGTGCAACCAGAAATTCCAGGACCTGATCACCCGCGCCCGCGAAGTGATCGACAACGACGAGCGCGCCAAGCTCTATAACGAGGCTTTGGCGGTGTACGATGAAGACCAGCCGTGGATCAGCATGGCCCACCCGAAAATGTTCACCGCCATGCGCGCGAACGTCGAAGGCTATGTGATCAACCCACTGACCAACAACAACTTCGCCACCACCCGGGTGAAGTAGAACAACAACAGCCGCCGGACCTTGTGCAAGAGGCCCCGGCGGCGCGCCGTTACCGGCTGATGAGGTACCCCTGACAATGTTGAGTTTTATTGCCCGACGCCTGGGTCTGCTGATCCCGACCTTCTTCGGTATCACCCTGCTGACCTTCGCGCTCATACGCCTGATCCCCGGCGACCCGGTCGAAGTGATGATGGGCGAACGCCGGGTCGACCCTGAAATGCACGCCCAGGCCATGGAGCGCCTGGGCCTGAACAAACCGCTGCCGGCCCAGTATCTGGACTATGTCGGCAAGCTCGCCCAGGGCGACCTCGGCGAATCCCTGCGCACCCGTGAAAGCGTATGGAACGAGTTCCTCACCTTATTCCCGGCAACCCTGGAGCTGGCCATGGCCGCCCTGCTGTTCGCCGGGGTCATCGGCCTGCTGGCCGGGGTGATCGCCGCGCTCAAGCGCGGCTCGCTGTTCGACCACGGGGTGATGGGTATCTCCCTGGCCGGCTACTCGATGCCGATCTTCTGGTGGGGCCTGATCCTGATCATGTTCTTCTCGGTAAGCCTGGGCTGGACGCCGGTCTCCGGACGCATCGACCTGCTCTACGACATCGAACCGAAAACCGGCTTCATGCTCATCGACACGCTGCTCAGCGACGAGGAAGGCGCGTTCAAGGATGCAGTGATGCACCTGATCCTGCCGGCCATCGTGCTGGGCACCATCCCGCTGGCGGTGATCGCCCGCATGACCCGTTCGTCGATGCTCGAGGTGCTGCGCGAGGACTACATCCGTACCGCCCGCGCCAAGGGCCTTTCGCCGTCGCGCGTGGTGTTCATCCACGGCCTGCGCAACGCGCTGATCCCGGTGCTGACCGTGTTCGGCCTGCAGGTCGGCACGCTGCTCGCGGGCGCCGTGCTCACCGAAACCATCTTCTCCTGGCCGGGCATCGGCAAATGGCTGATCGAGGCCATCGGTGCCCGTGACTACCCCGTGGTCCAGAACGGCATCCTGTTGATCGCCTGCCTGGTGATCCTGGTCAACTTCGTCGTGGACATCCTCTACGGCCTGGCCAACCCACGCATCCGTCATCAGCGCTGAGGACTCCGCCATGACCAGCCCGATTCCAAAATCCGTCACCCCGCCCAGCGTGGTCGACCAAAGCTTGCTCTACCCCTCGCCATACAAAGAGTTCTGGCAGGCCTTCTCGCGCAACAAGGGCGCGGTGGCCGGCCTGGCCTTCATGACCCTGGTGGTGTTCTGCGCCCTGTTTGCCCCCTGGGTCGCGCCGCACAACCCCAGCGAGCAGTACCGCGACTTCCTGCTCACCCCACCGGTGTGGCTCGAAGGCGGCACCTGGCAGTTCATCCTCGGCACCGACGAACTGGGCCGCGACCTGCTCTCGCGCCTGATCCAGGGCGCCCGCCTGTCGCTGCTGATCGGCCTGTCATCGGTGGTGATGTCGCTGATCCCGGGCATCCTGCTTGGCCTGCTGGCCGGCTTCTTCCCGCAGATCCTCGGCCCCTCGATCATGCGCCTGATGGACGTGATGCTGGCCCTGCCATCGCTGCTGCTGGCCGTGGCCATCGTCGCCATCCTCGGCCCAGGCTTGATCAACACGGTGATCGCCATCGCCATCGTCTCGCTGCCCTCCTACGTGCGCCTGACCCGCGCCGCGGTGATGGGCGAGCTGAACCGCGACTACGTCACCGCCGCGCGCCTGGCCGGCGCCGGCCTGCCACGCCTGATGTTCGTCACCGTGCTGCCCAACTGCATGGCGCCGCTGATCGTCCAGGCAACGCTGAGCTTCTCCTCGGCCATTCTGGATGCCGCCGCCCTGGGCTTCCTCGGCCTCGGCGTCCAGCCGCCGACCCCCGAGTGGGGCACCATGCTGGCCTCGGCCCGCGACTACATCGAGCGCGCCTGGTGGGTGGTGAGCCTGCCCGGCCTGACCATCTTGCTCAGTGTGCTGGCAATCAACCTGATGGGCGACGGCCTGCGCGATGCGCTGGACCCGAAACTCAAGAACGCCGCCTGAGGAGAACGCCATGTCACTGTTGCAGATCAACAACCTGAACGTGCGCTTCGGCGACGCCAATGCCGTGCCCGTGGTGGATGGCCTCGAACTGAGCGTGGACGCCGGCGAGATCCTCGCCATCGTTGGCGAGTCCGGCTCCGGCAAGTCCGTCACCATGATGGCCCTGATGGGCCTGATCGACGCCCCTGGGCGCATCACCGCCGACGTGCTCAACTTCGACGGCATCGACATGCTCAAGCTCAGCGGCCGCCAGCGCCGCAAAGTGGTGGGCAAGGACATCGCCATGGTCTTCCAGGACCCGATGACCGCGCTCAACCCCAGCTACACCGTGGGCTACCAGATCGAGGAAGTGCTGCGCCAGCACCTCGGCCTGAAAGGCAAGGCCGCGCGCCAGCGTGCCCTTGAGCTGCTGAAGAAGGTCGAGATCCCGGCCGCCGAAAGCCGCCTGGACGCCTACCCGCACCAGCTGTCCGGCGGCATGAGTCAACGGGTGGCGATCGCCATGGCCATCGCCGGCGAGCCGAAGCTGCTGATCGCCGACGAACCGACCACTGCCCTGGATGTGACCATCCAGGCGCAGATCATGGAGCTGTTGGTCAACCTGCAGAAGGAGCGCAACATGGCGCTCATTCTCATCACCCACGACCTGGCGGTGGTCGCCGAGACCGCCAAGCGCGTATGCGTGATGTACGCGGGCCAGGCCGTCGAAGTCGGCCAGGTGCCGGAGCTGTTCGACATCCCCGCCCACCCGTACAGCGAAGCGCTGCTGGCGGCCATCCCCGAGCACAGCATCGGCGCCGAGCGCCTGGCCACCCTGCCCGGCATCGTCCCCGGCCGCTATGACCGCCCGCAAGGCTGCCTGCTGTCGCCGCGCTGCCCCTATGTCCAGGAAAACTGCCGCCGGCAGCGCCCGGCCCTCGATCCCCAGGCCCACAGCCTGGTGCGTTGCTTCTATCCGCTGAACCAGGAGGTGGCGTGATGGCCGTCGTTCTTTCCGCTCGTGAGCTGACCCGCCACTACGAAGTCTCCCGCGGCATGTTCAAGGGGCATGCGCTGGTCCGCGCGCTCAACGGCGTGTCGTTCGAACTGGAGGCCGGCAAGACCCTGGCCGTGGTCGGTGAGTCCGGCTGTGGCAAATCGACCCTGGCCCGGGCCCTGACCCTGATCGAGGAACCCTCCTCCGGCTCGCTGCAAATCGCCGGCCACGAGGTCAAGGGCGCCAGCAAGGACCAGCGCAAGCAACTGCGTCGCGACGTGCAGATGGTGTTCCAGAGCCCCTACGCCTCGCTCAACCCACGGCAGAAGATCGGCGACCAGCTCGCCGAGCCACTGCTGATCAACACCTCGCTGAGCAAGACCGAGCGTCGCGAGAAAGTGCAGAAGATGATGGAGCAGGTGGGCCTGCGCCCCGAGCACTACCAGCGTTATCCGCACATGTTCTCCGGCGGACAGCGCCAGCGCATCGCCCTGGCCCGGGCAATGATGCTGCAGCCCAAGGTGCTGGTGGCCGACGAGCCGACCTCGGCCCTCGACGTGTCGATCCAGGCCCAGGTGCTGAACCTGTTCATGGACCTGCAAAAGGAGTTCAACACCGCCTACGTGTTCATCTCCCACAACCTGGCGGTGGTACGTCATGTGGCCGACCAGGTGCTGGTGATGTACCTGGGGCGGCCGGCGGAGATGGGACCGAAGGAAGATATCTACGAGAAGCCGTTGCACCCGTACACGCAGGCGCTGCTGTCTGCGACCCCGGCGATCCACCCGGATCCGCTCAAGCCGAAGATCCGCATCGCCGGTGAACTGCCCAACCCACTGAATCCGCCGGATGGTTGCGCGTTCCACAAGCGTTGCCCTTATGCCACCGACCGTTGCGCCAAGGAAGTACCGGCGTTGCGGCAGGTGAGTACACGGCAGGTGGCTTGCCATTATGCCGAGCAGTTCCTGTAGCGGGATGCCCCAATGAGAACGCCGCCCTTCGGGGCGGCGTTCTCATTTTTCAGTGCATGAACAATGCAATCAGGATGATCACGGGAATAGGTACTCCGAGCATCCACAGCAATAATGAGCGCATGACAGATCTCCTTGTTCCAAGTTATCGGATCGGTGCAGCGGTGTGGCGCACGTTGTAGTCGGCCGGACTGCCTTGCAGCCACTGCACCCGGTCACGCTGCCGGCCGCCGAACAATGCCGCCAGGCTGGCGAAGAAGGCGCCGCAAAGCAGGGCGACGAAGGTCCACAACGCCGTCCAGGCCGCCGCCTTGGTCGCAACATCTGCAGCTTGTTTGGCCTCGAGCTTGGCTTGCTGCAGCTGCGCATAGACCTGATCGACCCGGGCTTCAGCCTCGGGTTGTGTCAGGCGTGTGCGCTGGGCGACAACCTGGGCCAGGTAGGTCCGGTCCTCCGGCGAAAGTGCGCCCCCCTGGACTAGCGAGCGTGTCAGAATGCGCGCCGCCACACCATTTGCCGCGTCGTCACTGACCGCCACCGGGCCTTGGCCGCGGAACAAGCCATCGACGAAGTAGCCCATCGAGTCCCGGCCTTGACGATCGCTGCCAGCCACGCCTGCAGCCGCAGTGGCGCCAGCCACCCCGGACGCTGCAGTAACACCGGCTCCCAGCAGGTTGCCCGCAGTACCCAGCACCAACAGGGCGGCCACGAGCGTGGCAACCGCCCAGGCCAGGAAGCCATGGGCAGTGTCGCGGAAATACACTTCGTCGCCGTGCAGGTTGGCCCATTTCACGCGAAGACGTCCGGCGATGTAACCACCTAGACCCGAGGCCAGTATCTGGGTGATCAATAGCCAGATGATGGTTGAAATGCCAAGGACCTTGGCGCTGGCGCCTTCGTCGGCCCAAGGCGAGGTGGCGGCCAGCCCCAACCCTGATCCCAATATCACCAGGATCAGGGACAATGCGGCCGCTGCTGCTGCGCCAGCGAAGATCGCGGCCCAGGAAACACCGGAGCGATTGGGGTCGTTGGTGGGGTAATCGGCAGGTGTGATCATGATTTCGACGCCTTATCTGAGGGGAGGTCCGTTCTCGGGTAAGGCGGTGCAGGTGCTGTGCCACTTTGTGTCAAAACATGACTTCTTTATAAATCAGGTAGTTGGCTTGTAGGAAATCGCTGAACATCATGCAAAATGCCAGATCGTGCCGAAAAAGACAGGGCCTTCTGCAATCCTGAATGCAAGCGTTCTTGTCAGACCGGGACATGACGAGGCACCATCAGCGGCATGTCTATCACCACCGTCCCCGACGGCCCTGGGCAGACCCCGCTCACCGCCGACACCGTCATGCGCTACCACCTGTGCTGGAAGCATCGCGACCTGGACGGGGTGATGGCGCTGTACCACCCAGACATCCAGTACCACGACTTCTTCCAGAACCGCGTGCTCGGCTTCGACGAACTGCGCGACTACGTGCGCGCCTGCCTGCCCCATGAAGCCGGCGAGGACATCGTCCACAGCGACCGCATCCGCGTCGACGGCTGCACAGCGTTCATCCAGTACCAGGTCACGGTCCAGGGCGGCCAGGGATTGGTGGCGTTCCAGTCCAGCGAAGCGATCACGGTCCGGGACGGGCTGATCTGGCGGGTCAACGAATACGCCACCCTGGTGCGCCAGGGCGGCAATGCCAGCCTGCCGCACGGCCCGCGCCCGGCGACCAGCCGCCTGGGCCTGTCACCGCGCCAGCTGTCGACCATGGCCCAGGACCTGGAGCATTACTTCCAGGCCCAACGTCCCTACCTCGACCCGGAGCTCGACCTGCAGCAGGTTGCCGACGAAAGCGGCTACAGCCGCAACCAGATCTCCTACCTGCTCAACCAGGTGCTCGGTCAGAGCTTCTACCGCTACGTCAACCAGGCGCGCCTGCAACACCTGATAGCCAGCCTCGATGCTGGCAGCGCGCGTACAGCTATCGACGAACTGGCGTTCAATGCCGGCTTCAACTCGCTGTCAGCCTTCTACAAGTGCTTTCGCGAGCACACGGGACTGTCGCCCAAGGCCTACCTCAAGCAAATTTCCCTGCGTGCACGCACGTAAGACAGCCCGCCTTGCGCTTCACTAGGATCGCCCACAGACCTCGACCGGATGTGGAGCCCGACCCGATGCAACCCCTGCGCACGATCAGCCTGTGGATGGACCAGCTCGACGAGCCCCTGTGCGCGCGCCCGGCCCTGCGCCAGGACCTTGATGTCGATGTGTGCATCATCGGCGCCGGTTACACCGGCCTGTGGACCGCTTACTACCTCAAGCACCAGGCGCCGCAGTTGAACATCGCCGTGATCGAGGCCAATATCGCCGGCTTCGGCGCCTCCGGACGCAACGGCGGCTGGCTGATGGGCAACCTGCTGGGCGAGGATCGCCTGCTGGCCACGCTCTCGCCGCAGCAGCGGCGTGAAAGCATCGACCTGCTGCACGGCATTCCCGACGAAGTCCACGATGTGCTCCTGCGCGAAGGCATCGCCTGCGACTACCGCAAGGGCGGGGTGCTGTACTGCGCCGCCCGTTACCCGGAACAGGAACGCAGCCTGCGCGCCTGGCTCGATGACCTCTACCGCCAGGGCATGAACGAGGACGACTACCGCTGGCTGCGCCCCGAACAGCTGGATGCCCAGTTGAAGGTGAGCAACCCCTACGGCGCCCTCTACAGCCCGCATGTGGCCACGATCCAACCGGCCAGATTGGTGCGCGGCCTGGCACGGACGGTCGAGGCCATGGGCGTGCCGATCTACGAAAACACCCCGGCCATCGACTGGCAGACCGGCGAAGTGCGCACCCCACTGGCACGCATCCGCAGCCATTGGATGGTGCCGGCCGTCGAAGGCTACGCCGCCAGCTTGCCCCCGCTCGGGCGGCACCAGTTGCCGGTGCAGAGCCTGCTGGTGGCCACCGAGCCGTTGCCCGAGTCGACCTGGGAACAGATCGGCCTGAGCCAGGGCCAGGCCTTCAGCGAAAACAGCCGCCAGGTCACCTACGGCCAGCGCAGCGCCGACAACCGCCTGGTGTTCGGTGCCCGCGGCGGCTACCGCTTCGGCGGTCGCCTGCGCGAGAACTTCACCCTCACCGACAACGAGATCGAGCTACGCCGCTACCTGTTCGGCGAGCTGTTCCCGCAGCTCAAGCATGTGCGCATCACCCATTCCTGGGGCGGCAACCTGGGCATGGCCCGGCGCTTCCGCCCGCACATGCTGTGCGATCGCCAGCGCGGCATCGCCCTGTCCGGCGGCTACGGCGGCGAAGGCGTCGGCGCCACCAACCTGGGCGGACGCACCCTGGCGGCCCTGATCCTCGGCCAGCACAACGCGCTCACCGCCCAGCCCTGGGTGCATGACAACCGCCCGCTGGCGAGCCTGGCCAGCTGGCCACCTGAGCCCTGCCGCTGGCTGGGCTACAACGCGATCATCCAGAGTTTCGTCCACGAGGACCGGACCCTCGCCAACCCGGCCAGTGCCCCCTGGCGGCGGCGCCTGGCCAGCGGGTTGGCCGACTTCATGGAAGGTTTCATGCACTGACTTCCCTTCATCACCACACAGGATCCACCGGTCATGAGCATCACCCAGTTCAAGCACACCGACAGCGTTATCCTGGACAGCGCCACCCCGGTTGCCGTGCCCCTCGGCGAGCCGGTTGCGGTCACCTCGGTCACCTGCATCGAACGCAATGACGGCGTCGAGACCGGGATATGGGAGTGCACCCCGGGGCGCTGGCGGCGGCAGATCGTGCAACAGGAGTTCTGCCACTTCATCAAGGGCCGCTGCACCTTCACCCCAGATGGCGGCGAGCCGCTAGTCATAGAAGCCGGAGACGCCCTGATGCTACCGGCCAACAGCGTCGGCACCTGGGATATCCAGGAGACCGTGCGCAAGACCTACGTACTGATTTTCTGATCCGCTGATCGCCTGCCTTCGATAACAACAGACAAAGCAAGGTAACCCCGACATGCGCACGCTCCTTATCGCTCCCCTGATGCTGGCCGCAAGCGTTGCCGGCGCCGCCGACTCGGTGAAGATCTACAACTGGTCGAGCTACATCGCCCCGGACACCCTGAAGAGCTTCCAGCAAACCACCGGCATCGTGCCCACCTACGATGTGTTCGACAGCAACGAGACACTCGACGGCAAGCTGATGACCGGCAACTCCGGCTACGACGTGGTGTTCCCGTCCAACCACTTCATGGCCCGGCAGATCCAGGGCAAGGCCCTGAAAAAACTCGACAAGTCGCAGCTGCCGAACTGGAAGAACCTCAACCCGGTGCTGCTCAAGGCGCTGGAGGTGAACGACCCGGGCAACCAGTACGGCTTCCCCTACCTGTGGGGCAGCACCGGCATCGGCTACAACATCGACAAGGTCAAGGCGGTGCTCGGCGAAAACGCGCCCATCGACTCGTGGGACCTGTTCTTCAAGCCCGAGTACCTCTCCAAGCTCAAGCGCTGCGGCGTGGCCGTACTGGACAATGGCCCCGAGCTGCTGCCGATCGCCCTGCACTACCTGGGCCTGCCGCACCACAGCCAGAACCCGGCGGACTACGACAAGGCCAAGGCGTTGCTGATGACAGTGCGCCCGTACATCAGCTACTTCCACTCCTCGAAGTACACCGGCGACCTGGCCAATGGCGATGTGTGCCTGGTGGTGGGCTTCTCGGGTGACGTGCTGCAGGCAAAGAACCGCGCCGAGGAGGCGAAGAACGGGGTGAAGGTGGGCTACTCGATTCCGAAGGAAGGCGCGCCTATGTGGTTCGACATGGTCGCCATGCCGGCCGATGCGCCCAACGAGAAAGCCGGGTACGCCTACATGAACTATCTGTTGCAGCCGGAAGTGATGGCGAACATCAGCAACTTCGTGCAATACGCCAATGGCAACCAGCAGGCCGACGGGCTGGTGGACCCGGCGATGAAGGGCAACACGATGATCTACCCGAGCGCGGATGTGATGGGCAAGCTGTATGCCCTGGAGGCGATGCCGGCGAAGATCGACCGGATCAGGACGCGGATCTGGACCAGCATAAAAGCAGGGAATTGATTGCGGGTATTACGCAGCCCCTGTAGGAACGGCCTTGCCGAGGCGTCGGCAAGGCCGCTGCTACAGGATCAGATGAAGGCCTGTACGATCAGTGATGCTCGCGAGTAGCGCGGAACTTGATGTCCGGCCAGCGCTCTTCCATCAGCGACAGGTTGACCCGGGTCGGGGCTAGGTAGGTCAGGTGACCGCCGCCGTCGATGGCCAGGTTCTCCATGGCCTTGTTCTGAAATTCCTCGAGCTTCTTCTTGTCGTCGCAGCTGATCCAGCGCGCCGACCAGACGGTGATCGGCTCGTAGGCGCACTCGACCTTGTACTCCTCCTTCAGACGGCTGGCGACCACGTCGAACTGCAGCACACCGACCGCGCCAAGGATGATGTCGTTGCTGCGTTCGGGGAAGAACACCTGCGTCGCGCCCTCTTCGGCCAGCTGCTGCAGGCCCTGGCGCAGCTGCTTGGATTTCAGCGGGTCCTTTAGGCGCACGCGGCGGAACAGCTCCGGGGCGAAGTGCGGGATACCGGTGAAGCCCAGGGCCTCGCCTTCGGTGAAGGTGTCGCCGATCTGGATGGTGCCGTGATTGTGCAGGCCGATGATGTCGCCGGCATAGGCCTCTTCCAGCTGCTCGCGCTCGGAGGAGAAGAAGGTCAGCGCATCGCCGATGCGCAGGTCCTTGTTGATCCGCACATGGCGCATCTTCATGCCCTTCTCGTACTTGCCCGAGCAGATACGCATGAACGCGATGCGGTCGCGGTGTTTCGGGTCCATGTTCGCCTGGATCTTGAACACGAAACCGGTGAACTTCTCTTCCACGGGCTCAACGGTACGCTCGTGGGCCACCCGGCCCAGCGGGCGTGGCGCCCAGTCGACGACCGCGTCGAGCACATGGTCGACACCGAAGTTGCCCAGGGCGGTACCGAAGAACACCGGGGTCAGCTGGCCGTTGATGAACTCGTCCTGGTTGAACTCGTGGCAGGCACCCTGCACCAGTTCCAGTTGCTCGACGAACGAATCGTACTGGTCACCGAGGTGCGCGCGGGCCTCGTCGGAGTCCAGGTTCTGGATGATCTTGGCTTCGGTGCGCTCGTGGCCGTGGCCCGGGGTGTAGACGACGATGTAGTCGCCGGTGAGGTGGTACACACCCTTGAAGTCGCGGTAGCAACCGATCGGCCAGGTAATTGGCGCGGCCTTGATCTTCAGGACTGCCTCGATCTCGTCGAGCAGTTCAATCGGGTCACGGATGTCACGGTCGAGTTTGTTGATGAAGCTGACGATCGGCGTGTCGCGCAGGCGGCAGACGTCCATCAGGGCGATGGTACGCGGCTCTACACCCTTACCACCGTCGAGCACCATGAGCGCCGAGTCCACCGCGGTCAGGGTGCGGTAGGTATCTTCCGAGAAGTCCTCGTGGCCGGGGGTGTCGAGCAGGTTGATCATGTGCTCGCGGTAAGGGAACTGCATCACCGAGGTGGTGATGGAGATGCCGCGCTGCTTCTCCATTTCCATCCAGTCGGAGGTGGCGTGGCGGTCGGACTTGCGCGACTTCACGGTACCCGCGACGGAGATCGCCTTGCCCATCAGCAGGAGCTTCTCGGTGATGGTGGTCTTACCGGCGTCGGGGTGGGAAATGATTGCGAAAGTGCGGCGCTTCGCGACTTCGGCGGCCTGGTTGGTCATGGGAAATCGCCTGACTGGGGATTCAAAAAGGGGCGATATCATACCTGAAGTCGGGGCGCGGGCCAAAACCGAAGATACGAAAGGCGCCCCCCGAACGGGCACGCGTGGGACCGGGCTTGCCCGCGAAAGGACCGGAACAAGCACAACCAATCTACCGGACAATCGCTTTATCACGACAAATGGCCACAGGACAGTTACTTCAACGCCTTCAGCACTTAAATACGCCGTTTTTTCTCGTCATGTTTACAAGCAACCAGTTATTAACACTGGCCAAATGCCGCCCAAGATGGGAACCTTTCCCTCCACGGAGACGTCCACTCCCCTGCAACCCGCTTTGGTTCAGGGCTGGTTTCACCTGCTTCACGAGCCCGACGGGGTTCGGCTCATGGCCTGATGCCGCGCATCGGGCTGCTGCTCGCGACCACGCTGCCCGCCGCCAGGAATGGCCGGCCGCACGGGGGTGTGATCGCCGACTATAAAAAAGGAGTCCGCCTGTGGCTGCACGCTACGGAAAAGGGCTGTTGGGATGGGCCGCCGTGCTCGTCATCCTGGCCCTGCTGGTCCACTGGATCGGCATCGACACGATCGCCCGCTACCGCGACGATCTTGGGTTCTACCTGCAAGCGCACCTGGTCCTGGTGCTGGCTTCGATGGCGGCGGCGCTGGCCGTGGGCATCCCCGCCGGCATTGCCTTGAGTCGACCGCACCGGGTCGACAAGGCCGAGCGCTTCATGCAGTTTTTCAACGTTGGCAACACCATTCCTCCCCTGGCCGTCCTGGCCATCGCCCTGAGCATCCTGGGCATCGGCGCAGGTCCCGCGATCTTCGCGCTGTTCCTCGCCTCCCTGCTGCCCATCGTGCGCAATACCTACGAGGGCCTGAAAAACGTCCCCGCCTCGCTCAAGGAAGCCGCCACCGGTATCGGCATGACCCCGCGCCAGCAGCTGTGGCAGGTGGAACTGCCCAATGCCGTGCCGATCATCGTCGGCGGGGTGCGCGTGGCCCTGGCGCTGAACGTGGGTACCGCGCCGCTGGCATTCCTGATCGGCGCCAACAGCCTGGGCAGCCTGATCTTCCCCGGCATCGCCCTGAACAACCAGCCGCAGCTGTTGCTGGGTGCCGCGTGCACCGCGCTGCTGGCCCTGGCGCTCGACGCGCTGGTGAGTTTCTCCAGCAAGCGCTGGCTGGAACGTGGCCTGGCCCGTTAACGAGAGGGAAACCATGAAGAAGACAATCGCCCTGTTGCTGGGCGCGGCCCTGCTATGCGCAGGCTTTGCCCAGGCGGCGGAAAAACCGCTGATCCGCATCGGCGCGCGGGTGTTCACCGAACAGACCGTGCTCGCCGAAATCACCGCCCAGTACCTGCGTGCCAACGGCTTCGATGTACGGGTGACCGCCGGCCTTGGCAGCAACATCGCCCGCCAGGCCCAGGAAACCGGCCAGCTCGACCTGATGTGGGAATACACCGGCGTCTCGCTGGTGTCCTACAACCATATCGACGAGCGCATGCCCAGCGCCGCAGCCACCTACGCCCGGGTCAAGGCACTCGATGCGAAGAAAGGACTGGTCTGGCTGACTCCGTCGAAATTCAGTAACACCTATGCCCTGGGACTGCCCAGGGAGGTCGCCGCGGCCTACCCGCAGGTCACCACCATCAGCGATCTCAACCACGTGTTGCGTGACGAGCCCGACCGTCACCACCTGGTGGCCCTGGACACCGAGTTCGCCAACCGCCCCGATGGCCTGGTCGGCCTGCGCGAGATGTACGGCCTGCCCCTGGACCGACGCAACATCCGCCAGATGGATGGCGGCCTGGTCTACACCGCGATGCGCAACAACCAAGTGTTCGCCGGCCTGGTCTACACCACCGACGGGCGCCTGGACGCCTTCGATCTCAAATTGCTGGAAGACGACAAGCACTACTTCCCCGACTACACCGCGGCGCCCGTGCTGCGCAAGGCAGTACTCGACGCCCACCCGCAGCTGGCCACCCTGCTCGAGCCGCTGGCCAGTCAGCTCGACGACCAGACCATGCGCAAGCTCAACGCCCAGGTCGATGTCGAGCACCAGAGCCCGACCGTGGTCGCCGCGGCGTTCCTGCGTGAGCACTCACTCGGCGAGGTACAACCATGAACCTGCTCGACACCTTTGCCCATCTCGACTGGGCGCAAGTCCTGCAACTGACCGGGCAGCACATCACCCTGGTTGGCATCGCCGTGGGCCTGGCCATCGTCGTCGGCGTGCCGCTGGGCATCCTGATGACCCGCTTCCCGGTGTTCGCCGGCCCCCTGCAGGCCAGCGCCACGGTGCTGCTGACCATCCCCTCGATCGCCCTGTTCGGTCTGCTGCTGCCGTTCTACTCGAAGTTCGGCCAGGGCCTGGGGCCGTTGCCGGCGATCACCGCCGTGTTCCTTTATTCACTGCTGCCGATCCTGCGCAACACCTACCTGGCCCTGACCAACGTCGAGCCGGGCATCCGCGAGGCCGCCCGCGGCATCGGCATGACCTTCGGCCAGCGCCTGCGCATGGTCGAGCTGCCCATTGCCGTGCCGGTGATCCTCGCCGGCGTGCGCACCGCCGTGGTGATGAACATCGGCGTGATGACCATCGCCGCGACCATCGGCGCCGGTGGCCTGGGCGTGCTCATCCTCACCGCCATCAGCCGCAGCGACATGTCGATGCTGCTGGTCGGCGCCGTGCTGGTCAGCCTGCTGGCGATCATCGCCGACCTGCTCCTGCAAACCCTGCAACGTGCCCTGACTCCGGAAGGACTGCGCCCATGATCGAACTGAAGAACCTCAGCAAGACCTTCAACGTCAACGGCAAGGACGTCAAAGCCGTCGACGCGGTAAGCCTCACCGTCAACGAGGGCGAAATCTGCGTGTTCCTCGGCCCCTCGGGCTGCGGCAAGAGCACCACGCTGAAGATGATCAACCGCCTGATCACCCCGACCTCGGGCCAGGTGTTCATCAACGGCGAAGACACCAGCGCGCTGGACGAGGTAACCCTGCGTCGTCATATCGGCTATGTGATCCAGCAGATCGGACTGTTCCCCAACATGACCATCGAGGAGAACATCACCGTGGTCCCGCGCCTGCTCGGCTGGGACAAGCAGAAATGCCACGACCGCGCTCGCGAGCTGATGCACATGATCAAGCTCGAGCCCAAGCAGTACCTGCAGCGCTACCCGCGCGAGCTCTCCGGCGGCCAGCAGCAGCGCATCGGCGTGATCCGCGCCCTGGCCGCCGAGGCGCCGGTGCTGCTGATGGACGAGCCGTTCGGCGCGGTCGACCCTATCAACCGCGAGATGATCCAGAACGAGTTCTTCGAGATGCAGCGGGCGCTGAACAAGACGGTGATCATGGTCAGCCACGACATCGACGAGGCGATCAAGCTGGGCGACAAGATCGCCATCTTCCGCGCCGGCAAGTTGCTGCAGTTGGATCACCCGGACACCTTGCTGGCCCATCCGGTGGACGATTTCGTCAGTAACTTCGTCGGCCAGGACAGCACCCTGAAACGCCTGCTGCTGGTGCGCGCCGAGGATGCGGCGGACAACGCGCCAGCGTTGAGCCCGGATACGTCGGTGAGCGAGGCGCTGGAACTGCTGGATGAGCACGATCGCCGTTATGCAGTGGTGACAGATGCCGCGAACAAGGCGCTGGGCTATGTGCGCCGGCGCGACATGCACCGACAGCACGGGACGTGTGGGGATTTCCTACGACCGTTCAACGCCACGGCGGCGCATGACGAGCACCTGCGCATCCTGCTGTCGCGGATGTACGAGTTCAATCGGGCGTGGTTGCCGGTGCTGGATAGCGAAGGCGTGTTCCTGGGGGAGGTGACGCAGGAGTCGATTGCGGCGTACCTGAGCTCGGGCAGGTCGCGGGGCGGTAAGACCAGTATCGTGTCGCCGGCGGAGGCAGTAGTCTCCTGATGGATAGCCGGGGGCGCTTTGCGCCCCATCGCGACACAAGGCCGCTCCCACAGGTATAGCATCAGCCTCCAGGCCGGCGCAGTACCTGTGGGAGCGGCCTTGTTTCGCGATGGGGCGCGCAGCGGCCCCGGCAATCTCGGATCAGAACCCTACACTGGCCTGCACATAGAACGTGCGCGGCTCCCCCACATAGATCCCGGCATTGTTGTCGCTGGAACGCGTGAAGTACTGCTTGTCGAAGAGGTTCTTCACCCCCGCCGCCAGCTTCAGGTTCGACAGCTGCGGCCCGAAGTCATAGCCGCCACGGGCATGCCAGGTCACGTACCCCGGAATATCGCCATACTGCCCGTCGGCACTCGGCTCGGTGATGTAGTTGCCGTTGAAGCTGCCGTTGGCATTCATCCCGGTTCCCGGCGCGCGCTGCTTGGATTGGGCGTACGCGTCCAGGTTCCAGGTCCAGCGGTTGACGGCGTAACGCAGCCCGGCGGTGGCCACCTGGCGCGAGTAGAACGGCAGGTCGCGGCCCTTGAAGCCGGGGATATCACCTTCATAGGTGGCGCGAGTGTAGGTGTAGCCACCATTGACCGACAGGCCTTCCAGCCGCGGGTCGAGACCGGCCAGGTCGTAGCGCACCGAGGCCTCGATACCCTGGTGCTTGGTCGCCCCCAGGTTGGTCCAGCCGATGTCGTTGCTGATGTACTGCAGCTCGTCGTCGAAGTCGATGTAGAACGCGGTCAACTCACCGGCAAAGCCGCCGTTGTCATAGCGCGTACCCACTTCGTAGGTCTTGGCCTTCTCCGGCTCCAGGCCGTTGGCCGTGTTGTTGCCGGTACCGCCCTGGCCCAGCTGGAAGTACTGCAGGCTGCCAAACGAGGTCTCGTAGTTGGCGAACAGCTTCCAGGCGTCGGACAGGTGGTACATCACGCTCAACGCCGGCAGCGGTTCGTTGCTGGTGATGCTGCGGTTCTTCTCCGGCACCGGGCGGTAGTTGGCGTCCAGCACCGGGCGATCACGCCAGTCGGTGTTGATGTGCTCGAAGCGGATGCCCGGGGTGATGGTCCAGTTGCCGACGTCGATCTTGTCATCGATGTAATAGGCGCTGGCCTCGGTGCCGCCGCTGCGGTCCTGGAACACATGACCGTCGGAGGTCGGGGTGACAGTGGGCACGTTGTCGACCAGGGCCAGGCGCGTGGACTGCTCGCGCATGGCTTCCTTCAAGTAGCGATACCCGACGCTGACTTCCTGGGTGGTCGGGCCGACGAAGAAGATCCGCGACAGGCGTGGCTCGATGGCGAAGGTGTGGTAGTTGCGCGGGTACGACGACAGGGTCTTCATGTCGCGCGCGGCGATGGCGCTGCCCCGGAAGCTGTCGGTGTAGTAGGTCAGCACCTCGAACCGGGTGGCGTCGTCGATCTGCCGCAGCCACTTGAACGACACGTCCTTGCGCCGGCCACTGAAATAGTCGTAGTCGCGCACCGACTGGAAGGGATCGTGGTCGTACTGGGCCTGGGTCAGGCCACCGGGCATGTCGGCACGGCCGTCGTAGTAGTGGAAGTTGAGCCAGAACTCGTCGACATCGGTCGGCGCCCAGTGAGTCTTGAGCATCACGTCGTCGATATCGTTGTCGTTGTTGCTGCTGCGGTAGCCGTCGCCGTTCACACCGGTATACAGCAACGCCACGCCCATGCCGTTGTCGGCGGTGCCGCCGACGAAGGCCGACTCGGTGTGCTTCCAGCCGCCATGGCGGGAAGTCTCCAGGGTGGTGGACAACTCGCCGGAGGCCTTCTCGGGAATCGCCCGGGTCACGAAGTTGATCACCCCGCCGACGTTCTGCGGGCCATAGCGCACGGAACCGGCGCCGCGCACCACGTCGATGCTGTCGAGGTTGCCCGAGGAGATCGGCGCCATCGACAGCTGCGGCTGGCCGTAAGGGGCGAAGGCCGCCGGGATGCCGTCGATCAGCACGGTCGAGCGCGGCGACAGGCGCGAGGTAAGACCACGCACGCCGACGTTCAGCGACAGGTCGCTGCCACCGGTGCCGTTGGAGTCCTGCACCTGCACGCCGGGGATGCCGCGCAGGGCATCGCGCACGTTCATCGTGCCCTTCTCCACCATCGCTTCGCGACGCACCACGGTACGAGCACCGGGATGATTCTGCACCACGCTCTGCTGGGCGTCGCCCAGCCAGTCACCAACCACTTTCACATCGGTGGGCGCCAGCTCCAGGCTGCCGGTGGTCAGGGTGCCGGCGGCCTGGACCGGCTTGACCACCACGGTGTCCGCGGACTGCTCGAAGGTCAGCCCGCTGCCTTGCAGCAGTTGCTGCAGGGCCTGCTCCGGCGCCAGGTTGCCGGACACCGCCGGGGCCTGCTTGCCGTCCACCAGTTCGGGGCTGAAGAACAGCTGCAGGTGGGTCTGCTGACCCAGTTGCTTGAGTGCGCCCGCCAATGGCTGGGCCTGGATCTGGATGCTGTCGGCGTAGCTGGTGCCGGCGGCGCTGACCGCCAGGGCCAGCGCCAGGCGGCGCAGCTGGAGAAGGGGCTTATTGTTGTTCACGTCTTCGAGGGGTCCTGAGAGTCGGGATAAACGCCAACCGCATGCAAATGGAAATGCTTGGCAGTTGCAGCTGGCGGGGAAGACGAACGAACGGAAAAAAACCTGAATTTATTTCAAAATAATTTCGCTGGAGCCATCCGGACGGGTCTTCACCTGCACCGGCAGGATGCTCGGCAGTGCGCGCAACAGTGCGTCCGGATCGTCGGTGCTAAAGGTGCTCGACAGCCGCAGCGCGGCGGCCTTGCCGGGTGCCACATGCAGCGGCTGGGCGCGGTAACGGGAGACTTCCACCACCACCTCGCTCAGCGGCGCGTTGTCGAACACCAGCTTGCCCTGGCGCCAGGCGGTCACGGCATTGGCGTCGACGGCATAGGGCGCGGCGACCTTGCCCTGGGCGTCGATGTGCGAACCCTGGCCGGCGCCGAGCAGCGCCAGCGATTCGGCCGCGCCCTGCACCTTCACCGAACCCTGTTCCACCGCCACGCGGGTGCTGCTCAAGTCCTGGCGCACATCGAAGCGGGTGCCGGTGACGGTGACTTCACCCTGGGCGGTGCTCACCACGAATGGCCGGCCACTGTCGTGGGCGACGATGAACATCGCCTCGCCCGCCTCCAGGCGCACATGGCGACGCCCCGCAGAGAACATCACCTGCACCTGGGTGGCACTGTTGAGTTCCAGCCTTGAACCGTCCGGCAGTTCAACCTGACGCCGCTCGCCATGGGCCGTGCTCAACGTGTCCTGATGGTTGAGCTGCTGGTACTGCCAACCTGTCCAGCCCAGCCCCAGCGCGGCCACTGCTACACCGGCCGCCAAGGCCTGGCGCAGCAGGCGGCGGCGCGCAAGCGGGCGCGCCGGCTCGGGCTGGCACAGCGCTTCGAGGCGTTGTCGGGGGATGAAATCGGCGGCGCGCCACAGCTGTACCAGGCGCTGATACTCCTCGCGATGACGTGGGTGCTGCGCCAGCCAGGCCTGCAAGGCCTGCTGCACGGCGCTGTCATGCGGCGCCTCCTGGGCCCGGGCGAACCAGCTGGCCGCCTGCTCACCCACGGGGTCGGGCGCGTGCTGTCTGAACAATGGGGTCTCCTGACTCATCTGGCCGACAGTGCTCACGCAGGTGTCGGAGCGTGCGGATCATATACTTTTCGACCATGTTCTTGGTCAAACCCATGCGCTCGGCGATCTCGGCCTGGGTCAGGCCCTCGAGTTTCTGCCAGATGAACACCCGGCGGCAGTTGAGCGGCAACTCGGCCAACGCCCGCTCGACGCTGTCGGCCAGTTCCAGGGCTTGCACGTAGGCCTCCGGGTCGCTGCCATTGGCGGCGCCGTCGGCGAACGCCTCAAGTTCCAGTGCCTGGCGACGGTCCTCGCGGCGAAAGCCATCGACGGCAATGTTGCGGGCGGTCTGGTGCAGGTAGGCACGCGGCTGCTCGACCTGCTCGCTCGGGTTTTCCAGAACCCGGACAAAGGCGTCGTGGGTGAGGTCCTCGGCCTGCTGACGACTGCGCAACTTGCGCGTCCAGGTGCCGATCAGCTCATGGTAGTGGTCGAGAAAGCCTTTGTGTCCGGACACGTTCGGGGTCGTCAGGGAGGCAGATGAGGTCGCGAATAGTAATGCTTCTCATAAATGACGGCAATTGGCCCTGCCTTGAGCCGACCAAGGGTGGTTTCCAGTGTCGGTAACAAAAAATTTATGACGAATTCAAAAAAAATGACGGGCGTCACACCGTGGCCATAAATATGAACACTCTCCGGAAAAAGCCCGTTCACCACACAACTCCGACAAACGGTCTTCTGCCGATTCTTCGGCTCTTTCTCGGCGAAAGCCAGCCAACATGCAAAGAACCCAGCTTTCAGCCGTTCGCGACCAGATCGCCACCTATTCCACAATTTTTAACGCTTGCGGCCTTTTCCGGAACATCCATGCCACGCACCGGTCGGTAATTGCAGCGGTGGAGCGTCGATACACGACGAACACCCCGGACCTGCCTGTTGATCTTGCGGTTTTCACATCCTAAAGTGCGCGCCGAACGTCCATGCTGGAAACGATCCATCCGGCTCAAGTACTGACGACGAGACAGCAAGGTCACCCGCCGCCCTTTCCCGGCACGGTTGACCTTTTTGCTTTCGGCGACATGCCTTGGGAAGTAGGCGAACCAAAGTGGGGATACGGAGGACGTTCAGTGTGCTGCCACTTATCTTTTCAGTTTGCCCATGGAGCCCTTGAGCATGTCGATCCAGGTCGAAGACTACTTTGCGCGTGACACCTTCCAGAAGATGAAGGCGTTCGCCGACAAGCAGGAAACCCCGTTCGTACTCATCGATACCCAGATGATCAGCCAGGCCTATGACGACCTGCGCGCCGGTTTCGAATTCGCCAAGGTCTACTACGCGGTCAAGGCCAACCCGGCGGTCGAGATCATCGACCTGCTCAAGGAGAAAGGCTCGAGCTTCGACATCGCCTCGATCTACGAGCTGGACAAGGTGCTGGGCCGTGGCGTCAGCCCCGACCGTATCAGCTACGGCAATACCATCAAGAAGTCCAAGGACATCCGCTACTTCTTCGAGAAAGGCGTGCGCCTGTACGCCACCGACTCCGAAGCCGACCTGCGCAACATTGCCAAGGCCGCGCCGGGCTCGAAGGTCTATGTGCGCATCCTCACCGAAGGTTCCACCACCGCCGACTGGCCGCTGTCGCGCAAGTTCGGCTGCCAGACCGACATGGCCATGGACCTGCTGATCCTCGCCCGCGACCTGGGCCTGGTGCCTTACGGCATCTCCTTCCACGTCGGCTCCCAGCAGCGCGACATCAGCGTGTGGGACGCGGCCATCGCCAAGGTCAAGGTGATCTTCGAGCGCCTGAAGGAAGAAGACGGCATCGAACTGAAGCTGATCAACATGGGCGGTGGCTTCCCGGCCAACTACATCACCCGTACCAACAGCCTCGAGACCTACGCCGAGGAAATCATCCGCTTCCTCAAGGAAGACTTCGGCGACGACCTGCCGGAAATCATCCTCGAGCCTGGCCGCTCGCTGATCGCCAACGCCGGCATCCTGGTCAGTGAAGTGGTGCTGGTGGCGCGCAAGTCGCGCACCGCGGTCGAGCGCTGGATCTACACCGACGTGGGCAAGTTCTCCGGCCTGATCGAAACCATGGACGAGGCGATCAAGTTCCCGATCTGGACCGAGAAGAAAGGCGAGACCGAGGAAGTGGTGATCGCCGGCCCGACCTGCGACAGCGCCGACATCATGTACGAGAACTACAAGTACGGCCTGCCGCTGAACCTGGCGATCGGCGATCGCCTGTACTGGCTGTCCACCGGTGCCTACACCACCAGCTACAGCGCGGTGGAGTTCAACGGCTTCCCGCCGCTGAAAGCCTACTACCTGTAATGCACAACGGGGCCGCAAGGCCCCGTTTTCAATTCCATCGCGGGGCAAGCCCGCTCCCACGCCTGTGGTGAAGACCCGTGGGAGCGGGCTTGCCCCGCGATATGACCGGAACGGACATACTCAAGTACCGCGCAGTTCGATCTCTTCGGCATAGCGCGCCGCATGGGCCATCAGCGCCGGCCCCGCCCCCTGCAACGTCACCAGCGCACTGCGCAGGAAATTCAGGTTGCCCTCGACCCTGGCCCGTTCCAGCCATGGCCCGGCCTCCCCGATCTCCCCCCGCTCGGCCAGCACCAGCGCCAGGCTGAACATCCCGCGAAAATCCCCGGCCTCGGCCGAACGCCGATACCAGCGCACGGCCCGGGCAGGGCTTGGCGCGGTGGCAATGCCCTGCTCCAGGTAGCGCCCATACAGGTTCATCGACTTGGCATGCCCCAGCTGTGCGGCTTTCTCGTAGCACATCAACGCCTGGGCCTGGTCGGCCGGCACCCCGCGCCCGGTGGCCAGCAGGTTGGCCAGGTTGTACATCCCCCAGTCCAGGCCGGCGTCGGCCGCACGGGCATAGTGAATGGCCGACTGCGCCAGATCCACCTCGCCGCCCCAGCCGTGCTCCAGGCACCGGCCGAGCATGTTGTGCGCCATGGCGCTGCCGCCCTGGGCGGCGATGGCGAACCAACGGCGGGCCACACCGGCATCTTCTTCGATACCGCGCCCATCGAGCAGAATCTGCCCGAGCAGCAACTGCGCCTCGACCACCCCCTGCCCCGCCGCCGCGAGGATCGCCTGGGCGGCCTGACCCGGGCTGTGTTCGAGCATCGCCTGCAACCCGGCCACATCCACCACATCCTCACGACGCAACTGATAGGACACGGCTCAGACCTCGGCCCAGCGGCGCAGCAGGTTGTGATAGGTGCCGGTCAGTTGCAGCAGCGACGGATGCTCGGGCACATCGGCAGTGAGCTGGCGGACCGCGTTGTCCATCTCGAACAGCAAGGTGCGCTGGCTGTCTTCGCGCACCAGGCTCTGGGTCCAGAAGAACGCCGCATAGCGCGCACCGCGGGTGACCGGGTTGACCTTGTGCAGGCTGGTGCCGGGGTACAGCACCATGTCGCCGGCGGCCAGCTTGACCTCGCGCACGCCATAGGTGTCCTGGATCACCAGCTCGCCGCCGTCGTAGCTGTCCGGATCGCTGAGGAACAGCGTCGAGGACAGGTCGGTGCGCACCCGCTCCGGGCTGCCCTTGGGCTGGCGCAGGGCGTTGTCGATGTGGAAATCGAAATTGCCCCCTTCGCGGTAACAGTTAATCAGCGGCGGGAACACCTTGTGCGGCAGCGCCGCCGACATGAACAACGGGTTGCGCCACAGCCGCTCGATCAACGCACTGCCAATCTCCTTGGCCAGCGCATGGCCCTCGGGCAACTGCAGGTTGTGTTTGGCCTTGGCCGACTGGTACCCCGCGGTGATCTTGCCGTCGGCCCAGTCGGCCTGCTCCAGGGCCTCGCGGATGCGCGAGATCTCATCGGCGTCGAACAGCCCGGGAATGTGAAGCAGCATGGCGGCGGCACCAGATATGACCATAGGAGCGTCAATGATATTGATTCACTTTTACCTACCACAAGCCCCTTTATTCATGGCACGACGGATGAGACCGCAAAAACCGTAAGGCAAAATTGTAAAGAATGTAAATTTCTGGCGAATGGTAACGCTTCTCAATTGTTCCTTACATTCGCTTACATTAACATCCACGGCCTTCATACCTTGGGGAAGGTCTACAACAATGCGTCACGTGCCATCTGCTGTGAGTTCACCACGTCTGCTCGCCTCCGCCATCGGCGTTGCCGTCACCGCCGCCGCTTCACAAGGGGCGCTGGCTGCCGAGCAGAGCACGGATGCCGTCATCTCGCTGGACGCCACCAGCGTGAATGCGACGCAGGATGCCACCACCTACAAGTCGGACACGGCCAGCTCGAAGAAGTACACGGCTCCCCTGCGTGAAACGCCGAAGAGTGTCACTGTCATCCCGCAGCAGGTCATCCGTGACACCGGGGCTACCACCCTGGTGGACGCATTGCGCACGACCCCAGGCATCACCTTCGGTGCGGGCGAGGGCGGCAACCCCGCAGGTGATCGACCGATCATCCGCGGCTTCAATGCCGAAAGCGATGTGTTCGTCGACGGCATGCGTGATGTCGCCTCGCAAAGCCGCGAAATTTTCAACGTCGAGTCGGTCGAAGTGAGCAAAGGCCCCGGTTCGGCCTTTACCGGCGCCGGCTCCACTGGCGGCAGTCTGAACCTGGTCACCAAGACTGCAAAATTGGGTGATGCTTACAATGGCGGCTTCACCTGGGGCAGCGACCAGACCAAGCGCACGACCCTGGACCTGAACAAGCAGTTGACCGACAGCTCGGCCTTTCGCCTGAACCTGATGAAGCACGAGGCCAATGTCGCCGGTCGTGACGATGTGGATGTCAGTCGCTGGGGCGTTGCCCCCTCCTTTGCCTTCGGCCTGGGCACCGATACCCGGGTCACGGTGGGTTACTACCATCTCAAGACCGACGATATGCCGGACTACGGCATCCCGCTGAACCGCAGTGCCACGCGCAGCAAGTACAACGTGGACGGGCCGGCACATGTCGATCGCGACAACTTCTATGGCCTGAACGGTCGCGACTATCGCAAGACCAGCAACGACAGTGGCACCTTGCGCATCGAACATGACCTGAACGACAACCTGACACTGTCCAACAGCTTGCGCATGTCGCGCTCGACGCTCGACTACATCGTCACCAACCCTGATGACAGCAAGGGCAACGTTGCCAACGGCACAGTCTATCGCTCCACCAAGAACCGCAACTCCACCTCCAAGGGTTGGGTCAACCAGACCGACCTGAGTGCCAAGTTCAACACAGGCTTCATCGAACACAGCCTGGTCACTGGCCTGGAGTTCACCTACAGCGACACCCACAACCGTGGCTATGTGATCACCTCCGCCGCGGGAACCGGCACGACCTGCAACCCCGCGCTGCTCGCCTCCGGCGATTGCACCAGCCTGTACGATCCCTCCCCGGACGATAGCTGGTCGGGCACCATCACCGACAGTCCGGCCTACACCGACACCGACACCAAGACCAGCGCCGCCTATGTCTTCGACACCCTCACGTTCAATGAACAGTGGTCGCTGAACCTCGGCCTGCGCTACGACGACTACCAGACCAAGTCCAGCGGCTACAGCACCGGCGGTCGAGGCTCGGTGGCCGGCGACTTCTCCCGTGAAAACAATGCGCACCTGTGGAACTACCAAGTGGGTGTGGTCTACAAGCCCCTGCCAAACGGCAGCGTCTACGCGGCCTGGTCGACGTCCAGCAACCCGTCGGGTGAATCCAGCGGCAACGGTGGCCTGGAACTGGCCGCCAACAACAGCAATCTTGATCCGGAACGCAATCGCAACTACGAAATAGGCACCAAGTGGGACTTCTTCGACGAGAACCTCTCGCTCACTGCCGCACTGTTCCGTACCGACAAGACCAACGCACGGGTCACCGACCCTGACAATGCGACGTACCAGGTGCTCGATGGTGAGCAGCGAGTCCAGGGGCTGGAGCTGACCTACGCCGGTAACCTGACCAGCAAGTGGAAGGTCTACGGCGGTTACACCTACATGGAGAGCGAGATCGTCAAGACCACCACGGCAGCGAACCAAGGCAACCATATGCCGAGTACGCCGCGGAACAACTTCACCTTCTGGTCGACCTACGACATCGTGCCGCAGCTGACCCTCGGTGCTGGCGCGACCTTCGTCGACGCCCGCTTCGGTGACGAGGCGAACTCCGTCGAAGTACCGTCCTACTGGCGCTACGATGCCATGGCGACCTATCGCCTGACCAAGAATGTGGACCTGCAGCTGAACCTGCAGAACCTGACGGACAAACGCTACTTCGACCAGGTGTTCTCGACCCACTACGCCCATGTGGCCGCTGGCCGCACTGCCTTGATGAGCGCCAACTTCCACTTCTGATGCAGCAGCACCAGGCCCCGTTCATTCGCTTGAACGGGGCTTTTGCGTATCAAGGCATAATGCACGCCGCGCAGTCCCTGGCGGCAATACAAGGTAATCGATGTGGTGAAGAAGACGCTGTTCCAATTGCACTGGTTCCTTGGCATCACCGCCGGCCTGGTGCTGGCGCTGATGGGCATGACCGGCGCGATCTGGTCCTTCCAGGAAGAACTGCTGCGGGCATTCAACGCCGAGGTACTGAAGGTCGAGATCCGCCAGGAAGGCGTGCTGGCGCCGGCCGAACTGGTGCGCCGGGTCGAGGCCGCGCAAGGCGACAAGGTCTCCATGCTCTGGGTCGATACCCGCGAGGGCAACGCCGCGCGAATCTTCTTTACCCCCGCCCCCGGCGAGCGCCGTGGCGCGCTGCGCTACGCCGACCCGTACACCGGCGAGCTCAAGGGTGACGTGGCTGGCCTGGGCTTCTTCAACCTCATGCTCAACCTGCACCGGTTCCTGGCCATGGGCGACACAGGCCGGCAGATCACCGGCGCCTGCACCTTGATGCTGATTTTCTTCTGCCTCTCGGGGCTGTACCTGCGCTGGCCGCGCAAGGCACTGGACTGGCGGGCCTGGCTGACGCTGGACTGGGCGAAGAAAGGCCGCGCCTTCAACTGGGACCTGCACGCGGTATTCGGCACCTGGTGCCTGCTGTTCTACCTGCTGTTCGCCCTGACCGGGCTGTTCTGGTCCTACGAATGGTACCGCGAAGGCCTCAATCGCCTGCTGGCCGACCAACCCGCGGCCGGCGAGCAGAAGCGTGGCGAAGGTCGCGGCGGTCGCCATGGCCCGACCAGGGTGGACAAGAACGCCCCGCCTCTTGTTGTCGATTACGATGCCATCTGGACCAATCTCAAGGCCGCCGCAGGCCCCGGCCTGTCCACCTACAACCTGCGCCTGCCGCCGGCCGGCGGGCAACCGGCGACCCTGTTCTACCTGCTGCAAGGCGCCGACCACGGGCGCGCCCTGAACACCCTCACCCTCGACCCGGCCACCGGCCAGGTCAAACGTCACGAGCGTTACACCGACAAGTCGTTCAAGGCCCAGTTGCTGCAGAGCGTCTACGCTCTGCACGTGGGCAGCTACTTCGGCCTGCCGGGGCGAATCATCGTCACCCTCGCCAGCCTGACCATGCCGCTGTTCTTCGTCACCGGCTGGCTGCTGTACCTCGACCGTCGACGCAAGAAGCGTCAGGTTCGCGCCGCACGTGGCGCGGTGGCCCCTCAGGCCAATGACGGAGATAGCTGGTTGATCGGCTTCGCCAGCCAGAGCGGCTTCGCCGAACAGCTGGCCTGGCAGAGCGCCGGCCAACTTCAATCCGCCGGCTTGTCGGTGCAGGTACGCCCGCTGGCCGAATTGGGCGAAACCGAATTGCGCCAGGCCAACCGAGCACTGTTCGTGGTCAGCACCTTCGGCGACGGCGAAGCTCCGGACAGCGCCCGTGGCTTCGAGCGCAAGGTCCTCGGCCAAGCCTGGCCGCTGGATCACCTGGACTACGCCCTGCTGGCCCTGGGCGACCGCCAGTACCCGCACTTCTGCGGCTTCGCCCGCCGGCTCCAGGCCTGGCTCGGCGAACGTGGCGCCACCTGCGCCTTCAGCCCGGTGGAGGTGGACAACGCCGACCCCGTCGCCCTGCAGCTGTGGCAACAGGAACTGACGCACCTGACCGGCGCCCGCCCGGTCGCCGCCTGGCAGCCGCCAAGCTTCGGCAACTGGCGCCTGTCGCGCCGCGATCAGCTCAACCCCGGCAGCCAGGGGGCGCCGGTGTACCTGTTGGGCCTGCAGGCAGAAGCGCCCGCAACCTGGGAGGCCGGTGACCTGATCGAAGTCCTGCCACGCAACGGCCAGCCCCGTGTCGATGCCTTCCTTGCCGGCCTGGGCCTTGACCCAGGCAGCCCGGTGCAGCTCGACGGCCTGCAGGAAACCCTGGCGCAGGCCCTGGCCAGCCGCCAGTTGCCGGTCAGCCGCGAACACCTGATCGGCCTGCATGCCCAGGCACTGGTCGACGCACTGATCCCACTCACCGCCCGTGAATACTCGATTGCCTCCATCGCCAGCGATGGCGTGCTGGAGCTGATCGTGCGCCAGGAGCGCCACGCCGATGGCAACCTGGGCCTTGGCTCCGGCTGGCTGACCGAATACCTGCCGCTGGAAGGCAGCGTCAGCGCGCGCCTGCGTCGCAACAGCGGTTTCCACCTGCCCGTCGAATCGGCGCCCTTGGTGCTGATCGGCAATGGTACCGGCCTGGCCGGTCTGCGCAGCCTGCTAAAGGCCCGCATTGCTGGAGGCGAGCAACGCAACTGGCTGCTGTTCGGCGAACGCAACCGGGCGCACGACCTGCTGTGCGGCGAGGAGCTGCAGGGCTGGGTGGAAAGCGGCGACCTGCAACGGCTGGACCTGGCGTTTTCGCGGGACCAGGCGCAGAAGATCTATGTGCAGGACGTGCTGTTGCAGCAGGCCGCCGAGTTCAAGCGCTGGATCGAGGATGGCGCTTGCGTGTATGTCTGCGGCAGCCTGCAAGGCATGGCGGCCGGGGTGGATGCGGCGTTGCAGGGAATCCTGGGCGAGGCTGTCGTACAGCAGTTGATCGAGGATGGGCGGTATCGGCGAGATGTGTACTGAAGCCTGAAAGCATCGCGGGGCCAGCCCGCTCCCACGATACCGTGGGAGCGGGCTGGCCCCGCGATTGGCCCTTAATGCAGATCGAAGGTATCGGCATCCAGGTTCGCCGGGAACCGCGCCCGGTACGCCGCAAGCTCCGCCGCCCGCAACACCACGGTGAACACCCCGTCGGCCTCGCCCGCGCTGAGCAGGCTCTCGCCCTGGAAGTCCAACACCTGGCTGTCGCCGGAGTAGGCGAAGCCCTTGCCATCGGTGCCGACCCGGTTCACCGCCGCGACGAAGCACAGGTTCTCGATGCCCCGCGCCGGCAGCAGGCGGTTCCAGTGCAGGCGCCGCGCCGCCGGCCAGTTGGCGGTGTACAGCAGCAGGTCGGTGTCCTGGGCGTCACGGCTCCACACCGGGAAGCGCAGGTCGTAGCAGATCAACGGGCGGATCCGCCAACCCTTGAGCTCGAACTGCACCTGGCGCTCGCCAGGAGTGTAGTGCTTGTGCTCGCCGGCCATGCGGAACAGGTGACGCTTGTCGTAGTGCAGGATCTCGCCGTCGGGCCGTGCCCACAGCAGGCGGTTGCGGTGGCTGCCGTCGGCGGCCTGGATGATCACGCTGCCGGTGATCACCGCGTTGGCTTTCTTCGCCTGGGCCTTGAGCCACTTGTAGGTCGGGCCGTTTTCCGGCTCCGCCAGGCTTTCGGACTCCATCGAAAAACCGGTGGTGAACATTTCCGGCAGGACCACCAGGTCCACCTCGCCGGCCTGGCCGATCAGCTCCTCGAAGTGCGCGTAGTTGGCCTCGCGGTCGTGCCAGGCCAGGGTGGTCTGCACCAGGGCGATTTTCAGGTTCGACAGTTGGCTCAGATCGCGCATAGTTTCTCCGCTGCCTGGCGCAGCGTCTCCTCGCGTTTGGCAAAGCACAGGCGCACCAGGCGTTGCTCGGGGATGGGTTGCTGGTAGAACACCGACACCGGGATGCTGGCCACGCCATGCTCACGGGTCAGCCACAGGGCCATGTCGACATCGTTCAGGTCGGGGCGGATCTGCGAATAGTCCACCAGCTGGAAGTAAGTGCCCGGGGTGCGGGTGAAAGTGAAGCGCGAGGCCTGCAGCAAATCGCAGAACAGGTCGCGCTTGGCCTGGTAGAAAGCCGGCAGTTCGTCGATGTGCTCAGGGTGCTCGGCCATGAAGTCGGCCAGGGCGCACTGCAAGGGAGTCACGCCGCAGAAGTTGACGTACTGGTGCACCTTGCGCAATTCGGCGCTGAGCGCCGGTGGCGCAACCACGTAACCGGTTTTCCAGCCGGTGACGTGATAGGTCTTGCCAAACGAGCTGATGACGAAGGCTCTGCTGTACAGCTGCGCGTGGGCCAGCACGCTGGCGTGGCGCACGCCATCGTAGATCAGGTGCTCATAGACTTCGTCGCTGATCAGATAGATATCGCGGTTGCCGATCAACGCGGCCAACTGGTCCAGGTCTTCGCGGCTGATCAAGGCGCCGCTGGGGTTGTGCGGCGAATTGAGGATGACCATGCGCGTGCGCGGACTCAGGGCGTCGCTGAACCTCTGCCAGTCGATGCTGAAGCTGCCGTCGCGCAGCGGCACATGCACGCAGCGGCCACCGGCCAGCTCCACCGATGGCTCATAACTGTCGTAGCTGGGGTCGAAGACGATCACCTCGTCACCGGGGTGGATCACCGCCTGGATGGCGCAGAAGATCGCCTCGGTGGCGCCCGGGGTAATGGTCACCTCGTGATCGGCATCCACTGCCACGCCATACAGCCGGGCGATCTTGGCTGCAACCTGCTGGCGCAGGGCTGGCAGGCCGGTCATCGGCGAATACTGGTTGTGCCCGGCGGCCACATGCCGGCCAACGGCATCGAGCAGGGCCTGGGGTCCATTGAAGTCAGGGAAGCCCTGGGACAGGTTGAGTGCACCGGTCTGCATGGCCAGTTGCGACATGGTGGTAAAGATGGTCGTGCCGACGTTCGGCAGTTTGCTGCGGATCATGGAGCCCTCTTTCCTGGGGTTTGTCCGGCACGGGGTTGGGTCCGAGCATAGCGGATCGAGCAGTCAGGAAAAAGGTTGAAACAATAGGGGGATTGCGGTGGGTCAATCGTTGCAACCCAACAGCAGAATGAAGCGTGGGAGCGGCGGTGCGCCGATGCGACTTGCCCCGCGATGAGATCAGATCAGGCAGTCAACTGACCTGAACACTCTCATCGCGGGGCCCCTCCCAACGAGGGTTCTGCAAGCGTTGTTACTAACGCTTGTCGCGGCGCTTCTTCTCGGCCTTCTTGTGGTGCGACATCAAGCGGCGCTTTTTGTTGACCTGGCGATCGGTGAGGGTGTTCTTCTTGCCCTCGAACGGGTTGTCACCGCCCTTGTACTCGATGCGGATCGGCGTGCCGACCAGCTTGAGCACCCGGCGGTAGGTGTTCTCCAGGTAGCGCGAGTACGAGTTGGGGATCTTGTCGGTCTGGTTGCCGTGGATCACGATCAGCGGCGGGTTGGCACCACCGAGGTGGGCATAGCGCAGCTTGATGCGGCGACCGTTGACCAACGGCGGCTGGTGCACGCTGATGGCGTCTTCGAGGATCTGCGTCAGGCGGCTGGTCGGCCAGCGGGTGACCGCCGACTTGAACGCGGCCTGCACCGACTTGTACAGGTGGCCCACGCCGGTGCCGTGCAGCGCCGAGATGAAGTGGATGTCGGCGAAGTCGACGAAGAACAGCCGGCGTTCCAGCTCGGTCTTCACGTAGTCGCGCTCGCCCGGCTCCATGCCGTCCCACTTGTTCAGGGCGATGACCACGGCGCGACCGGCGTCCAGGGCGAAGCCCAGCAGGTTGAGGTCGTGGTCGACCACGCCTTCGCGGGCGTCCATGACGAAGATCACCACGTTGGCGTCCTTGATCGCCTGCAGGGTCTTCACCACCGAGAACTTCTCGACTTCCTCGTGGATCTTGCCGCGCTTGCGCACGCCAGCGGTGTCGATGAAGGTGTACTTCTCGCCATCACGCTCGAACGGGATGTAGATACTGTCGCGGGTGGTGCCCGGCTGGTCGTACACCACCACGCGCTCCTCGCCGAGCATGCGGTTGACCAGGGTCGACTTGCCGACGTTGGGGCGGCCGATGATGGCGATCTTGATGCCGTCTTTCTCGCTCGGGCCGGGAATGCGCGTGGCTTCCTCGCCTTCGGCGACATCCTCTTCGAGGGCTTCTTCCTCGGGGTCACGGGGAATATGGCCGAGCAGCGATTCCATCAGGGCGTTGATGCCGCGGCCCTGGGAGCCCGCCACCGGGATGGCGTTGCCCATGCCCAGCGGCGAGAACTCGGCGCGGGCGATATCGGGATCGATGTTGTCGATCTTGTTGGCGACCAGGATCGCTTCCTTGTTCCGCTTGCGCAGGTGATCGGCGATCATCTGGTCGGCGGCGGTCATGCCGGCGCGGGCATCGACCAGGAACAGCACGTAGTCGGCTTCCTCGATGGCCATCAGCGACTGCTCGGCCATCTTCTCGTCCATGCCCACTTCGTCACCGGTGATACCACCGGTGTCGATCAGGATGTAGGAACGACCTTGCCAGCTGGCATCGCCGTACTGGCGGTCACGGGTCAGGCCCGACAGGTCGCCGACGATGGCGTCGCGGGTCTTGGTCAGGCGGTTGAACATGGTGGATTTACCGACGTTCGGCCGGCCCACCAGGGCGATTACGGGAACCATGCGGCTCTCCACTCTTGAATTCTTGAAAATGCAAAGGCCGCTGCAAGGCAGCGGCCGGAGTTCGGGCGGCGCTTCATGCGCCGCGGCCTGAGCCCGCGAGCGAGCTCAAGCATAGCTTCAGCGGATGGTCAGTGCCTCGAGCTTGCCGCTGTTGCCGAAGACGTAGATGGTGTCGCCGACCACCAGGGGTCGGGCGCGCAGGCCATCGCTGTCGATACGCTCACGGCCGACGAAGCGGCCATCGACCTGGCTGAGCAGGTGCAGGTAACCCTCGAAGTCGCCCACCGCCACGTAGCTGGAGAACACTTCCGGCGCCGACAGCTGACGGCGGGCCATCGAATCGTTGCTCCACAGCGAGCTGGAAGAACGCTCGTCGACGCTCTGCACGGTACCCGACGCTTCGCTCACGTAGACGTTGCCGAAGCCTTGAGCGACACCCACATAGCTGGAAGCATCGCGCTGCCACAGCACGCGGCCGCTTTCCAGGTCCAGGCCGGCGACGCGGCCCTGGTAGGTGCTGACGTAGAGGGTGCCACCGGACAGCAGCAGGCCGCCGTCGATGTCCACCACACGGTCCAGCTCGGAACGGCCCTGCGGAATCGCCACGCGGCTCTCCCACACCGGCACGCCGTTGCTGATATCGACCGCCACCACCTTGCCGGTGGACAGGCCGGCCACGGCCAGGCGGTTGGTCACCACCGGCGCGCCGGTGCCGCGCAGGGTCAGCACGGCAGGGCTGTTCTCGTAGATCCAGCGACGGTCGCCGGTGGCGGCGTCGAAGCCGACCAGACGGTCGTCCTGGGTCTGTACCACCACCACGTCACCGTTGTTGGCGGGCGGCGCCAGCACTTCGCTGCTGACGCGCGAGCGCCAGCGCTCCTCGCCGGTGCTGGAATCCAGGGCGATGACCTCGCCCTTGAGGGTCCCCAGCATGACCAGGCCGTAGCCCACGCCCACCGCGCCGGATACCGGCAGCTCGAGGTCCTTCTTCCACACCACGTCGCCGGTGATGCGGTTCAGCGCGAAGACCTCGCCGTTGACGTCGGAGGCGTAGATGCGGTCGTTCTCGATGGCCGGCACCAGGGTGTTGTAGGTCTCGCCCTGGCCGTCACCGATCGAACGGCTCCACTGCTTCTTCAGCACCACTTCCTCGGTGAACTTGGTCAGCTCGGCCGGGGGCAGTTCCTTCTTGCTGTTGCTGCTGCAACCCGCCGCCAGCACGGCGAGGGTGAGCACTGCTGCTTGTTTCCAACCCTTCACTTCAGGCGTCCCCTTTGGCCAGGTCATCCAGCTTCAGTTGCAGGCCACCGATCGCGGCGTCGTCGGACAGCGCGGCCTTGGCTTTTTCGTAGGCGCTGTGCGCGTCGTCGGCGCGGCCCAGCTGTACCAGCAGGTCGCCCTTGAGTTCTTCGCGGCTGGCCAGGAAGGCCTTGTCGGTATCGCCCTCGAGCAGCTTGAGCGCGTCCTCGGCCTTGTCCTGGGCCGCGAGCACGCGGGCCAGACGCTGGCGCGAGATCTCGCCGAGGGTGGCGTCGGCCGGCTTGTCCAGCACGCTCTTCAGCTCACTGGCCGCATCGTCCAGCTTGCCGCTTTCGACCGCGACCTTGGCCACGAACAGGCTGCCGTACTGGGCGTAGGCGGTGCCGCCGAACTCGCTCTTGAGCTTGCCGGACAGCTCGGCGACCTTGCTCGCGTCGGGCTTGCCGTCAGGCGTCAACGAGGTTTCCAGCAGCGCCTGGTACAGCGCCGAGGCGCCCTGGGACTGGTTGGCCTGATACTTGTGCCAGGTCTGCCAGCCCAACACCACCACGCCAGCCAGCAGGGCGCCGGTCAGCAGCGGCTTGCCGTTGCGGTTCCACCAGTCCTTGGCTGCAGCCAGGCTCTCATCATCGGTACTCGACACCCCAATACTCCTATTCGCCTATTCGTTGTCAGACCGCGTCACGCCTGGGCGATCGCGGTTTCCAGGTGCGCGGCAAGCGCATCCCAGGCAATGTTCTGTTGTTCACCCTGGCCACGCAGGGGCTTCAGACCGATCTGCTGCTTCTCGAGCTCGTCGTCACCCAGAATCAGCGCGAACAACGCGCCGCTCTTGTCGGCCTTCTTGAACTGGCTCTTGAAGCTGCCGCCACCGGCATTGACCGCCAGGCGCAGGCCCGGCAGGCGATCGCGCAGGCTTTCGCTCAGGCGCAGGCCGGCCAACTCAGCCGGCTCGCCGAAGGCGCACAGGTAGACGTCGATGGTGCGGCTGATCGACTCGGGCACCTTGCCCAGGGTCTCCAGCAGCAGGATCAGGCGCTCGATGCCCATGGCGAAACCGACGCCCGGGGTCGGCTTGCCGCCCATCTGCTCGACCAGGCCGTCATAACGACCACCGGCGCAGACGGTACCCTGGGCGCCGAGCTTGTCGGTGACCCACTCGAACACGGTCTTGCTGTAGTAGTCCAGGCCGCGCACCAGCTTGGTATTGATCACGAACGGAATGCCGGCGGCGTCGAGGCGGGCCTTCAGGCCCTCGAAGTGCACGCGGGACTCTTCGTCCAGGTAGTCTTCCAACTTCGGCGCGCCGACCAGCACCGCCTGGGTGTTCGCATCCTTGCTGTCGAGGATGCGCAGCGGGTTGCTTTTCAGGCGGCGCTGGCTGTCCTCGTCCAGTTGCTCGAGGCGGGCCGAGAGGAACTCGACCAGCGCGTCGCGATAGCGGGCGCGGGCTTCGCTGGTGCCCAGGCTGTTGAGCTGCAGCTCGACCGCGTCCTGGATGCCCAGCAGGCCCCACAGGCGCCAGGTCAGCATGATCAGTTCGGCGTCGACGTCCGGGCCATCGAGGTTGAACACCTCAACACCGATCTGGTGGAACTGGCGGTAGCGGCCCTTCTGCGGACGCTCGTGACGGAACATCTGGCCGATGTACCAGAGTTTCTGCACCTGGCCGTTGCCGGTGATGCCGTGCTCGAGCACGGCACGCACGCAGGCTGCGGTGCCTTCGGGGCGCAGGGTGAGCGAGTCGCCGTTGCGGTCCTCGAAGGTGTACATTTCCTTCTCGACGATATCGGTGACTTCACCGATCGAGCGCTTGAACAGCTCGGTGAACTCGACGATCGGCGTGCGGATCTGGCTGTAGCCGTAGCTGTCCAGCAAGCCGGCCACGGTGCCCTCGAAATAGCGCCACAGCGGCGACTGGTCGGGCAGGATGTCGTTCATGCCACGGATGGCTTGCAGCGATTTGCTCACGAGTAGTCCTTACGAATCTGTGTCTCAGCCGCGGGCGATCAGCGCCGCGTCGGCCTCGGCCTTCTCGGCCGCTTTCTGGCGGATGAGCTTTTCCAGCTCGTCGACCAGGTTGTCGTTGTTCAGCTTCTGCGATGGCTTGCCATCGATGTAGACCAGGTTCGGCGTGCCGCCGGTCAGGCCCACGTGCGATTCCTTGGCCTCGCCCGGACCGTTGACCACGCAACCGATCACCGCCACGTCCAGCGGTACCAGCAGGTCCTCCAGGCGCCCTTCCAGTTCGTTCATGGTCTTGACCACATCGAAGTTCTGCCGCGAGCAGCTCGGGCAGGCGATGAAGTTGATGCCACGGGAACGCAGGTGCAGCGACTTGAGGATGTCGTAGCCGACCTTCACTTCCTCGACCGGATCGGCGGCCAGGGAGATGCGGATGGTGTCACCGATGCCTTCGGCCAGCAGCATACCTAGGCCGACGGCGGATTTCACCGTCCCCGAGCGCAGGCCGCCGGCTTCGGTGATCCCCAGGTGCAGCGGCTGGATGATCTGCTTGGCCAGCAGGCGGTAGGCCTCGACGGCCATGAACACATCGGAGGCCTTGACGCTGACCTTGAAGTCCTGGAAATCCAGGCGGTCGAGGTGCTCGACATGGCGCAGCGCCGACTCGACCAGCGCCGCCGGAGTGGGCTCGCCGTACTTCTTCTGCAGGTCCTTTTCCAGGGAACCGGCGTTGACGCCGATACGGATCGGGATGCCGCGGTCGCGGGCCGCGTCGACCACGGCGCGCACACGGTCCTCACGGCCGATGTTGCCCGGGTTGATGCGCAGGCAGTCGACGCCAAGCTCAGCCACGCGCAGGGCGATCTTGTAGTCGAAGTGGATGTCGGCGACCAGCGGCACACTGACCAGTTTCTTGATGCGGCCGAACGCCTCGGCGGCGTCCATGTCTGGCACCGAGACACGCACGATGTCCACGCCGGCATCGACCAGGCGCTGGATCTGCGCCACGGTGGCGGCGACATCGTTGGTGTCGGTGTTGGTCATGCTCTGCACCGCGATGGGCGCATCACCACCCACCGGCACATTGCCGACCCAGATTTTGCGGGATTCGCGACGTTTGATCGGAGATTCGCCGTGCATGACTTACTGTCCCAACTTCAGGCGAGCGGTTTCGCCACTGGTGAACGGGGCGACATCGACCGCCTGGCCGTTGTAGCTCACCTGGGCGCCGCGGGCGAAGCCCAGGCGCACCGCGAACGGTGGCTTGCCGGTCAGTTCCAGGCTGTCGCCCTTGCGCTTGATGGCGCTGAACAGCACCTTGCCGTTGCCGTCGGTGACCTGGGTCCAGCAATCGGCGGTGAATTGGATATGGACCTTGGCACTGCCGGCCGGGGCCGGTGCGGCATCAACGGGCGCAGCTGCTGCGGTCGGCGCGACAGGAGCGGCTGGCGCTGCAGCAACAGGCGCGGCAACCGGTGCCACGGGAGCGACGGCGGTCGGCGCGGCGCTGGTGGCTGGCGCGGCGGGTGTCACGGCCGCAACTGGCGCCTGGGCCTCGGCGACCGGCGCCTGCTCGGTAGCGTTAGGTTCCAGTGGCAGAGCCTGGCCCTCGGGCTGCTGGCCCTCGCTCACGGCCTGGTCTTCCGGCTCGTCCAGCGGATGAATCTGCGTGGTGCCGTCGGCGCTCTCGACTTCGACATGCTCCAGGGCGATCTTGGCCAAGTCCTTGCCGCGCAGGCTGCTCTGGTCCTGCCACCAGAAGAAGCCACCGCCGACCACCGCGACCAGCAGCAACAGGCTGACCACCCGCAGGATATTGTGCGACAGCCGCACCGGCTCTTCGATGCGACCGAGGGCGTGCACTTCGCTGCCCTGGGCGTGGGTGCCGGTGATCTGGTCGAAGGCCTCGACCAGGGGCGCCTGGTCCATGTCCATCAGCTTGGCGTAGGCGCGGATATAGCCACGGGCGAAGGTGTGCCCGGGCAGCTTGTCGAAGGCGCCGTTTTCCAGGTTGTTCAGCGAAGATACCGTGAGGTTGAGCTTGCGAGCGACCTCGGCCTGGCTCCATTCGCGCTTTTCGCGGGCCTGGCGCAAGACATCACCGGGGTTCTGGCGAGTCGCTGCTGCTACTTCAGTGTGCGCGGCTTTCATCGTTGCTCCGACAGGTATTGCTGATATTCCGGCGTACCGGGATAAAGTCGTTGTAATTGCTGGCCCAAACGGGTCGCGGTGCCCTGTTCGTCGAGGGCGATTGCCAGGCGATGGCCCAGCAGCAGGCTGCGGGCATCCTGGTCGCTCAGCTGGCTGAATCGATCGTAGTAATCCCGGGCCGGCACATAATGCCTGTTTTCGTAGGACAACTCAGCCATTTCGAGCAATGCCCTCGGTTGCCGCCGATTGAGCCGAAGGGCTTTTTCCAGGTAGACACGCGCCTGCTCACCCTGCCCCAGCTTCAAGGCGGTGAGCCCCAGGTTCTCGTACACGCGGGAACGCTCAGGATACAGGGTATCGGCGACAGCCTGGAGGAACATCGCCCGGGCCTCGTCGAAACGGCCCTGAGCATATAGGAAACTGCCGTAGTTGTTGCGGATTCGTGTGTCATCCGGGCGGATGGCCAAGGCCTTGGCGAAGTGCTCGCCGGCAAGTACCGGCTCATCCTCGGCCTGGAACACCAGGGCCAGTGCCGCATGGGCCTCGCCGTCACGAGCGTCCAGGGCCAAGGCCTTGCCCAGCGGCGCCTTGGCGCGCTCAGTTAAACCTTGTTGCAAATACCCCAGCCCCAACTGCACGTAGGCTTGCCCCGCCGCCTCACGCCCCTGGCGGCTGGCCAGAGGGTCACCCGCGCCGCCGGACACGCAGCCGGCCAGCAGCGAAAGCGTCAGGATCGACAGCGCGGCGCGCAGGCTCATGGGGCAGGTGCTCGTCAGGGGCGCGCGGCGCTGTCTTGCGGCTCGTCGGCAGCCAGCTGGCGTACGGCGATGTAGCGCTCGCTGCGGCGGGTACGGTCGTTGACCTGACCCACCAGCTGACCGCAGGCGGCATCGATGTCGTCACCGCGGGTGGTGCGCGTGGTCACGTTGAAGCCGCCGTGGTGCAGCAGGTCCTGGAAGCGACGGATGGCATTGTTGCTCGGTCGCTCGTAGCCCGAGTGCGGGAACGGGTTGAACGGGATCAGGTTGATCTTGCACGGCACATCACGCAGCAGCTCGATCATCTGCGCGGCGTGCTCGGGCTGGTCGTTGACGTCCTTGAGCAGGGTGTACTCGATGGTGAGCACGCGCTTGCCGCCGAGGGTGGACATGTAGCCCATGCACGACTCCAGCAGCATCTTCAGCGGGTACTTCTTGTTGATCGGCACCAGCTTGTTGCGCAGTTCGTCGTTCGGCGCGTGCAGCGACAGGGCCAGCGACACGTCGATGTGCTTGGCCAGTTCGTCGATCATCGGCACCACGCCCGAGGTGGACAGGGTGACGCGACGCTTGGAAATGCCATAGCCCAGATCTTCCATCATGATCTTCATGGCGGCGATGACATTGTCGAAATTCAGCAGGGGTTCGCCCATGCCCATCATGACCACGTTGGTGATGGCGCGGTCGATCTTGGCCGGAACGGTCCCGAAGGATTTGTTGGCAAGCCACACCTGGCCGATCACTTCGGCGGCGGTGAGGTTGCTGTTGAAGCCTTGCTTGCCGGTGGAGCAGAAGCTGCAGTCCAGGGCACAGCCGGCTTGCGACGACACGCACAGGGTGCCGCGATCGTCGGTAGGGATGTAGACGGTCTCGACGCAGCTGCCGGAGGCAACGCGGACCACCCACTTGCGGGTGCCGTCGGCGGAAATGTCTTCACTGACCACTTCCGGGCCCCGAATCTCGGCAACGGCCTCGAGCTTTTCGCGCAAGACCTTGCCGACATTGGTCATGGCGGCAAAATCATCGACGCCAAAATGGTGAATCCATTTCATCACCTGACCGGCACGGAAGCGCTTCTCCCCGATTGAGTCGAAGAACTGTTCCATTTCCGCCAGGGTCAGCCCCAGCAGGTTGATCTTGTCAGTCGATGTCGTCATGGATTCACCCTCACCCGTAAGCCTTCGCTTAGCGAGTGGTTACCTCGGTAGCAGCGAAGAAGTAAGCGATTTCGCGAGCAGCGGCGGCTTCGGAGTCCGAACCGTGAACGGCGTTGGCGTCGATCGACTCGGCGAAGTCGGCGCGGATGGTGCCGGCAGCCGCTTCTTTAGGGTTGGTGGCACCCATCAGCTCACGGTTGGCCAGAATGGCGTTTTCGCCTTCCAGAACCTGTACAACGACTGGGCCGGAAGTCATGAAGGCAACCAGGTCACCAAAGAAGCCACGCTCTTTGTGCTCGGCGTAGAAGCCTTCGGCTTCGGCTTTGGACAGCTGCTTCATTTTCGAGGCGACGACGCGCAGGCCGGCTTTTTCGAAGCGAGTGGTGATCTCGCCGATGACGTTCTTGGCAACGGCGTCAGGCTTGATGATGGAGAAAGTACGTTGAACAGCCATGGAAAACTCCAGAATATTGAGTGTTGCGAAAAATTAAACCCGCGAATTATACGCGGGTTCCAGGGGATTGCCTAACCTGCAGCGTGCGCTCAGTCGGCTTCTTCGATCCAGGCCGCCTGGATGGCCTCGAGAACCTTCTCGCCGCAACGCGACGGATCGTCATCGAAGTCCGGCAGCGCCATGACCCAGGCGCGCAGATCGACGAAATTCACGTAATGAGGATCGACCTCGGGCTTGCTTTCCGCAAGCTGGATGGCGATCTCAAGTACATCAACCCATTTCAGACTCATGTACAGGCCCTCAGTGCGGCGCTTCGGCGGCGTGGTTGAGCGAATACTTGGGAATCTCGATGGTGAGGTCCTCATCGCCGACAACCACCTGGCAACCCAGGCGCGACTGCGCCTCCAGGCCCCAGGCCTTGTCCAGCATGTCCTCTTCGAGCTCGTCGGCTTCTTCAAGCGAGTCGAAGCCCTTGCGGATGATGCAGTGGCAAGTGGTGCAGGCCTTGACACCGCCGCAGGCGCTTTCCATCTCGATGTGATGGTCGTGGGCCAACTCCAGGATATTGGTCCCGGTCGGCACTTCCACGGTCAAGCCCTCGGGGCAGAACTTCTCGTGCGGCAGGAATGTCACCAGCGGCATCGGTTACTCCTCGATCTCATTCAGGTTGCGCCCGGCCAGTGCGGCTTTGACCGTCGAATCAAGGCGACGGGCGGCAAATGCATCGGTCACCTGCGACAGACGCTTGGTCTGTTGCTCGATGGCGGCGCCATCGGTGCCGGTCAGCAAATCACGTAGTTCCTGCATCTGGAATTCGATCGCGTCGCGCTCGTCACTGCTGAGCAGGCGCTCGCCATCGGCGTCCAGGGCGCCCTGCACCGCCTCGAGCAGGCGCTCGGCGTCGACCTGGTGCTCGCGCAGTTGGCGGGCGTGCTTGTCGGAGCCTGCATGCTCGAAGGAGTCCTTGAGCATGCGGGCGATCTCGCCGTCGGTCAGGCCGTAGGACGGCTTGACCTGGATGCTCGATTCCACGCCCGAACCCAGTTCGCGGGCCGCGACGCTGAGCAGGCCGTCGGCGTCGACCTGGAAGGTCACGCGGATCTTCGCCGCGCCCGCGACCATGGCCGGGATGCCGCGCAGCTCGAAGCGCGCCAGGGAACGGCAGTCGCTGATCAGCTCGCGCTCGCCCTGCAGGACGTGGATCATCATGGCCGACTGGCCATCTTTGTACGTGGTGAATTCCTGGGCGCGGGCCACCGGAATGGTGGTGTTGCGCGGGATCACCTTCTCCATCAGCCCGCCCATGGTCTCAAGCCCCAGGGACAGCGGGATGACGTCGAGCAGCAGCAGCTCGCCGCCTTCGCGGCGGTTGCCGGCGAGGGTATCGGCCTGGATGGCGGCACCGATGGCCACCACCTGGTCCGGGTCGATCGAGGTCAGCGGGGTACGACCGAACAGCGCGCCGACCGCCTCGCGCACGCGCGGCACACGGGTCGAACCGCCGACCATGACCACCGCGCCGACCTCTTCCAGCTCGATGCCGCTGTCGCGCACGGCGCGGCGGCAGGCCTTGAGACTGCGGGCGATCATCGGTTCGATCATGGCTTCGAAGGCGGCACGGGTCAGCTCGCCCTGCCAGGCGCCATGGTGGACGCTGACCGCTTCACTGTCGGTCAAGGCTTCCTTGGCCGCGCAAGCGGTCTGCAGCAGCAGGCGCTGGGTGGCCGGATCGAGGTCGGCGGACAAACCGGCCTGCCCGATGATCCAGCCAGCGATCGCATGGTCGAAGTCATCGCCACCCAGGGCAGTGTCGCCACCGGTAGCCAGCACTTCGAAGACACCAGCGGTCAGGCGCAGGATGGAGATATCGAAGGTACCGCCGCCCAGGTCGAAAATCGCCACGACGCCTTCGGCATCCTGATCCAGGCCATAGGCCACGGCAGCCGCGGTCGGTTCGTTGAGCAAGCGCAGGACATTGAGGCCGGCCAGCTTGGCGGCGTCCTTGGTCGCCTGGCGCTGGGCATCGTCGAAATAGGCCGGGACGGTGATCACCGCGCCGACCAGCTCGCCACCGAGGGTTTCCTCGGCACGCTGACGCAGCACCTTGAGAATATCGGCCGACACTTCCACCGGGCTTTTCGGACCCTGGACGGTGTCGATGAACGGCATGTGCGACTCACCGCCGACAAAACGGTACGGCAGTTGCTCGCCCAACTGCTTGACGTCCGCCAGGCCACGCCCCATCAGACGCTTGACCGACAGGATGCTGTTGAGCGGGTCGCTGGGGGCAGCTTCGCGCGCGGCCAGGCCGACTTCGACAGCGTTGTCGAGATAACGCACGGCGGATGGCAGGATGACACTGCCCTGGGCATCGGGCAGCGGTTCGCTGCGCCCGCTGCGCACGGCGGCGACGAGAGAATTGGTGGTGCCCAGGTCGATGCCCACCGCCAGGCGGCGCTGGTGCGGCTGGGGGCTCTGACCGGGTTCGGCGATCTGCAGTAGGGCCATGCTTATCTGAGTACCTTAGGCGTCATCACGGGCAACGCCGGGGTTAATCGTCGAGGCGCTCTTCGAGTTGGCGCACTTCTTGGGCGAGCTTGTCGAGGAACTGCATGCGGCGCATCAGGCGCTCGGCCTGCTCACGCTCTGCAGCAATATCCCAGCAGGCGGCGAAATCCTCGTTCAGCGTGTCCTGGGCGACCCTGAGGCGCTTCTTGAACACGGCGACACCGTCGAGATCGGCTTCGTCCTGCAGGTCTTCGAGTTCTTCGCGCCACTGCATCTGCTGCAGCAGGAAGTCCGGGTCGTGCACCGTGACTTCCTGAGGCACCTCATGGCCGCCGATGGCCAGCAGGTAGCGGGCCCGGCGCGGCGCGCTGCGCAAGGTCTGGTAGGCGTCGTTGAGGGCCGCCGACTTTTCCAGCGCTACGCGCTGCTCGCGCTCGGAAGCGTCGGCGAAACGGTCCGGATGGACCTCGCGGGCCAGCTCGCGGTAGCGAACGGCCAATTTGTCGAGGTCCAGACGAAAACCAGGCTGCAGGTCAAACAGGGCGAAATGACAAGGAGTACCCACGGCCAGCCTCAAACGTTGAAGCTTTCGCCGCAGCCACACTCACCGCGCACGTTGGGGTTGTTGAACTTGAAGCCTTCGTTCAACCCTTCCTTGACGAAGTCCAGCTCGGTGCCGTCGAGATAGACCAGGCTTTTCGGGTCGATGATGACCTTCACGCCATGGTTCTCGAACACCTGGTCTTCGGCGGCGAGCTCGTCGACGAACTCCAGCACGTAGGCCAGGCCCGAGCAGCCGGTGGTGCGCACGCCCAGGCGAATGCCCTCACCCTTGCCGCGCCCGTCGAGGGAGCGGCGAATGTGGTTGGCGGCGGCTTCTGTCATGCTGATAGCCATCGGAACTCCTTACCTCGCGACAGTCGACTTAGATCAAGCCTTTCTTCTGCTTGTAATCGCGAACAGCTGCCTTGATGGCATCTTCGGCGAGCACGGAGCAGTGGATCTTGACCGGCGGCAGTGCCAGCTCTTCAGCCAGCTGGGTGTTCTTGATGGTTTCGGCCTCGTCCAGGGTCTTGCCCTTCATCCACTCGGTGGCGAGGGAGCTGGAGGCGATGGCCGAACCGCAACCGTAGGTCTTGAACTTGGCGTCTTCGATGACACCCTGCTCGTTGACCTTGATCTGCAGGCGCATCACGTCGCCGCAGGCCGGGGCGCCAACCATGCCGGTGCCGACATCCGGATCGTCGGCGTTCATCTTGCCGACGTTGCGCGGGTTTTCGTAGTGGTCGATGACCTTTTCACTGTATGCCATGGTGCAATTCCTTCCTCATCAGGGAGCCGCTCTTGCCGGCGACTGCTTAGTGGGCGGCCCACTCGATCTTGGAGATGTCGACGCCGTCTTTGTACATGTCCCACAGCGGCGACAATTCACGCAGCTTGTTCACGGCTTCGCAAACTTTCTGCGCGGCGTAGTCGACTTCTTCCTCGGTGGTGAAGCGACCGAAGGAGAAGCGGATCGAGCTGTGCGCCAGTTCGTCATTGCGGCCCAGGGCGCGCAGGACGTAGGACGGCTCGAGCGAAGCGGAGGTGCAGGCCGAACCGGACGAAACGGCGATGTCCTTCAGCGACATCAGCAGCGACTCGCCCTCGACGTAGTTGAAGCTCAGGTTCAGGTTGTGCGGCACGCGCTGGGTCTGGCTGCCGTTGACGTACAGCTCTTCGAGGTCCGAGACCTGCTTGAAGAAGCGGTCGCTCAGGGCCTTGATGCGCACGTTTTCAGCGGCCATTTCCTGCTTGGCGATGGCGAAGGCTTCGCCCATGCCGACGATCTGGTGGGTCGGCAGGGTGCCCGAACGCATGCCGCGCTCATGGCCACCGCCGTGGATGATGGCTTCCAGGCGCACACGCGGCTTGCGGCTGACGTACAGCGCGCCGATGCCTTTCGGGCCATACACCTTGTGCGCGGAGAACGACATCAGGTCGACCTTGAGCTTCTGCAGGTCGATCTCGACACGGCCGGCCGATTGGGCGGCATCGACGTGGAACAAGACGCCGCGCGAGCGGGCCAGTTCACCGATGGCGGCGATGTCGTTGATCGAGCCGACTTCGTTGTTCACGTGCATCAGCGAGACCAGGATGGTGTCGTCGCGCAGCACGGCCTCGACCATGGCTGGGGTGACGATGCCGTCTTCGCCAGGCTCGAGGTAGGTGACTTCGAAACCTTCACGCTCGAGCTGGCGAGCGGTGTCCAGGACCGCCTTGTGCTCGATCTTGGAGGTGATGATGTGCTTGCCCTTGGTCTGATAGAAGTGCGCCACGCCTTTCAGGGCGAGGTTGTCGGACTCGGTGGCACCGCTGGTCCAGACGATCTCGCGCGGGTCGGCGTTGATCAGTTCGGCGACCTGGCGGCGGCCGTTCTCGACTGCTTCCTCGGCCTTCCAGCCGAACACGTGGGAGCGCGAGGCCGGGTTGCCGAAGTTCCCGTCAACCAGCAGGCACTCGGCCATCTTCTGGGCGACACGGGGATCGACCGGCGTGGTCGCGGAGTAATCGAGGTAGATCGGCAACTTCATTGAGTATCTCCTATCAGGCGGTGGCGTCGCTCGTCGCTGTGGTTTCAGTCGACGGCGGACGTCTCAATCTTGTCCAACTGGGCAACTCGGCCTGCGACACGGCGCAGGTCCTGGCGCTGGGCGACTTCCTGCACCTCGCGGCGCATGACGAGGTCGGCCAGGCTGATGCCACTGAGGAATTCATGGATCTGCTGGCTCAGGTCGCACCACAGGTGGTGAGTCAGGCAGGTATCACCGGCGTGGCAGTCCCCCAGCCCCTGGCAACGGGTGGCATCGACCGATTCGTTGACCGCGTCGATGACCTGGGCCACCTGGATGGTTTCCATGCCCCGCGACAGCTGGTAGCCGCCGCCCGGACCGCGAACGCTGGATACCAGGCTGCTGCGGCGCAGCTTGGCGAACAGCTGTTCCAGATAAGAGAGGGAAATGCCCTGGCGCTCGGAAATGTCGGCCAAAGACACCGGCCCCTGCTGCGCGTGCAACGCCAGGTCGAGCATGGCGGTCACGGCGTATCGGCCTTTGGTAGTCAGTCGCATGGCGTATGGGTACCACGGGAGTTACAGGATGTGTGCGAGTATGCGATTCCCGAGCATTTAAGTCAACTATTAGACCTAGTGCTTTAGTCGGGTATGCATGCGGGAGGCGGGCGCGAGTGTAGCAGACAAGGGGCGCAAGCACACGCCCCTTGTGTCGGTCCGGCGCAATCAATGCGACTGAGTGTCGCCCTGCTTGAGTTCGGCGCAGGCCGCGGCGAAGTCGTCGTCGGGCAGCGCCGGCAGCTCCTTGGCACAGTAGTCACTGCCCATCCGGGTCAGCGCGCCGCACATGCCCTCCAGGCGCTCGTCGACGGCCTGCAGGTGGTCGAGCATCTGGCCGATGGCGCGGGCCACCGGGTCCGGCATGTCGCCGCTGACACCATAGGCATCGAAGCCGATCTTCTCGGCCATGGCCTTGCGCTTGGCCTCGACGGCGTCATCCTCGGTCTTGACGATGATCCGCCCCGGAATGCCCACCGCCGTGGCGCCGGCCGGCACTGCCTTGGTGACCACGGCGTTGGAGCCGATCTTGGCCCCGGCGCCGACGGTGAACGGGCCCAGCACCTTGGCCCCGGCACCGACCACCACGCCGTTTTCCAGGGTCGGGTGACGCTTGCCCTTGTTCCAGCTGGTGCCACCGAGGGTGACGCCCTGGTACAGGGTCACGTCGTCGCCGATCTCGGCGGTCTCGCCGATGACGATGCCCATGCCGTGGTCGATGAAGAAGCGCCGGCCGATGGTCGCGCCCGGGTGGATCTCGATGCCGGTCATCCAGCGACCGAAGTTCGACACCAGCCGCGCCAGCCACTTGAAGTCGCGTCGCCACAGGGCATTGCCCAGCCGATGCAGCCAGATGGCGTGCATCCCCGGGTAGCAGGTCAGGACCTCGAAGGCGTTGCGCGCCGCCGGGTCACGATGGAAAACGCTCTGGATATCTTCACGCAGACGTTCGAACATCTGTCAGTCCTTCCGTTTATGCGGCTCGCCCCGTGCGACCTTCTGGGTCTCGGTAAGGATGCCGCGCAAAATGCTCATTTCCGGACGCTCCACCGAGCTTCGCCCATACAGCCGGCGCAGGCGCGCCATCAGGTGCTTGGGTTTCTCGGGATCGAGGAAGCCGATGTCCACCAGGGTCTTTTCCAGGTGGTCGTAGAACAGCTCCATTTCGTCCATGGTCGCCAGCTCGCTGGCGTCGACCTTCTCGACCTTCGCCGCCCTGCCCTGCCCTGCCAGCCAGGCCATGCGCACCTCATAGGAGAGCACCTGGACGGCGGCGGCCAGATTCAGCGAGCTGAAGTCGGGGTTCGAGGGAATGTGCACGTGGAAGTGACATCGCTGCAGTTCTTCGTTGGTCAGGCCGGCGTGCTCGCGCCCGAACACCAGGGCGATCTCTTCGCCGCCCATGGCCTGGGCCACGGCCTTGGCCCCGCACTCGCGCGGGTCGATCAGCGGCCAGGGGATGCTGCGCTCACGGGCGCTGGTACCCATGACCAGGCTGCAGCCGACCAGTGCCTGCTCGAGGCTGTCGACCACCTGGGCGTTGTCCAGCACGTCGTCGGCGCCCGAGGCGCGGGCACTGGCGTCCGCGGCCGGAAACTCTTTTGGCTGCACCAGCACCAGACGCGACAAGCCCATGTTTTTCATGGCTCGCGCAGCGCCGCCGATGTTGCCGGGGTGGCTGGTATTGACCAGAACAACACGAATATTTTGCAGCAAGGTGTCGTGCTCTCGGATGCGGAAACAGGAGGGTTCGATCTTACAGAACCGACCAGCGTAACGCCATGAAAGCAAATGTGACACTTCTGTCGTGAAAGATTTCTGCTAGAATGATCGGCTTTCCTCTTTAACATCTCCAGGTGACCTTCCCATGCAGCCTATGCTGAATATCGCCCTGCGCGCCGCTCGCAGCGCCAGTGAACTGATTTTCCGCTCCATCGAACGCCTGGATAGCATCAAAGTCGACGAAAAGCAGGCCAAGGACTACGTGTCCGAGGTTGACCGCGCCGCGGAGAAGGTCATCGTCGAGGCCCTGCGCAAGGCCTACCCGAACCACTCGATCCAGGGCGAAGAGACTGGCCTGCACGCCGGCACCGGCGAAGAAGGCAAGGATTACCTGTGGATCATCGATCCGCTGGACGGCACCACCAACTTCCTGCGTGGCGTTCCGCACTTCGCCGTCAGCATCGCCTGCAAATACCGCGGCCGCCTCGAGCACGCCGTGATCGTCGACCCGGTTCGCCAGGAAGAATTCACCGCCAGCCGTGGCCGTGGCGCCCAGCTCAATGGCCGCCGCCTGCGCGTCAGCTCGCGCACCAGCCTGGAAGGCGCACTGCTGGGCACCGGCTTCCCGTTCCGTGACAACCAGATGGCCGACCTGGACAACTACCTGGGCATGTTCCGCGCCCTGACCGGCCAGACCGCCGGCATTCGCCGCGCCGGCTCCGCCAGCCTGGACCTGGCCTACGTCGCCGCCGGCCGCTTCGACGCCTTCTGGGAGTCGGGCCTGTCCGAGTGGGACATGGCCGCGGGCGTGCTGCTGATCCAGGAAGCCGGTGGCCTGGTGAGCGACTTCAACGGTGGCCACGACTTCCTCGAGAAGGGCCACATCGTCGCGGGCAACATCAAGTGCTTCAAGGCCGTGCTGACCGCCATCCAGCCGCACCTGCCAGAGCACATGAAGCGCTAAGCGCTGATTGCGAGCACAAAAAAGCACCCCTCGGGGTGCTTTTTTTGTATCTGCGATCGACGCCTTCTGTGGGGGCGGCCTGCGAAAGGTTTACTGACCTGGCTGGTTCTGGCTCAAGACCAGCTTGCCATTCTTGTCCAGCGGGATGGTTGAGCCCGGCTCGTGGTCCATCTTCACCTTGCCCACCTGGTCGCCGATGGAATAGGTCACGTTGTAGCCAACCACCTTCTCGCTGATGTCGTTGACCGTGTTGCAACGGGTTTGCGTGGTGGTGTAGGTATCACGCTCCTGCATGCCTTCCTGCACCTTGTTGCCGGCATAGCCGCCACCGACCGCACCGGCCACGGTGGCAATCTTCTTGCCGGTACCGCCACCGATCTGGTTGCCCAGCAGGCCACCGGCGATGGCACCGACCACCGTACCGGCAATCTGGTGCTGGTCCTTGACCGGCGCCTGGCGCGTCACGGTGACATCCTTGCAGACCTCACGCGGCGTTTTCACTTGCTGCTTGATCGGCTGCACGTCGGTGACCTGGGCGTACTCAGGCCCCTTGTTCACCAAGCTGTAGGTCGCCACAGCACCTCCGGCAGTCACACCGACAGCACCCAGAACCGCACCCACCAGCATTGACTTGTTCACGTGAACCTCCTGATCGTACCCGCGGACTCCGGCCCGCCTTCTCCCTGCCTTGGAGCAAAAAAAAAGGCGCGAGTTCAACACTCGCGCCTCTCTTTGCGCCGAATGGCGCGGAACAAGCCTTACGGACGGTCGTCCACACCCTCGGTCTTGACCGGCGGGATCAGGTCTTCGCTGCTCAGGTTCAGCCAGATCAGCACCACGTTGGCGATGTAGATCGACGAGTAGGTACCCGCCATGACACCGATGAACAGCGCCAGGGAGAAGCCAAACAGGTTGTCGCCGCCGAAGAACAGCAGCGCGGCGATGGCCAGCAAGGTCGACACCGAGGTGGCGACGGTCCGCAGCAGGGTCTGGGTGGTCGAGATGTTGATGTTCTCGATCAGCGAGGCCTTGCGCAGCACGCGGAAGTTCTCGCGCACCCGGTCGAACACGACGATGGTGTCATTGAGCGAGTAGCCGATGATCGCCAGTACCGCCGCCAGCACCGTCAGGTCGAAGGTGATCTGGAAGAACGACAGGATACCCAGGGTGACCACCACGTCGTGGACCAGCGAGATGATCGCGCCCACGGCGAACTTCCACTGAAAGCGGAACGCCAGGTAGATGAGGATGCCGCCCAGGGCCAGGAGCATGCCGAGGCCACCCTGGTCACGCAGTTCCTCGCCCACCTGCGGGCCGACGAACTCGACGCGCTTGACCGTGGCCGGGTTGTCGCCACCGATCTTCTGCAGCGCCTCGGCCACGCGGTTGCCCAACTGCGGGTCATCGCCCGGCATGCGCACCAGCAGGTCGGTGGTGGCGCCGAAGCTCTGCACCACGGCATCGTGGAAGCCGGAACCGACCAGTTCGGTACGGACCTTTTCCAGGTCCGCCGGACGCTCGTAGGTGAGCTCGATCAGCGTACCGCCGGTGAAGTCCAGGCCGAAGTTCAGGCCCTTGTGCCACCAGCTGAACAGCGCCAGCACGGTGAGGAGCACGGTAATGGCGAACGCGACATTGCGCACGCCCATGAAGTTGATGGTTTTCATCGCAGCTCCCTCAAACCCACAGCTTCTTGATGTCACGCCCGCCGCAGGTCAGGTTGACCAGTGCGCGGGTCACCATGACGGCGGTGAACATCGAGGTGAAAATCCCGAGGGACATGGTGACCGCGAAGCCCTTGACCGGGCCGGTACCCATGGCGAACAGGATGCCGCCGACCAGCAGGGTGGTCAGGTTGGCGTCGACGATCGCCGAGTAGGCGCGGTTGAAACCTTCGTGGATGGCGCGCTGCACCGACATGCCGGCGGCGATCTCTTCGCGGATACGCGAGAAGATCAGCACGTTGGCGTCCACCGCCATGCCCATGGTCAGCACGATACCGGCGATGCCCGGCAGGGTCAGGGTGGCACCCAGCAGCGACATCAGCGCCAGCAGCAGGACCATGTTGCCTGCGAGGGCAATGGTCGCCAGCACGCCGAAGGCGCGGTAGATGGCGATGATGAACAGCGAGACGAACAGCATGCCCCACAGGGACGCATCGATACCCTTGGTGATGTTGTCGGCGCCCAAGCTCGGACCAATGGTGCGCTCTTCGGCGAAGTACATCGGCGCGGCCAGGCCACCGGCACGCAGCAGCAGGGCCAGTTCGGACGATTCGCCCTGGCCGTTCAGGCCGGTGATGCGGAACTGGCTGCCCAGCGGCGACTGGATGGTCGCCAGGCTGATGATCTTCTTCTCTTCCTGGAAGGTCTGCACCGCGACTTCTTTCTCGACGCCGTCGACCACCTGCTTCTGATAGCGGGTGACCGGCTTCTGCTCGATGAAGATCACCGCCATGCTGCGCCCGACGTTGCTGCGGGTGGCGCGGCTCATCAGCTCGCCGCCGTGGCCGTCTAGGCGAATGTTCACCTGCGGGCGACCGTGCTCGTCGAAGCTGGCCTGGGCGTCGGTGACCTGGTCACCGGTGATGATCAGGCCGCGCTCTACAGGGGCGGAGCGGCCGCCTTCGCGGAACTCGAACACCTCGGTGGTGGCCTTGGACGCACCCGGCTCGGCACCGAAGCGGAACTCCAGGTTGGCGGTCTTGCCGAGGATACGCTTGGCTTCGGCGGTGTCCTGCACGCCCGGCAGCTCGACCACGATGCGGTTGGCGCCCTGGCGCTGGACCAGCGGCTCGGCCACGCCCAGCTCGTTGACCCGGTTGCGCACGGTGGTCAGGTTCTGCTTGATCGAGTATTCGCGGATCTCGGCGACTTTCGCCTGGGTCAGCGCCAGACGCAGCACGGCGAGCTCGTTGCGCTCGGTGGTGGTCAGGTCGAAATCATTGAAATTCTTGCGGATCAGGCTGCGGGCCTGTTCGCGGGTAGCATCGTCGGCGAAGCCCAGCATGATGCCGCCGTCCTGCTGGGGCAGGCTGCGGTAGCGGACGCGCTCTTTGCGCAGCAAGGTCTTGACCTCGCCTTCGTAGACTTTCATGCGAGCGGTCATGGCCTTGTCCATGTCCACTTCCAGCAGGAAGTGCACACCACCGGACAGGTCCAGGCCCAGCTTCATCGGGCTGGCACCCAGGTTGCGCAGCCACTGCGGGGTGGTCTGGGCCAGGTTCAGGGCCACGACGTAGTCGTCGCCGAGGGCCTTGCGCGCCACATCCTTGGCCGGCAGCTGGTCTTCCTGATTGGTCAGGCGCACCAGGGCACTGCCCTTCTCGCCCAGGCTGCCGCCTTTGACGGTGATGCCGGCATCGGTCAGGGCCTTGGTCACGCGATCGAGATCGGCCTGGCTGACATGCAGGGCGGAGCTGGCGCCGCTGATCTGCACCGCCGGATCATCCGGATAGAGGTTGGGTGCGGAATAAATGAAGCCGATCGCCAGTACCACCACGATCAGCAGGTATTTCCACAGAGGGTATTTGTTCAGCATCACGCCGCCCGTTCAAGACGCGGGGCGCTTTGCGCGCCCCGACTGGAAAAGAAAACCGGTAACTCAGATAGCCTTGAGCGTACCTTTCGGCAGGGTCGCCGCCACGGCACCCTTCTGGAACTTCAGCTCGACGTTGTCGGACACTTCCAGGACCACGAAGTCGTCGGCAACCTTGACGATCTTGCCGGCGATGCCACCGGTGGTGACTACTTCGTCACCTTTTTGCAGGTTGCTCAGCAGGTTTTTCTGTTCTTTGGCACGTTTGGCCTGCGGGCGCCAGATCATCAGGTAGAAGATGACCAGGAAACCAACCAGGAAGATCCACTCGAAGCCGGTACCGGCTGGGCCGGCGGCTGGGGCTGCAGCGTCCGCGTAGGCGGCGGTAATCAAGAAGCTCATTGGGCACTCCTAATGAATATTTTCTAATAATGGATGCGAACAGTCAGTCCAAGGGCGGCACAGGCAGCCCGCGCTTGGCGTAGAAGGCGTCGACAAAGGCGGCCAATTTACCCTGTTGAATAGCCTCGCGTAAACCGGCCATCAAGCGCTGGTAATGGCGCAAGTTGTGGATGGTATTCAGCATGCTGCTCAACATTTCGCCGCACTTGTCCAAGTGGTGCAGATAGGCGCGGGAGAAGTTGGTGCAGGTATAGCAATCGCAGGTCGGATCCAGCGGCGATTCATCGTGGCGATGGAACGCGTTGCGGATCTTGATCACCCCGGTATCGACGAACAGATGGCCGTTGCGCGCATTGCGCGTGGGCATCACGCAGTCGAACATGTCGACGCCGCGGCGCACACCCTCTACAAGATCTTCCGGCTTGCCTACCCCCATAAGGTAACGAGGTTTGTCAGCCGGCATCTGCGCGGGCAGGTAGTCCAGCACCTTGATCATCTCGTGCTTGGGTTCACCCACCGAAAGGCCGCCGATGGCCAGGCCGTCGAAGTCGATGTTGACCAGTGCTTCCAGCGAGCGCATGCGCAGGTCCTGGTACATGCCACCCTGGACGATGCCGAACAGTGCCGCGGTGTTGTCGCCGTGGGCGTTCTTCGAGCGCTGGGCCCAGCGCAGCGACAGCTCCATGGAGGTGCGCGCCACATCGTGCTCGGCCGGGTACGGCGTGCACTCGTCGAAGATCATCACGATGTCCGAACCCAGGTCGCGCTGGACCTGCATGGACTCCTCGGGGCCCATGAACACCTTGGAACCGTCCACTGGCGACGCGAAGGTCACGCCTTCCTCCTTGATCTTGCGCATGGCGCCCAGGCTGAACACCTGGAAACCACCGGAATCAGTGAGGATAGGGCCTTTCCATTGCATGAAATCGTGCAGGCCGTTGTGTTTCTTGATGACCTCGGTGCCCGGGCGCAGCCACAGGTGGAAGGTATTGCCGAGGATGATCTCGGCGCCGATGGCCTCGATGTCACGCGGCAGCATGCCCTTGACCGTGCCGTAGGTGCCCACCGGCATGAAGGCCGGGGTCTCGACGGTGCCACGGGGGAAGGTCAGCCGGCCACGACGGGCCTTGCCGTCGGTGGCCAGCAGTTCGAACGACATTCGACAGGTGCGACTCATGCTTGATCCTCTGGGCCGCGTGGCGCCGGATTGCGGGTGATGAACATGGCATCACCGTAACTGAAGAAACGGTACCCGTTCTCGACCGCCGCCGCGTAGGCGGCCATGGTCTCGGGGTAACCGGCGAAGGCCGAGACCAGCATCAGCAGCGTGGACTCCGGCAGGTGGAAGTTGGTGACCAGGCAATCGACCACATGGAACGGCCGGCCCGGGAAGATGAAGATGTCCGTGTCGCCACTGAAGGCCTTGAGCTCGCCATCGCGCGCCGCGCTCTCCAGCGAACGCACGCTGGTGGTGCCCACGGCGATCACCCGGCCGCCACGGGCGCGGCACGCGGCCACGGCGTCGACCACGTCCTGGCTCACTTCGAGCCACTCTTTATGCATGGTGTGGTCTTCGATCTTGTCGACCCGCACCGGCTGGAAGGTGCCGGCGCCCACATGCAGGGTGACGAAGGCGCGCTCGACGCCCTTGGCGGCGATCTTCGCCAGCAACTCTTCGTCGAAATGCAGGCCGGCGGTGGGCGCGGCCACGGCGCCGGCGCGCTCGGCGTAGACGGTCTGGTAGCGCTCGCGGTCGGCGCCCTCGTCGGGACGGTCGATGTACGGCGGCAGCGGCATGTGACCGACGCGCTCGAGCAGCGGCAGCACCTCTTCGCTGAAGCGCAGTTCGAACAGCGTGTCGTGGCGCGCGACCATCTCGGCCTCGCCTCCGCCGTCGATGAGGATCTGCGTGCCTTCTTTCGGCGCCTTGCTGGCGCGCACGTGGGCCAGCACGCGGTGGCTGTCGAGCACGCGCTCGACCAGCACTTCCAGCTTGCCGCCGGAGGCTTTCTGGCCGAACAGCCGCGCCGGAATCACCCGGGTGTTGTTGAACACCATCAGGTCGCCGGGGCGCAGGTAGTCGAGCAGGTCGGTGAACTGCTTGTGGGCCAGTTCGCCGCTGGGGCCATCGAGCACCAGCAGGCGGCTGCCATGACGCTCGGCCAGTGGATGGCGGGCGATCAAGGAATCGGGGAGTTCGAAAGAAAAATCGGCGACGCGCATGATGATGTTCGGGTTCGACAGGGCCGGGAAGTTTAGCCCAATGCGTGAAAATTGACCATGAAAGCCGATTGACCACCTTGGGCGACCTCTCTATACTGCGGCGCCACAAGCCCTGATGGCGGAATTGGTAGACGCGGCGGATTCAAAATCCGTTTTCGAAAGGAGTGGGAGTTCGAGTCTCCCTCGGGGCACCAAGATCCAGAAAAAACCGACCTTATGGTCGGTTTTTTTGTGCCTGCAAATCAGTGCATCCGTCGATGTGCTCGATCCCTCGTCTTTTCATCCCCTCCCTCGGTCATGCGCTTTACCAAAACCGTTTCAGATGCCGATAATGTCAGTTTGCAATCAGCCTAGCGCTTTATCCCAGCCTCGAAACGGAGTTCGCATGATCCAGGCAGAACAGACCTTGCCTTCCACACGTAGCAGCCGAATCACATCTCTCGTGGCCAAGGTAATGACAGGGATAGGTGTACTGCTCGGCGGCATGTGGGCTGTCATCACTTACCTGGTGCCTGATCCCAGCGTGTTTGGCTTTGGCTTCATCAACTGGCGCAATATCGTGCTGCTGGTGAGTACCTTCACGCTGCTTGGCAGCCTGTCGATCTGCTGGCAGATGCGCAACCTGCCCAAAGTACTGCACGGCACGCTGCTGACCTTCCTGATCGCCGCGGTCTCGTTCATTTTCTTCATTCTGGGTACGGAGTATGCGAAGCCTTCCTTCGAGTTCGCCAAGGTGCAATCGACCGTGGTCGAAAACGAAGGCAACAACCTGCTTGGCAAGCGCCTTGAGGTGGTGGATGACGTCAGGTTCGAACTGATCGGTTGCGAGAACATTGGCCGCTTCCCCAACTGCACCTTCGAGCTGACCAACCAGGGCATGGACCGTGATTTCCGCTTCGATAACGCTTCCCGCCTGTTCGACGAAGCAGGCGCCCCGTTGCGTGTCGGCGAAATGCGCGTAGGCCAGCAACGCAACAATCCATGGGGTGAGTTCCAGCTGATTCGTACTGTGCCCACCCGTGTCACGTTGGTTTTCCAGGAAGCTGATCGCAAGATCGAGCGCTCGCCATCCATCAAGCTCATCTTCCGTACTCGCATGAATGAAGAGCAGGCACTCAAGTTCAATGAAGTTTCGCTGAAGTGAATCAGGCGGCTGATAGCCGTACGAGTGATGCGATATACCTGTAGGTAGGCTCTCTCGGACATCAGGACTCGCAAAGAACCGACCTTATGGTCGGTTTTTTTGCGCCTGCAAATGGCAGCTGCCCTTCCCTCAGCTCTCGCCATTGCCTCGCACCTGGCAAAAATGCCAGTTACCCCGGCTCGAGACCATGGGTATGTTGACCGTGAAGGACGCAATCAGGCGCCCAACTGCCAGGGTATCAAGCGCATGTGTACACGGAACGTATCCATCCTGTTAGCAGGCGTGCTGTGCTGCCTGTCCACGACCAGCGTCATGGCCGCCACCGCCGAGTCGGTACAACACTTTATCGCCCCCTGCTTCAGCCCTGTACAGAAGGTCAATTGCGAGGTGTCCGGAGTTGTGCGCAGCGGTGCCGGGTTGATCCTCGTGAATGACAAGCGCATGCCCACCCCCGCTGGCTCCGCAGTGTTCACGATGCAGCTCAAGGACGACCGGGCCATCGGCCCTCCTACCTACTTGGAAAACCAGGTCTTGAGCCAGGCCGACAAATACGAAGCCCTGACCACCACCCTGGACGGCAAATTCGTCATCGCCAGTACTGCATTCAACAAGGAAGGCACCCTCGATAATCCCGGGCTCGATGTGCTCAATACCTTGGTGTACTGGCCTGTAATCGCGCCGGACCAGGCCAAGGTCCTGTCACCCTCAACGCGAGGCGGTATCACCAGCTCGCGCGAACTGCGGGAAAAGATCTTCAAGGCGATCGACTTGCACAAACAGCAGGAAGGAGGCGCCCATTCGCCCGCCACGTCTTATTTCCAGGTCGAAGCACTGACAACCGCCCCCGACGACACCTTGTTGATCGGCCTGCGCAAGTACGGTCAGGACAGCAAGACGGCCACTTTCTCATTCCTGCTGCTCTCGGTTTCGTTGAAGCAGCTCGATGGAGAACTGATGCTGGGCGATGCGTTCAAGGTCATCCTGAACCTCACACCCGACAAACTCGCGCGTGAACTGGGACTGCCCGACGGCTCGCTTGCGGAGCTTGGACTGTCAGGCATCGAGTTCGACCGTTACAACAATGACCGTTTCTATGCCGTCACCAGCTTCGAAAAAGGCGATGTCCTCGGTGGTTACCTGTGGATGCTACCTCTGGAAAAAGGCGCTGCAGGACAGCCACAACCCGTTAGAGGCAAGGATGGAGCACCGATAAAGTTCGCCAACAAGCCGGAAGGTGTCGAAGTACTCGATCAGCACCGAGTATTGGTCGTACACGATGATGATCGGGTCAAGGTGAAGGACGACGAAAACGGCAGCGTGCGCAAGGACTACGAGTTTACCTACAGTGTCATCAACCTCGCGCCAACGCAGTAGGTCTTGTATGCCAGGGCGCCAAGAGGCATGAAGCCTTGCTCACAGTAGCGACGCAGTGACCCACAGCCTGTACGGCAGAGAACCACTGGCTATGCCCGGCTCATCCGCCGATGGATTTTTAAGCTGCCTATACGGCAGTGAACCCGGAACAATTTCAAGCAGCCTTGGAGAGAATTATCTGAGCTGCCTACACGGCAGCTCAGATAATGATCGCAGAAGCCTGTTCCATGGCTGATTTGTTCACTGCCGCGTAGCAACTCAAAACTCGACCAGGTACGCAATAGCCGCCAGCGCCTTTTTCTAAGCTGACTACACGGGTGAGCGAGGGGAACAGGGCTGCAACCAAGTGAGAATTTCTGAGTGCCCCTTACAACAGCCCAGAAAACCTTCGCCGCTAGCCCCCTTCCTGCACAGAAAATCACACAAGGTACAACTTACTGTGTAGCCAGAGCTGCCGCTCTACACTAAGTTTCACAAACCGTGACTTTCTGTTGATCGATCCATGCCTGCGCAGCCGCTTCAGTACCTCTATCGAAGCCTGCACCACCTCGCCACGCCCCAGCGCTATCTGTTCACGCCAGCGGATATGCGTGCCCTGGTGCCCGGCTTGTCCGACGGCGCCTATCGCTCGCTGCTGAGCAGGGCGTCCAGCGACAGCATCCTGATCAGGGCGTGCAGAGGGCTTTACCTCTTCACTCCAGCCAAACCCAACCCTGGGCTCGTGCTCTATCACACCGCGGCCCGCTTGCGAGCTGACAACCTCAACTACATCAGCCTCGAGTGCGCCCTCAGCGATATCGGAGTGATCTCTCAGGTACCACAGAACTGGCTGACTATCATGTCGTCAGGACGAAGCCAGACCATAAGCTGCGCAGCTTTCGGCACGGTCGAGTTCGTCCATACCACCCGTACCGCTCTCGAACTCAACGGCCAACTCGACTACGACGACCGCTGCCGCCTATGGCGCGCCAAAGCCTCGCTGGCCTTGGCCGACATGAAGCGGACCAGACGCAATCTGGAGCTGATCGACTGGAAAACGGCCAATGAACTTGTTTGATCGACTTGTCCTGCACGCCCTGGGCAACACACCTGAGGTCGCTTCACTGTAAGCAGCCTGCCCAGAATTGACATCCCGCTATCAGTTGCACAGGGTTGGCAATTTCTCAAAACTGCGGAACATCATCCATGCCACTTAGCCATCGACCCGTTCGCCCTGCCGACATCGCCACGCTCTGCGACTTCCCTCAAGGCCCGGACGAACTGTTCTATATGTTCCCCAAAGCCACCTACCCGCTCACTCCCGCGCAACTGAGCGAAGCCATCGCCCAGCGCAGCGGCTCGACGGTGGTCGAAATCGACGGGGTGATCGTTGGCTTCGCCAATTTCTACAAGGCCGAGTATGAAGGCGTCTGCGCACTGGGTAATGTGGTTGTAGCCCCAACTGCGCGGGGTCAGGGCGTGGCACGTTATCTGGTGCAGTGCATGATCGACTTGGCTCTCCAAGCCTTTGCGGCGCGGGAGGTCTGGGTGTCGTGTTTCAATCACAACACCGCAGGGCTGCTACTTTATCCACAGCTGGGTTTTGTGCCGTTCGGGATCCAGGAGCGGCGGGCGCCGGATGGGTCCCGGGTAGCGCTGGTGCAGATGAAGCAGGAGTTGAGCTGAGGTTGAGGTGATTTACGTGTGTGCGGTGTGGCCTGGATTGGGGCTGCGTTGCAGCCCTTCGCGGGGCAAGTCCGCCTAAAATCGCCCGCGCAACCTTTGAGCGATCGGTAAATTCCCGTTACACCCTGCGACGAATCCCACCGAACCTTGCCCCTCCCGCGACGTCGGAACCTGCATCCCCCGCATCGAGGTTCCCCCACGTGAACGCCCTCCTCGCCCGCAAATTCCGCCTGGTGGTCAAGACCTTCGGCTACATCGGCTGGTCGCTGTTCTGGCTGTTGATCTGGGACGTGCTGGTCACCATCGACTTCATGCTGTTCTTCAACAGCAAGTTCAGCCTGCCGCTGATCCCGCTCACCCTGCTGGGCTCGGCGCTGGTGGTGCTGGTGAGCTTTCGCAACAGCAGCGCCTACAACCGCTGGTGGGAGGCGCGCACGCTATGGGGGGCGCTGGTGAACAGCTCGCGCAGCTTCGCCCGGCAGGTGCTGACGCTGGTCGATGATCCGGTCGATGGGCCGAACCCGGTGAAGGCGACCTTGCTGCGCCGGCATATCGCCTACGTGAACTGCCTGGCGGCGCACCTCAAGGGCGAGCAGTGCCCGGATGAGCTGATGGCCTTCATACCGCCCGGGGAGTTCGAGCGGCGCAATCGTTCGAACAATTTCGCCAATGATATCCTCGGCGGCTCGGCGGCCTTGCTGGCCCAGGAGTACCAGGCCGGTCGGCTGGACAGCATTCGCCTGGCGCGGCTGGAATCGACCCTGGTGGACATGTCCAACGCCCAGGGCGGGATGGAGCGGATCGCCAATACGCCGCTACCCTACCCTTATGTGTACTTCCCGCGGCTGTTCATCACGTTGTTCTGCCTGATCGTGCCGGTGGGGCTGGTGGAGTCGCTAGGCTGGTTCACGCCGCTGGCCTCGACGGTGGTCGGCTTCATGCTGCTGGCCATCGAGCGGATCGGCACGGACCTGCAGAGCCCGTTCCGCTTCAGCGAGCACCAGATCCCGATGGACACGATCTGCGAGACGATCGAACGCAACCTGGAGTCGATGCAACGGGAGGCGCAATGCGGCGCCTTGGCGCACTGATCCGCCCGCCCTTCTTTATTCCCGCCGGGCGTACTCCCGGCAATCCTCCCAGCCGATTCCGCTCTGGGCCGTGTGCTGCAGCAACCACTCCAGCGCCGGCTGCGCCTTGGGCTGGTTGTCGCGGAACTGGATCACGCCCTTGCGCCACAGCAGCATCAGCGTCAGCACCCGCTGTGCCGAGGCCTCGGCGGTCAGCGGCCCGTCATCCTGGGCATCGATGTCCCACAACGATACCCGCAACTGCTGGCTGTCCATGAACGCCTCGCCATCGGCGCGGCGCTGGCCGTAGGGCGGGCGGAACAAGGGCACGTACTGCTCCGCCAGGTCGGCCTGGACCCGTGCCTGGCTGCGTCGTAGCGAATCCTGCCAGTCCTGCCACTGGGCGTGGGAGCGGTACTCCCAACCCTGGACACCCACGCACTGGCCGGCATACAGCTCATCCACCGGGCCGGCGTCGCGACGTTGCTGCAGACGATTGCCGAGCACGAAGAAAATCCCGTCGAGCTTTTGCCGCCTCAGGTAGTCGGCCACCGCATCGGTGCTGCCGCCCTGCGGCCCCGGGCCGCCAACGAAGGTCAGGAGGAACATCCGGTCGTTGAGTGCCTCGCCATTGCGCTCGCGGCTGGATAGCTTGGCCACCTCGCTGGTGGTCTGCGGGAAAAGCGCGGCCTTGCGCAACTGCTCATCCAGGTACCGCGTGTGGAACTGGTGACTAGGTTCGACCCATCCCGCATAGAACGTGCCGACATCCTCGGCGAAAACGGCGGACTGCGTGCGCAGGTCGGCCATGGAATCGACCGGGTAGCAGAACGAGGCATCCTGCTCGCAACTCTTCTGCGCCTGTTGATAACTTGTCCACAGGCGCTGCCACAGACGTGCCCTTACGGCCCGCACGACGGTCAGGTTGACCTGGCGCAGGCCGAGCCGGGCCGTCAACGCCTGCTCGTCGAGCATCTCGCTTTCGTGCAGCACCCGGGCGAACGACAGGATCTCCGCCCGCGATGCCACGTCGAACAGCGTCGGGTTGTCCAGCTGCTCAGGCCACAGCGCTCGATCGAAACTGACGAAATCCGCCGGGGCCGCCTGCGCGCCCAGGCTGAGCAGCCCGGCGAACAGGGCAAACGCGATACGCACGATGAGCAATCTCCTTGAAGGCATGGCGCGCACTATAACGCGACCAACCGCGGTTTAATGTGGCGATGTTCGGTGACTATCGTCGCCATAGTTTGGCGTTGTGCCAGCGGCCCCGTAGAATTCGCCCGACGATTCCAGGAGCCGACCCGATGCTGACGGTGATTTCCCCCGCCAAGACCCTCGACTACGACACCCCGCCGGTAACCCAGCGCCACACCCTGCCCCAGTACCTGGACGATTCCCAGGAACTGATCGGGCAACTGCGCGAACTGGCGCCGGCGCAGATCGCCGAGCTGATGCACCTCTCCGACAAGCTCGCCGGCCTCAACGCCGCCCGCTTCGGCAGTTGGACCCCGGACTTCACCCCGGCCAACGCCAAGCAGGCACTGCTGGCGTTCAAGGGCGACGTGTATACCGGGCTCGACGCCGAGAGCCTTAGCGAGGATGACTTCAGCTACGCCCAGGACCACCTGCGCATGCTCTCGGGCCTGTACGGCCTGCTGCGCCCGCTGGACCTGATGCAGCCCTACCGCCTGGAAATGGGTACCAAGCTGGCCAATGCCCGTGGCAAGGACCTGTACGCCTTCTGGGGCACGCGCATCAGCGAGTGGCTGAACCAGGCCCTGGCCGACCAGGGTGACGACGTGCTGCTGAACCTGGCCAGCAACGAGTACTTCAGCGCGGTGAAGAAGAGCGCGCTCAAGGCGCGGGTGATCGATGTCGACTTCAAGGACCTGAAGAACGGCCAGTACAAGATCATCAGCTTCTACGCCAAGAAGGCCCGCGGAATGATGAGCCGCTTCGTGATCCAGGAGCGGATCAACGATCCGGAGCAGCTCAAGCGCTTTGATGTGCAGGGGTACTACTACAGCGCCGAGCAGTCGAAGCCGGATCATCTGGTGTTCCTGCGCGATCACGCTGAGGGTTGATGGCCCCGGGGGCTGCTTCGCAGCCCCACCCCACCCTTGCCCTGCAACGGGGCACGCGCTCACCCTTGAATTCGCCAAATTACAGACGCCAAAAAACCACCAGCCCTATCCATATTGCAAAACGCCATAAGACCGTTCGTAGTTTTTTGACGAAAATTGAAAAAAATTTTCGCATGATGGCCTAAAACCATCCCCCTGCGATTTCGCCCTTTATATACGGGGACGAAACTGCCGCGTGCTATCAGATTGAAAGTATTTCCCTCTGAAAAAATATTTAGAAATCTTTCATGGTGACGAAACCGCCCCCGGAACTTCTGCCAAGGGAGATGGCTCATAGCACCCGTAACGCGTTTCAAGCGCCCGGCGTGAGAGATGACTTACAGATGACAAAGGGCCGCCATTCTCAACCGGCCCGAAAACTTCAACGGCGGTACAGGAAGTGCCAAAAGCCATTATCCATGCAGGAGACAAGCGCCCCTAAAATTCGTCCTAGTGGTTGATTTCAAAGGATTTATCCACTTGAAAAAACAAGCACAGCACTTCACCAGCGGTGAATTGCAATAACGACGGCTGCATTTCAGGGCACGCCATTTTTAATATTGGCCTTTGACTGCCAACTTTGAGTGCATAACTTCTGCGCTCCGGATTTATTCATGCCTGCGTTCGGTGAAGTGTCAATTCGCCATGGATCCGTGCGCCCGAAAACTGCTGGTCAATCAACCCAGTCGGCTCTTCGCTGAAGGGCTGACGTGATAAACACATGAGGTGAATGCGATGCGTATCAGCATCTTTGGTTTGGGTTATGTGGGTGCAGTCTGTGCAGGTTGCCTGTCGGCACGAGGCCATGACGTGATTGGTGTGGACGTTTCCAGCACCAAGATCGACCTGATCAACCAGGGCAAGTCGCCCATCGTCGAACCGGGCCTCGAAGAACTGCTGCAACAGGGCATCGCCAACGGCCGCCTGCGCGGCACCACCGACTTCGCCGAAGCCATCCGCGCCAGCGACGTGTCGATGATCTGCGTGGGCACGCCGAGCAAGAAGAACGGCGACCTGGGCCTGGAATACATCGAGTCGGTATGCCGCGAGATCGGCTACGTGCTGCGCGACAAGGCCAGCCGTCACACCGTGGTGGTGCGCAGCACCGTGCTGCCGGGCACCGTGAAGAACGTGGTCATCCCGATTCTGGAAGACTGCTCGGGCAAGAAGGCCGGCGTCGACTTCGGCGTCGCGGTCAACCCGGAGTTCCTGCGCGAAAGTACCGCGATCAAGGACTACGACCAGCCGCCGATGACCGTCATCGGCGAACTGGACAGCGCCAGCGGCGACGTGCTGCAGGCCCTGTACGAAGAGCTCGACGCACCGATCATCCGCAAGCCGGTCGAAGTGGCCGAGATGATCAAGTACACCTGCAACGTCTGGCACGCGACCAAGGTCACCTTCGCCAACGAGATCGGCAACATCGCCAAGGCCGTCGGCGTCGATGGCCGCGAGGTGATGGACGTGGTCTGCCAGGACAAGGCGCTGAACCTGTCGCAGTACTACATGCGCCCAGGCTTCGCCTTCGGCGGTTCGTGCCTGCCGAAGGACGTGCGCGCCCTCACCTACCGCGCCGCCAGCCTCGACGTGCGCGCCCCGCTGCTCGACTCGCTGATGCGCAGCAACGAATCCCAGGTGCAGAACGCCTTTGACATCATCGAGAGCCACGACAAGCGCAAGGTCGCCCTGCTCGGCCTTTCGTTCAAGGCCGGCACCGACGACCTGCGCGAAAGCCCGCTGGTGGAGCTGGCCGAACGCCTGATCGGCAAGGGCTACCAGCTCGACATCTACGACCAGAACGTCGAGTACGCCCGTGTCCACGGTGCCAACAAGGACTACATCGAGTCGAAGATCCCTCACGTTTCCTCCTTGCTCAACGCCAACTTCGAGCAGGTGGTGGACAACGCCGAGATCATCATCCTGGGCAACCGTGACGAGCAGTTCCGTGCCCTGGCCCAGCAGGCACCGGAAGGCAAGCAGGTGATCGACCTGGTCGGTTTCATGAGCAAGCCGACCTGCGCCACCAGCCGCACCGAAGGTATCTGCTGGTAAACCCGGCCGGGCGGCGCGTCCCTCCCCAGCGCGCCGCTCGACCTCCCCCGAATTCTCGACGGATGCCGAACATGCAAAGGTTCCAGACCATGCTGCTGCAATGCGCCGGCTGGCTGCTCTACATGAGCCTGCTCATGCTGATCGCCCTGGCCCTGCCCAGCGACATCTTCGACTCGCAGTCGAAGCACTTCATCTTCCTGGTCGGTGCCGTCGGCATCTGGCGTTACTCCATGGGCGCCACCCATTTCATCCGCGGCATGATCTTCCTGTACATCGTGTACCCCTACCTGCGCCGCAAGGTGCGCACGCTGGGCCAGGCGGCCGACCCGTCGCACGTGTACCTGATGGTCACCAGCTTTCGTATCGAGGCCCTGACCACCGCCCAGGTGTACAGCTCGGTAATCCGCGAGGCCATCGACTGCGGCTTCCCCACCACCGTGGTCTGCTCGCTGGTGGAGAAGTCCGACGAGCTGCTGGTGAAAAGCCTGTGGGCCAAGTACAACCCACCGTCCCACGTGACCCTGGACATCGTGCGCATCGCCGGCACCGGCAAGCGTGACGGCCTGGCCTATGGTTTTCGCGCCATCTCGCGGATGCTGCCGGACGAAAACGCCGTGGTGGCGGTGATCGACGGCGACACTGTGCTGGCCGAGGGCGTGGTGCGCAAGACCGTGCCATGGTTCGGCCTGTACCCCAACGTCGGTGGCCTGACCACCAACGAGTTCTGCGAAGTGCGCGGCGGCTACATCATGAGCGAGTGGCACAAGCTGCGCTTCGCCCAGCGCCACATCAACATGTGCTCCATGGCACTGAGCAAGCGCGTGCTGACCATGACCGGGCGCATGTCGATGTTCCGCGCAAGCGTGGTGACCAACCCCGAGTTCATCGCCGACGTCGAGAGCGACTCGCTGATGCACTGGCGCCTGGGCCGCTTCAAGTTCCTCACCGGCGACGACAAGTCCAGCTGGTTCAGCCTGATGCGCCTGGGCTACGACACCTTCTACGTGCCCGATGCCGCGATCAACACGGTCGAGCACCCGCCGGAAAAAAGCTTCATCAAGGCCAGCCGCAAGCTGATGTACCGCTGGTATGGCAACAACCTGCGGCAGAACTCCCGCGCCCTGGGCCTGGGCCTCAAGCGCCTGGGGCTGTTCACCAGCATCGTGCTGCTCGACCAGCGCGTGTCGATGTGGACCAGCCTGCTGGGCCTGACCGTGGCGGTGATCGCCAGCTTCAAGTTCGGCCTGCAGTTCCTGCTGGTGTACCTGCTGTGGATCGGCATCACCCGGCTGATCCTCACCGTCATGCTGCTGTGCTCGGGCCACAACGTCGGCCCGGCCTACCCGCTGATCCTCTATTACAACCAGATCGTCGGCGCGGTGATGAAGATCTACGTGTTCTTCCGCCTCGACAAGCAGTCCTGGACCCGCCAGCCCACTGCCCTCAAGCGCGACCTCGCAAGTTTTCAACAATGGTTCAACACCTGGTCCTCGCGGACCATGACCTTCTCGGCCGCGAGCATCTTCGTCGCCGTGCTGTTCATGGTCGTGTGAGCCCCCGGATCGGACAACAGGAACGAATATCGCCATGAATACCGCCGTGAACGTCAATGTCGTGCATGAATCCGAAGCGCAGCGCCAGCACGCCCGGGTGCGCATCCCCGCCAAGCTGCGCTACCTGGATGGCAACCGCGAAGCGCAGGAGGTGAAGGTTGACGACCTGTCCGCCGGAGGCCTGTCCTTCCACGCGAAGAAACCACTGCCGGAAGGCGAAGTGCTGCGCGGTCGCCTGCAGTTCGTGGTCGACAACCTCGGCCTGTCGATGGACGTCGAACTGCTGGTGCGTACCAGCAGCCGCGAGACCGGCCGCACCGGTACCGAGTTCCAGAACCTCGAGCCGCGCGACATCGCCACCCTGCGCCACATCATCACCAGCCACCTGTCCGGCGAGCTGATCAGCGTCGGCGATGTGCTCAGTACCCTGCAGCGCGACAACTTCACCAAGGCGCGCAAGCAGAAGGACGGTGGCTCCGGTCTTTCCGCCTTCGGCCGCCTGCGTGCGGTCACCGTGACCGCCGGGGTGTTCGTGGTCGGCCTGGTGGCCTTCGGCTTCGTCGCCAAGTCGCTGTACGGCCTGTATTTCGTCAGCCATGCCGAGGCCGGCGTGGTCGCGGTGCCCACCACCAACGTCACCATGCCCCGCGACGGCAGTCTGCAAAGCCTGGTGGAGAACGGCGCGACCGTGGCCAAGGGCGCGCCGCTGGCGACCTTCAACACCAGCATGCTCGACCTGCTCAAGGGCCATCTGGACGACGCTCAGCTGGAGCCGGCCAAGGTCGAGGAACTGTTCGGCAAGCAGCTCTCCGGCACCCTCACCAGCCCGTGCGACTGCGTGGTCTCGCGCCAGCTGGTGGATGACGGCCAGTACGCCAGCAAGGGCCAGCCGGTGTTCGCGCTGATCCCGCGCACCAGCGTCCCGACCATCGAGGCGCGCTTCAGCTATCGCCAGTTCGACGAAGTGAAGCCGGGTACCCAGGTCAACTTCCAGATCGCCGGCGAGGACGAAGTGCGCACCGGGCGGATCACCGGTAGCTCCAGCCTGGACACCGACAACCTGGCCTCCGACATCCGCGTGCAGATCAAGCCCGACGGCAGCCTGCCGGCCGAGCTCGCCGGGCGCCCGGCCGCGGTCAACAGCGACCGTGGCCCGTCGCTGAACTGGCTGATCGACAAGGCCGTGGCCCGTGGGCTGTAAGAGGATCATGCCGATGACCAGCAGACACCCCGGCTCCCACAGTGAGGCCTTCAGCCTCGGGTTATGCACCCTGGCCCTGGCCATCACCCTGGCTGGCTGCGCCGGCCTGCCCGACCAGCGCCTAGCCAATGAAGCGCTCAAGCGTGGCGACACCGCCACCGCCGAGCGCAACTACAAGGCTCTGGCCGACCTCGGCTACAGCGACGCCCAGATCGGCCTGGCGGACATCCAGGTCGGTACCCGCGACCCGGCCAAGCTCAAGCAAGCCGAAGCCACCTACCGCGCCGCAGCCGCCACCTCGCCCCGTGCCCAGGCGCGTCTCGGCCGCCTGCTGGTGGCCAAGCCCGACAGCACCCAGGCCGAGCGTGAAGAAGCCGAGTCGCTGCTCAAACTCGCCGCGCAACAGGGCGAAGGCAACACCCTGATCCCCTTGGCGATGCTCTACCTGCAGTACCCGCAGAGCTTCCCCAAGGTCAACGCCCAGCAGCAGATCGACCAGTGGCGCGCCGCCGGCAACCCCGAGGCGGGCCTGGCCCAGGTCCTGCTGTACCGCACCCAGGACACCTACGACCAGCACCTGGGCGATGTGGAGAAGATCTGCAAGGCGGCACTGGCCAGCACCGACATCTGCTATGTCGAACTGGCCACCGTCTACCAGAAACGCGCCCAGCCCGACCAGCAGGCTGCCCTGCTCGAACAACTCAAAGCCGCTCATGCCCGTGGCGCCGTGCCGGCCACCCGGGTCGACAGCGTCGCCCGGGTACTGGCCGACCGCAGCCTCGGCCAGACCGACGAGAAGACTGCCAAGGACCTGCTCGAGCAGGTCGCACCGGCCAACCCGACATCCTGGGTAAGCCTGGCGCAACTGCTCTACGACTTCCCCGAGCTGGGCGACACCGACCAGCTGATGGCCTACATCGACAAGGGCCGCGAGGCCGAGCAGCCCCGCGCCGAACTGCTGCTGGGCCGGCTCTACTACGAAGGCAAGAGCGTGCCCGCCGACGCGCAGAAGGCCCAGGAACACCTGCAGGCCGCCGCCGATGCCGGCGAGGTGAGCGCCGACTACTACCTTGGCCAGCTCTACCGCCGTGGCTACCTGGGCCAGGTCGAGCCGCAGAAAGCCGTGGACCACCTGCTGGCCGCCGCCCGCGGTGGCCAGAACAGCGCCGACTACGCCCTGGCCCAGCTGTTCAGCGAAGGCCACGGCATCCGCCCGGCGCCGACCAATGCCTGGGTATTCGCCCAGCTCTCACAGGTCAACCCGACCCCGCAGTCGACCGAACTGCTGCAACAGCTCGACCAGCAGCTCACGCCCGACCAGCGCAACCAGGCGCAGAACCTGCTGGCGCAGGAGAAGCAGGCGCGCGGCAGCATGGCCCGGGGCGCCAACAGCACCCTGGCCATCGAAGCGCTGCAGGACGAGAAAGACGACGTAGACGCCGAGGATTCGCTATGACGCTCAACCCCTTCGTGAAAGCCGGCATCGGCCTGGGCTTCGCCCTGCTGTGGTCGATGCCGACCCTGGCGGCCGAAACCGCGCAGAAGAACTTCGGTCTCGACGTGAAGATCACCGGCCAGTCCGAGGACGACCGCGACCTGGGCACCCGCTCCGGCGGCGACGTCAACGGCCTGGGCCTGGACCTGCGGCCCTGGGTGTACGGCGAGCGCGGACACTGGAGCGCCTTCGCCATGGGCCAGGCGGTGGCCGCCACCGACATCATCGAGACCGACACCCTGCGCCAGAACGACGACGGCACCACCATCGACAACGGCGACGACAGCCGCAAGCCGGACAAGAGCTACCTGGCCATGCGCGAGTTCTGGATCGGCTACAGCGGCCTGACCCCCTACCCCGGCGAGCAGCTGCGTTTCGGTCGTCAGCGCCTGCGCAGCGACGACGGCATGTGGCGCGACACCAACATCGAGGCGCTGAACTGGACCTTCGACACCACCCTGCTCAAAGCCGACCTGGGCGTGGCCCAGCGCTTCAGCGAATACCGCACCGACCTCACCGAGCTAGCTCCAGAGGACAAGGACCGCACCCACGTCTACGGCAACGTCGCCACGCAGTGGACACCCGGCCACTGGGTCGGCCTGCGCGCCCACCACACTCATGATGGCGGCAGCCTGAAGAGCCCCGGCGAGACCGTCGACGCCCTCGACAAGACCCGCACGGGCGATCTGACCTGGCTGGGCCTGGAAGCCAACAGCGACGCCTACAACTGGCGCAACGACCACACCGTCAACTACTGGGGCAGCGTCACCTGGCTGACCGGCGACCGCGACACCCTCAGCAGCCAGGCGGTGGGCAACGAACAGGTCGCCACCGGTAAACAGAGCGGCGACGTCAACGCCTGGGCCACCGACCTCGGCATCCGCTTGCGCCTGGACCCGCAATGGCAGGTCGGCGCGGCCTATGCCCGGGGCAGCGGTGGTGGCGGCAGCGACGGTTCGAACAACTTCGAGCAGACCGGCCTGGAGAGCAACCGCTCCAACTTCACCGGCACCCGCTCGCGCGTGCACCGCTTCGGCGAAGCGTTCCGCGGCGAGCTGGGCAATCTGCAGGCGGCCACCCTGTTCGCCTCCTGGCAGCTGCGCGACGACTACGACGCCAGCTTCATCTACCACAAGTTCTGGCGCGTCGACGGCAAGCAGAACATCGGCTCCAGCGGCATCAACGCGGTGGTCGACGACGGCGGCATCAGCCGCCCGCTGGTGCAGGGCGAGAAAGACCTGGGCCAGGAGATGGACGTGGTCGTCACCAAGTACTTCAAGCAAGGCCTGCTGCCGGCCTCGATCAGCCAGTCGATCGACGAACCGTCGGCCTTGGTACGCCTGCGCGCCGGTGTGTTCAAGCCGGGCGACGCCTATGGCAAAGAGGCCGACTCGTACATGCATCGCGCCTTCGTCGACGTAATCTGGCGCTACTGAGGCCGGGAGAGGATAGCCATGAACCTGCACCCGAACCTTCGCCACAGCCTGCTCGCCAGCGCCCTGCTGCTGGCCGGCGGCCTTGCCCAGGCCGCCGAGCCCGAGATGGCCAAGGGGCTGCAACAGGCCAAGACCTACACCGTGTCCAGCGCGCCAATCGAGCCGCTGAAGATGGCCCCGCCCAAACTGCCTGACCTGTCCGGCTACACCGCCGAGGCCGTGCAGAAGAAGATCGACCGCCGCCACAAGGGCAAGGTCAGCGTGCGCCGCATGCTCCAGGAGGACACCCTCAAGGAGTTCATCGGCGGCGACAACAAGGGCGCCGAGTGGGTGCGTCGCCAGCACGGCATTCCCCAGGCGATCTTCGTCGACGACGGGCATGTCGACTTGGCGGAGCTGAGCAAAAAGGTACCCGACCAGTACCTGCGCGAGACCGCGCCAGGTGTCTACCTCGCCCGCCTGCCGATCGTGGTCGGGCGCAAGGGCGTGCTGGAGATCGACGGCAAGGTCAAGGAGCTGCGCCTGTCCGAAGAAGGTGGGTCGTTCATCGTCAACGACGGCAAGCTGTTTGTCAGCGACACCCAGGTGACCGGCTGGCGCGAGCAGGCCAATGGCCCGGCGACCTTCCGCAAGCCCGATGAATTCCGCCCGTTCCTGCTCAGCTGGGGCGGCACCGAGACCTATATCGTCAACAGCAAGATGGCCAGCTTCGGCTACGCCAAGTCCAAGTCGTACGGGGTGAGCATCTCGCAGTACACACCGAACATGGCCAAGCAGATGGGCCGCCCGGAACCCACCGGCTGGATCATCGGCTCCGAGTTCAGCGACATGTGGTACGGCTTCTACTGCTACGAGACCCAGGACTTCGTGATCAAGGACTCGACCTACCGCGACAACATCGTCTACGGCATCGACCCCCACGACCGTTCGCACCGCCTGATCATCGCCGGCAACACCGTGTACGGCACCAAGAAGAAGCACGGGATCATCGTTTCGCGCGAGGTCAACGACAGCTGGATCATCAACAACAAGAGCTACGACAACAAGCTCTCGGGGGTGGTGATCGACCGCAACAGCGTCAACAACCTGATCGCCTACAACGAGATCTACCGCAACCACACCGACGGCATCACCCTGTACGAGAGCGGCGACAACCTGATCTGGGGCAACAAGCTGATCAACAACCGTCGCCACGGCATCCGCGTGCGCAACAGCGTGAACATCCGCCTGTACGAAAACGTCGCCATGGCCAACGGCCTGGTGGGCGTGTACGGGCACATCAAGGACCTCTCCGACACCGACCGCGACATCGCCCTCGACCCGTTCGACACCAAGGTGTCGCTGATCGTGGTCGGCGGCGAGCTGGCGGCCAACGGCTCCGGCCCGCTGTCGATCGACTCGCCCCTGTCGGTGGAGCTGTACAAGGTGTCGATGCTGATGCCGCGCAAGGCCAACGGCATCAGCTTCAACGGCGTGCTCGGCGAGCGCCAGGACGAAATCCTCGACCTGCTGGTGCGCCAGCAGAAGGCCGTGCTGATCGACCCGGTCGAACGCCAGACCGAAATGATCGACTAAGGAAGCCCAGACCATGACTCCACACCTGATGAAACTGCTGGGCCTGTCCGCCGCCCTCCTGGCCATCAGCCAGGGCGTGCGCGCCGATGAGGTCAAGGCGCCGACCTTCAGCGCCGAGCCCTGCTGCCAGCTGTGCCCCGAGGCCCACGACGCCAGCCGCTACACCACGCGCTACCAGCAGAACTTCACCACCCTGGTGCAGGCCCAGGGCGACTGGCTGTTCCGTACCCGCGAAGACCTGCGCACCGAGTTCGACACCACCCCGGGCGGCTACAAGCGCCTGCAGCAGGTGCACGACGCCTTCAAGAAGCGCGGCGTCGAGCTGGTGGTGGTGTACCAGCCGACCCGGGGCCTGGTGAACCGCAACATGCTCAACCCCGAGGAGAAGGCCGCCTTCGATTACCAGAAGGCACTGCGCAACTACCAGGCCATGCTCCAGCGCTTCGCCAAGATGGGCTACAACGTGCCCGACCTGTCGCCGCTGACCAACGAGCAGCTGGCCGCGGCCGACCAGGGCAAGGACTTCTACTTCCGTGGCGACCAGCACTGGACGCCCTATGGCGCCGAGCGCGCGGCGAAGATCGTCGCCGACACCGTGCACCAGATGCCGGCCTTCGAAGGCATCCCGCGCAAGGAATTCGAGACCAAGAAGTCCGGCCGCATGGGCAAGACCGGCACCCTGCACAACGTCGCCGGCCAGCTGTGCGGCACCAGCTATGCGGTGCAGTACATGGACCAGTTCGCCACCGAGCCCAAGGGCGGCGCCAGCGGCGGCGACGACCTGTTCGGCGATTCGGGCAACGCGCAGATCACCCTGGTCGGCACCAGCCACAGCGGCAAGAACTACAACTTCTCGGGCTTCCTCGAGCAGTACATCGGTGCCGATGTGCTCAACGTCGCCTTCCCCGGCGGCGGCCTGGAAGGTTCGATGATCCAGTACCTGGGCAGCGAGGAGTTCCAGAACAACCCGCCGAAGATCCTGATCTGGGAGTTCTCCCCGCTCTACCGTCTCGACCAGGAAACCATCTGGCGGCAGATCCTCGGCCTGCTCGACGACGGCTGCGACGACCGACCGGCCCAGATGAGCGCCAGCGCCACCCTCAAGCCCGGCAAGAACGAGCTGATGGTCAACGGCAAGAACGGCGTGATCAAGGACCTGGTCAACCGCAACCACCAGCTCGACATCAAGTTCGAGGACACCTCGGTGAAAGTGCTGCAGGCCACCCTGTGGTACCTCAACGGCCGCCACGAGGACATCAAGATCGAGAAGCCCGAGACCTCCGACACCGATGGGCGCTTCGTCTTCCAGATGCGCGAGGACGAAGACTGGGCAGGCCAGAACCTGCTAGCCCTGGAGGTCCAGGGGCCGGAAAGCGGCACGCAGAAAGTCGAAGCCAAACTCTGCAAACGCAACAACTTCGCCAGCCCCGCGCAGCACACCGCGCAAGCTGGCCAGTGAGGCGACCATGACCACCATCAGCAGCAAGACCGCTCCCGCCCTGCTCGCCCTCGCCCTGTTCGGCGGCGCGGCGCAGGCCGCGCTGGTACCGCCCCAGGGTTACTACGAGGGCATCGAAAAACTCAAGACAGGCGACGGCAATTTCCGCTGCGAAGCCGCGCCCAAGCCCTATACCGGCGCGCTGCAGTTTCGCAGCAAGTACGAAGGTTCGGACAAGGCCCGGGCGACGCTCAATGTCGCCTCGGAAAAAGCCTTCCGCAAATCCACCGAGGACATCACCACCCTCGAGAAAGGCGTCAGCAAGATGGTAGGCCAGTACATGCGCGACGGCCGCCCGGCACAACTGGACTGCGCCTTGACCTGGCTCGACACCTGGGCACGCGCCGATGCGCTGATGTCCACCGATTACAACCATACCGGCAAGTCCATGCGCAAATGGGCCCTGGGCAGCATGAGCGGCTCGTGGCTGCGCCTGAAGTTCTCCAACTCGCAGCCACTGGCGGCGCACCGCGCCGAAGCCGAGCAGATCGAGAAATGGTTCGTGCGCCTGGCGCGCCAGACCGTGCGCGACTGGAGCGACCTGCCGCTGGACAAGATCAACAACCACAGTTACTGGGCGGCCTGGTCGGTGATGGCCACCGCCGTCGCCACCGGCCAGCAGGATCTGTTCGACTGGGCGGTGAAGGAATACAAGGTCGGTGTCAACCAGATCGACGAGCAGGGCTTCTTGCCCAACGAGGTCAAGCGCAAGCAACGCGCCCTGGCCTACCACAACTACGCCCTGCCGCCGCTGGCGATGATCGCCAGCTTCGCCCAGGCCAACGGCGTGGACCTGCGCAAGGAAAACAATTTCGCCCTGCAACGGCTTGGCGAAGGCGTGCTGGCCGGTGCCCGCGACCCTGTTCATTTCAACACCCGCGCCGGCGTGAAGCAGGACCTGAAGGACCTGAAGATCGACAGCAAGTACGCCTGGCTCGAGCCGTGGTGCGCGCTGTACCAGTGCGTCGGCGACACCCTCGAGCGCAAGCATGACATGCAGCCGTTCAACAGTTTCAGGCTGGGGGGCGATGTGACGCGGGTCTATGACCCGGGCGCAGAAAAGAAGTAAGGCCAGGGGCCGCTTTGCGGCCCATCAATGGTTTAGGCAACAAAGGTTTCCCCTGCATTGTCGCGGGGGGTTTGGGGGGCGCTGTGCCCCAGGTGCTGTGCATAACTAGGAGAACCGGGATGGTCTTCTCGTCCAACGTGTTCCTGTTCCTGTTCCTGCCGGTTTTCCTCGGCTTGTACTACGTGAGCGGGAACCGCTATCGCAACCTGCTGCTGCTGGTTGCCAGCTACATTTTCTACGCCTGGTGGCGGGTGGACTTCCTCGCCCTGTTCGCCGGGGTCACCCTGTGGAACTACTGGATCGGCCTGAAGGTCGGCGCCGCCGGCGTGCGCACCAAGCCCGCGCAGCGCTGGCTGCTGCTGGGCGTGGGCGTCGACCTGTGCATCCTCGGCTACTTCAAGTACGCCAACTTCGGCGTCGACAGCCTCAACGCGATCATGACCTCGATGGGGCTGGAGCCGTTCATCCTCACCCACGTGCTGCTGCCGATCGGCATCTCGTTCTACATCTTCGAGTCGATCAGCTACATCATCGACGTGTACCGCGGCGACACCCCGGCCACCCGCAACCTGATCGACTTCGCCGCCTTCGTGGCGATCTTCCCGCACCTGATCGCCGGCCCCGTGCTGCGCTTCAAGGACCTGGTCGACCAGTTCAACAACCGCACCCATACCCTGGACAAGTTCTCCGAAGGCTGCACCCGCTTCATGCAGGGCTTCATCAAGAAAGTGTTCATCGCCGACACCCTGGCGGTGGTCGCCGACCACTGCTTCGCCCTCGAGAACCCAACCACCGGTGACGCATGGCTCGGCGCGCTGGCCTACACCGCGCAGCTGTACTTCGACTTCTCCGGCTACAGCGACATGGCCATCGGCCTGGGCCTGATGATGGGCTTTCGCTTCATGGAGAACTTCAAGCAGCCCTACATCAGCCAGTCGATCACCGAGTTCTGGCGGCGCTGGCACATCAGCCTGTCGACCTGGCTGCGCGACTACCTGTACATCACCCTGGGCGGCAACCGCAAAGGCACCTTCAACACCTACCGCAACCTGTTCCTGACCATGCTGCTGGGCGGGCTGTGGCACGGCGCCAACTTCACCTACATCATCTGGGGCGCCTGGCACGGCCTGTGGCTGGCCATCGAGCGCGCACTGGGGCTGGACACCAACCCGCAGCGCTTCAACCCGGTGAAATGGGCCGTCACCTTCCTCCTGGTGGTGGTCGGCTGGGTGATCTTCCGCGCCGAGAACCTGCACGTGGCGGCGCGCATGTACGGCGCCATGTTCAGCTTCGGCGACTGGCAGCTGTCGGAACTCAACCGCGCCAACCTCACCGGCCTGCAGGTGGCCACGCTGATCGTCGCCTACCTGAGCCTGGCGTTTTTCGGCCTGCGCGACTTCTACCGCAATGCAACGCCCGCGCCCAAGGCCACCCCGGTGCAGATCAACGCCGACGGCTCGGTGGGCCTGGACTGGACGCGGATCATGACCCGCGCCCTGGTCCTGCTGCTGTTCGCCGCCTCGGTGCTCAAGCTCTCGGCGCAGAGCTACTCACCGTTCCTGTACTTCCAGTTCTGAGGCCTGAATCATGAACCGGACACTTCGCATCACCTATTCGCTGACGTTCATGGGCCTGCTGGTCGGGCTGGGCGCATGGTCGGTCGGCGGGCTGGAAAGTTTCAACCGCACAGGGCAGATGACCCTGCTCGACGGCAAGCTGGCCAAGGCCGCCGAGACCCACTACGACGAGCAGTTCCCGATCAAGCGCGTTGGCACCAACCTGTGGGCCGCGCTGGACTTCAAACTGTTCAACGAAGGCCGCCCCGGCGTGGTGCTGGGCCGCGACCAGTGGCTGTTCACCGACGAGGAGTTCAAGCCCACCGCCGGCGCGCAGCAACAGATACAGGACAACCTGGCACTGGTGCGTGGAGTGCGTGACGCACTGCAACGCCAGGGCGTGCAACTGGTGCTGGCGATCGTCCCGGCCAAGGCCCGCCTCTATTCCGAATACATCGGCAAGGAGGCGCCGGCCAGCCTGCACGACGAGCTGTTCAACCAGTTCCACGCCCAGGCGCGCCAGGCCAATGTGTTCGCCCCCGACCTGCTGGCGCCGCTGGAGCAGGCCAAGGCCCGCGGCCAGGTGTTCCTGCGTACCGACACCCACTGGACGCCGATGGGCGCCGAAGTGGTCGCGCAATCGCTGGCCGAAGCCGTCGATCGCCAGCAGCTGCTCACCGGCGAGCCCCAGGCGTACATCACCGAGGCCGGCGCCAGCGCGCCGTACAAGGGCGACCTGACCAACTTCCTGCCGCTGGATCCACTGTTCAGCAACCTGCTACCCACTCCCGACACCCTGCAACAACGCAAGACCCACCCGGTGCAGGCCGAAGGCGACGATGCGCTGTTCACCGACAGCCGGATCCCGGTGGCGCTGGTGGGCACCAGCTACAGCGCCAACCCGCACTGGAACTTCCTCGGCGCCCTGCAGCAGGCGTTGCACAGCGACGTCGCCAATTACGCCGAGGACGGCCACGGCCCGCTGCTGCCGATGCTCAAGTACCTGCAGAGCGACGCTTTCAAGAACGCCCCGCCACAGGTCGTGGTGTGGGAATTCCCCGAACGGTATCTGCCAATGAAGAACGACCTCAGCGCCTTCGATCCGCAGTGGATCGCGCAGCTGAAGAACTCCCGTCAATCCGAAGAAAACCTGGCCCTGTCGTCCAATCGGACGGACCACTGAAGATAGAGAGGAATACGCACATGACCACCAAGACTTCCATTGCCAAAGCCCTCACCCTCGCCGCCGGCCTGTCCCTGGCCTCGCTGCAGGCCTTCGCCGGCGCCGATGCCGCCCTCTATGGCCCGAGCGCGCCGAAAGGCTCGACCTTCGTGCGCCTGTACAACGCCGCCGGCAGCCCCGCCGCCGCGTCGGTCGGCAACACCCAGATCAAGCAGGTCGGCGCCCAGGCCAGCAGCGACTTCAGCTTCCTGCCCGGCGGTGACTACACCGCCCAGGTCGGCGGCAAGAGCGTCCCGGTGAAGCTCGCCGCCGACAAGTACTACACCCTGGTCAACAGCAGCAGCGGCAACCCGCAGCTTATCGAAGAGCCGCCGTTCAAGAACAAGCAGAAGGCCCTGGTGCGGGTGCAGAACCTCAGCGACCAGTCGCTGACCCTGAAGACCGCCGACGGCAAGACCGAAGTGGTCAGCCCGGTGGCCGCCAAGGGCCGTGGCGAGCGCGAGATCAACCCGGTCAAGGTCAACCTGGCCCTGTATCAAGGCGACAAGAAAGTCGGCGACGTCAAACCCGTCGCCCTGGCGCGCGGCGAAGCCGCCGTGCTGTATGTCACCGGTTCCGGCAATAGCCTGTCGCCGGTATGGGTCACTCGCCCCGTGGCTAGCAACTGATTCCCCTGCCTCTAAATGACTATTGGAGAAACATGATGATCCCGGTAATTCTTTCTGGTGGTAGCGGTTCGCGTCTGTGGCCTCTGTCGCGCAAGCAGTTCCCCAAGCAGTTCCTGGCCCTGACCGGCGAACACACCCTGTTCCAGCAGACCATCGAACGCCTGGTGTTCGATGGCATGGACACGCCTATCGTGGTCTGCAACAAGGACCACAAGTTCATCGTCCAGGAGCAGTTGAACGCACTGCAACTGCAAACCCAGGCCATCCTCATGGAGCCGTTCGGCCGCAACACCGCGCCGGCGGTGGCCATGACTGCAATGAAACTGGTCAACGAAGGCCGTGACGAGCTGATGCTGGTGCTGCCGGCCGACCACGTGATCGAGGACCAGAAGGCCCTGCAACGCGCCCTGGCCCTGGCCACCGTGGCCGCCGAGCGCGGCGAGATGGTGCTGTTCGGCGTACCGGCGACCAAGCCCGAGACCGGCTACGGCTACATCCGCTCGAGCCAGGACGCGCTGCTGCCCGAGGGCGTGGCGCGGGTCGCGCAGTTCGTCGAGAAACCCGACGAGAAGCGCGCCAACGAGTTCGTCCGCGCCGGCGGCTACTTCTGGAACAGCGGCATGTTCCTGTTCCGCGCCAGCCGCTTCCTCGAAGAGCTGAAAAAGCACGACCCGGACATCTACGACACCTGCCTGCTGGCCCTGGAGCGCAGCCAGGAGGACACCGATGCGCTGAGCATCGACGAAGCCACCTTCGCCTGCTGCCCGGACAACTCCATCGACTACGCGGTAATGGAGAAGACCCAGCGCGCCTGCGTGGTGCCGCTGTCGGCCGGCTGGAGCGACGTCGGTTGCTGGTCGTCGCTGTGGGACGTGCACGAGAAGGATGCCGACGGCAACGTCACCAAGGGCGACGTGGTGGTGCAGGACAGCCGCAACTGCATGATTCACGGCAACGGCAAGCTGGTGTCGGTGATTGGCCTTGAGAACATCGTGGTGGTCGAGACCAAGGACGCCATGATGATCGCCCACAAGGACAAGGTTCAGGGGGTCAAGCAGCTGGTCAACACCCTTGACGCCCAGGGCCGCACGGAAACCCAGAACCACCTGGAGGTGTACCGCCCGTGGGGCTCGTACGACTCGGTGGACATGGGCGGGCGCTTCCAGGTCAAGCACATCACCGTCAAACCCGGCGCCAGCCTGTCGCTGCAGATGCACCACCACCGTGCCGAGCACTGGATCGTGGTGTCCGGCACCGCCGAAGTAACCTGCGACGAGAACGTGTTCCTGCTCACCGAGAATCAGTCCACGTACATTCCCATCGCCTCGGTGCACCGCCTGCGCAACCCGGGCAAGATCCCGCTGGAGATCATCGAGGTGCAGTCCGGGAGCTACCTGGGCGAGGATGATATCGAACGGTTCGAGGATGTGTATGGGCGGACTTCGACGCCAGTGGAGCGTGGGGTTTCGGTGAAGACCATCGCGCAGTAACAGCCGCAAGTCATAAGCTGCAAGCGGCAAGAAAAAGCGAAACGGCGGTGAATCGAAATGTTCGATTCGCCGCCGTTTCGCTTTTTCTTGTGGCTTGCAGCTTGCAGCTCGGCGCTCCAAGATAATCGAACCCCCGCCACCAAGGCCTGCCCCACCATGATCATCGGCGCCCTGCTCGTTCTCACCTGGCTGGTCCTGCTGCTGCGCTACCCGGCCAAGGCCCTGCCGATTTCCATGGCTGGCGTCTGTGGCCTGGGGCTGGTGGCGCTGTACGTGGTCTGGCAGGACACCCGCGAAGCCTCGCAACTGGCCCGCCTCGATATCCGCCTGGTCTACGCCCCCGACCAGTGCCCCGCCGACCGCGCCCTGCAGGTGCGCATGAAGAACGGCAACCAAGTCCCGCTCAGTGAACTGCGCTGGCGCGTCGGCGCCTATGCGCCGGGCGATACCGTGAACCTGGCCGAGAACACCTACGCCGCACCGCGCTATCGTGGCCCCGGGGAACTGCAGCCGGGCGCCGAATGGACCGATTGCCTGCCATTGCCACCGCTGCGCTCGGGCTATCGGCCACAAACACTGGAGTTCCGTGCCGAGCACCTGCAAGGTACATTCGCCAACTGAATCCTCTCTTCCGAACACAGGCCCGCCCCATGCCCACCGTCCTGATCACCGGTTGTTCCAGCGGCATCGGCCGCGCCCTGGCCGACGCCTTCCGCGATGCCGGCCATGAAGTCTGGGCCACCGCCCGCAAGGCACAGGATGTCGAACAACTGGCCGCCGCCGGTTTCAATGCCCGTCAACTGGACGTGAACGACGCAGAAGCCCTCGCCCGTCTGGCCGAGGAGCTGCAAAGCCTCGACATCCTGATCAACAACGCCGGCTACGGCGCCATGGGCCCGCTGCTCGACGGCGGCGTCGAGGCCATGCGCCAGCAATTCGAGACCAATGTCTTCGCCCTGGTCGGCGTGACCCAGGCACTGTTCCCGCTGCTGCGCCGTTCCCGGGGGCTGGTGGTGAACATCGGCAGCGTGTCGGGTGTGCTGGTGACGCCCTTCGCCGGTGCCTATTGTGCCTCCAAGGCCGCCGTGCACGGGCTGAGCGATGCCCTGCGCCTGGAGCTGGCGCCTTTCGGGGTCAGGGTCATGGAGGTGCAGCCGGGCGCGATCGCCTCGCAGTTCGCCAGCAATGCGCAACAGCAGGCCGAGCAGGTGCTGGCGAGCAGTTCGCCGTGGTGGCCGCTGCGCGAGCAAGTTCAGGCCCGGGCGAGGGCCTCGCAGGATCGGCCGACACCGGCGGCGGTGTTTGCCCAGGGATTGTTGGCGGCGACCCGCAAGTCGCCGGTGCCTGCGCTGGTGCGTATCGGCAATGGCAGCACGGCCTTGCCGTTGATGGCCCGGCTGTTGCCGCAGCGCCTGCTGGATTGGGTGTTGCGCAAGCGCTTCGGATTATTGCGACCGCTCTGACGTCATCGCGGGGCAAGTCGCATCGGCGCACCGCCGCTCCTACGCATACCTGGGAGCCCCCGCGATACTGCTCAGACCTGATCGAACGCCTGCCAGCCGCCACCCAGCGCCTTGTACAGCCCCACCAGCGCCTGCGATACCGCCGCCGAACTGTCGATCCACTGCTCCTCGCTGGCCAGCAACGCCGACTGCACCGTCAGCACGTTGAGAAAGTCCACCGCCCCTTCCACGTACTGGCGCTGCGCGGTCTCCAGGGCGATGCGGTTCTGCCGCACCGCCTCGGCCAGGTGATCACGGCGCAACTGGCTGGCGTTGTACAGACGCAGCACATCGTCGATCTCATGCCAGGCGCCCAGCACCACCTTGCGGTAGTTCAGCGCCGCCTCCTGCTGCTGGGCCTCGCGAAGCTCCAGCTGGCCCTTGAGCCGACCGCCTTCGAAGATCGGCAACGACAGCTGCGGCCCGAAGGCGAACCGGCGCGAGTCCCAGGCCCCGAAATCGGACAGTTGCATGGCCTGGAAACCGACACTCCCGGACAGACGGATGCTTGGATAGAAATCGGCCTTGGCCACGCCGATGCTGGCGGTGGCCGCATGCAGCCGGGCCTCGGCCTGGCGGATATCCGGGCGGCGCTCGGCCAGCTCCGACGGCACGCCGATGGCGAAACGCTGCTGCGGCGCGGGCAGCTCACCGCCTTGCAGCAGCTGGGCCTGCAAACAGCGCGGCGGTTCGGCGGCGAGCAGGCTCAGGGCATTGATCAGGTCGTCGCGACGCGCCTCCAGAGTCGGCAGGCGCGCCTCGATCGATGCCACCTGGGCGCTGGCCTGGGCGACATCGAGCCGGGTGGCGACACCTTCGGCCTGGCGGCCTTGGGACAGTTTCAGACTGTGCCGGGCGACCTTGAGGTTGTCCTGGGTGATATCCAGGGTGTGCTGCACGGCCCGCAGCTGGATGTAGTTGCCGGCAGTCTCCGACAACAGCGCCAACAGCACGCCTCGGCGGTCGTTTTCGGCCACCGCCACGCTCGCGTCGGCGGCCTCGACCTGGCGGCGCACGCGCCCCCACAGGTCCAGTTCCCAACCGGCGACCAGGTCACCCTGCCACAAGTTGTACGCCGACTTGCCGGCCTTGCCGGAGGGGTCGTTCAACCCTTCGGCGCTGTTGCGCGCCCGGCTGTAACCTGCGTTTGCATCCACCGTGGGCATCTCGTCAGCCGCCACGGTGCTGCGCAAGGCGCGGCTCTGCAGCAGGCGGGCACTGGCCATCTGCAGGTCGAGGTTGCGCTCGGTGACTTTCTGGATCAGCGCGCTCAACTGGGCGTCGTGGAAACTGTCCCACCAGCGCAGTTCCATTGGCTCGGCGACCGGCTGGCTGGCCGCGGCCTCACCTTGCAACGAGGCCCAATCCTGAGGCGCTTCGCTGGGCGGGCTCTGGAAGTCCGGTCCTAGTGTGCAGCCGGCAAGCAACATGGCCAGCAGCAAAGGACTCAAGCGTGATGCCGCTTTCATCGCGCAGTCACCTCTTTACCGGCCAGCGTGTCACCCTGGGTGTCGATGACCGCCTCCACCGACATGCCCACCCGCAAGCGCTCCAGCAACGGCTGGCCGTCGTCGAAGACAATCTTCACCGGAATGCGCTGCACCACCTTGGTGAAGTTGCCGGTGGCGTTGTCCGGCTTCACAGCGGCGAAGGTCACGCCCGTTGCGGGGGCGATGCTCTCGACGCGGCCGTGGAGTTTCTCGCCGGAGAAGGTATCGACGCTGATGCTCACCGGCTGGCCCGGCTGCACATGGGTCAACTGGGTCTCCTGGAAGTTGCCGACGATGTAGGCGCGCGCCAGCGGCACCACCGACAACAGCCGCGCGCCCGGGTTTACGTAGGCGCCTACACGCAGGGCGCGCTCGCCGACCATGCCGTCCACCGGCGCGGTGATGCGGGTGTAGGACAGATCCAGTCGGGCTTTCTCCAGGCCGGCCTCGGCCCGTTTCAGCTGGCCATCGGCACTGGCCACCTGGGCGCCGAGGATATCCACCTGCTTGCGCGTCGCCACCAGCGCCGCCTGGGTGTTGGCCAGCCGGGCGCGGGCCTGGTCAACGCCACTTCGCGCCTGCTGGGCATTCTGCACAGTGCCGGCGCCCTGCTCGGCCAGGCGGCTGTAGCGGGTCACCTCATGATCGGCGAAGGCCGCTTCGGCCTGGGCCGCCTTCACCGCGGCCTCGGCCTGGGCGATCAGCGAGGCCTGGCGCTCGAGGGTGGCGCGGGCATCCAGGCTCTGCGCCCTGGCCACCAGCAACTGGGCCTGGGCCGCGTCGAGGGCGGCCTGGTAGTCACGCGGGTCGATGGTCGCCAGCAACTGGCCGGCCTTCACCTGCTGGTTGTCCTCCACCAGCACCTCCTTGATAAAGCCCGCCACCTTCGGCGCGACCACGGTGTAGTCGGCGGTTACATAGGCATCGTTGGTGCTCTGGCGATGGTCGCTGCCGAACATCCAGGGGCCGACGATGGCGGCCAGCACGGCCACGGCGAGCACCGAGCCGATAAGGATTGTCTTGCGCTTGTTGGTCATTTCAAGGTCTCGGATTCATCCACGGATCAGGCCACCGCACGCGGCGGGAAAATCCGGGTAGGCACGAAGGGGATCAGGCAGATCAGGGCGACGGCGATACCCGCCATCACCAGGTACAGGTCGGCCGAGGTCAGCACCAGGGCCTGTTCATGGATGCGCTTGGCCAGGCCAGCGGCGTTGTCGTCGATCAGCGGCGCGTTGCCCAGACTGTCGACCAGGTGGTTGGAATGAAAATGCCGGCGCAGGGTGCCCAGGGCATCGAGCAGACCACCGGCGATCACCGCCGACAGCCCCTTGACCGTGTTGAACCAGGCGGAGGCGAACGGGCCTTCCTGCGGGGGCATGCCGTTGGTCGACAGCATCAGCAGCGGCAGCACCGCCATGGGCTGGCCGAACACCTGCAGCAGGTAGAACGGGTAGAAGTCGCCGCGGATCCACTGCGAGGTCAGCAGGCTGCTGCCCACGCACGAGGCCGCCAGCATGGCCAGGCCCATCGCCAACACCCAGCGGCAGTCCACCGCACGGATGTTGCACAACGCCGCGGTCAACGGCAGGGCGATCAGTTGAGGCATGGCCACCAGCATCATCAGCGGGCTGGTCTGCGCCGGGCGGTAGCCCTGGATCTGCGCCAGGTAGGCGGACGGAATGCTGCCCACGCCCGAGAGCACGACCAGCACCCCGGCCAGGGTTACCAGGGCGAAGCTCAAGTTGCGTCGCGTGAGCATGCGCAACTGGAAGAACGGCAGCGGCTCGGACCATTCATTGAACATGAACAGCGCCAGCAGCAACACGCCAACGCCGAGCAGCCAGCAAATCAGCGGCGAGTCGAACCAGCCCCAGCGGTCGCCCAGCGACAGCCCGAGGACGATGCAACTGATCGCTGGCAGACCGAGCAACACGCCGCGCCAGTCCAGTTGCCTGAAGCGCTCGAGGCGCAGCGGATCCTGGGGCAGGCCCCAGCCGACGCAGGCGATCGCCAGCAGCGAGGGCAGGATGATCTGCCAGAACGCCCACTGCCAGCCGACGTACTCGGTCCACAGGCCCGCCAACGGCGTGCCGAGGTTCGGCCCGAAGGTGGCGGTCAGGGCGTAGCAGGCCAGGCCGTAGACCTTGATCCCCGGCGGCAGGAAACGCAGCGCCACGCTCATCAGCATCGGCGGCAAGGCGCCCGAGGCGAAGCCCTGCAGCACACGCAGCAGCATCAGGCTATGCAGGTTGGGGGCGAAGGGCTGGATCAGGCCAAGCACGGCGAACACGCCGACGGCGCTCATGGTGAAGCGGCGCAACGAGAAGGTGGTGGCCAGCCAGGGCGCGAAGGCCATGGCCGAGACCGAGGCGGCGGCATACACCGCCAACAGCCAGGCACCTTCGTCGGCGCCGATGCCCATGGCGCCACGAATGTCGCTCAGGGAAATCTTGGTCACCGCCTCGTTTAGCCCGGCGCACAGCACCGCCAGCAACACGCCGAACAGCCCGACCACTACCCGCAGGCCGAACGCCGTCTGCGCGGGGGCGGCCGGTGCGGGAGCGGCGGCCAGCGCGGCGCAGGGCGCGGTCAGGGAACTCATGGATAGACATCTCCAGCAACAAATTCAGGGCTGGAGCAAGTCTAAGTAGGTCGAATACTGACGAAAACTGACTTGTTGGCAGGTTTATGTTGCGTCAGACGCAATCCATGGAGATCGGCGGCGCCCGCTTCGTGGGCCCCCTCCCACCGGTTCACCGTTGCACTCGAGCCTTGCTGGGACTCTGTGGGAGCGGCCTTGTGTCGCGAAAGGGCTGCGCAGCAGCCCCAGGATTTCAGCGTTCATGCAAAGATCGTCGGGGCCGCTTTGCGGCCCTTTCGCGACACAAGGCCGCTCCTACAGGGAACGCGCAGGGTTTGAGGCCGGCGTGGGCTCGCCCGCGCAGCAGGCGCGCATGGTCTGGCGCAACCAGCGATGCGCCGGATCGTTGTCGAAACGCGGATGCCAGGCCTGCATCACCCGCACCCGCTCCAGCGGCACCGGGATCTCGAACGAGCGCAGCGGCAGGCCGAACTTGGTCACGCTGCCGAGGATGTTCGCCGGCATCGGCAGGATCAGGTCCGACTCTGGCAACGAGAACATCGCCGAATGGAAACTCGGCGTGATCAGCGCCACCCTGCGCTGCACGCCATGGGTACCCAGCTCCACATCGATGGGGCCGTTGGCCCGTCCGCGTCGTGACACGCTGATCTGCGGATAGCGGGCAAAGCGCTCCGGGGTGATCTCGGCGTCGAAGATCGGGTGGTCGGCCCGCGCCAGCCCGACGAACCAGGTGTCGAACAGGCTCTGCACCTTGATCTCCGGCCCCATGTCGATACTCGAACTGACCACCAGGTCGATCTGCCCGTGGCGCAGCACCAGGTCATCGTCGCCCTGGTGCTCGGGGACGAAGCGCAGCACGGTGTTCGGCGCCTGCTCGAGCATCATGTGCAGCAGGCGCGCGCCATACAGGGCGATGAACAGGTCGTTGGTGCGGATGTTGAAGGCCCGGTCGAGGTTCGGCAGGTCGACCTCGTCGCCACTGCGAAACACCAGACCGGCCTGCTCCACCAGCGCCCGGACCTGGTCGCGCAGGGCCAGTGCCCGTGGTGTCGGCACCAGACCACGGCCAGCGCGTACCAGGATCGGGTCGCCCATGGCCTCGCGGATGCGCCCCAGCGTGCGGCTCATGGCCGCCGGGCTCAGGTTCATGCGCTGGGCGGCGCCGACCACGCTGCCTTCGTCGAGCAGGGCATCGAGGGCGACGAGCAGGTTCATGTCCGGGAGTTGCATGGCCGTTTTCCGTGACAGCTGTGGGAAACGCGATGGTATCAGGTTGGTGGATTGCGTCAGGCGCAATGGCACCGTGCGTGGGCGGCCATTTATCCATGTGGGCGAATGAACCGAGAATGGTGTGGCCTCATCGCCGGCAAGCCGGCGCCCACTGGCAGCGCATCTCCCTGTGGGAGCCGGCTTGCCGGCGATGAGGCCAACACTGCCATCCATTCTCCAAAGGATTGCCCATGCCCCACCCGGTCCTGATCGCCATCGACGCCTCCCCCGCCAGCCACGCCCTGCTCGACCTAGCCCGCCGCTACTGCCGCCCGGGCGAACACACCCTGCACGTGCTGCTGGCCATCGACTCGACCTTCGCCGTGCACGATCACCGCACGGCCTACACTGAGGAGGAGCTGGAGGAGTACCCCGCCGCCTGCGACGAACAGCAATTGGCCGAGCACGCCGTGAACAGCGCCGTGGGCATCCTGTGCGAAGCCGGCTTCGAAAGCCTGGGCTGCATGGTCGCCGGCCAGCCGGTGGAGGCGATCATCACCAAGGCCCGGGAGCTTGAATGCGAGCTGATCATCATCGGCCACCGCCACTTGTCGCGGGTCGGAAGGCTGCTGGATCCGTCGATCAGTGCCAAGGTGATTGATCGGGCACATGTACCCGTTCTGGTAGGCGTGCCGACTGACGTTGGCTGAAGTCTCGCGATAAGCTCACCGCCACCATCGCGTGGCAAGCCCGCTCCCAGAGCATCCTCATACTCGTGGGAGCGGGCTTGCCCCGCGATGGTCTGCTTGGATCACTCCGCGCTCGCCTTGACCACCACCGTGCACGTGGTCCCCGCCGCCAGCAGGAACCCATCCGGCACTTCATCGATATGGATCCGCACCGGCACCCGCTGCGCCAGCCGCACCCAGTTGAAGGTCGGGTTCACGTCGGCGATCAGCTCACGGCTCTGCGGGTTGTCGCGGTCGTAGATGCCACGGGCAATGCTCTCCACATGCCCCTTGATCCGCTCGCCGCTCATCATCTGCAACTCGGCCACATCGCCCACCTTCACGTGGGGCAGCTTGGTCTCCTCGAAGAAGCCATACACCCAGAACGACTGCTCATCCACCACCGCCATCACCGCCTCGCCGGTGCGAGCATAGTCGCCTTTGTGGATGTTCAGGTTGGTCACGTAGCCATCGACGGTGGCGACGATCTGCGTGCGCTTGAGGTTCAGCTCGGCAGCGGCGAGCTGGGCCTGAGCGTGCTGGTAGTCGGCCAGTGCCGAGCTGGCGATATTGCTGGCGTCGTCGCGGTTCTCTTTCGAAATCACCAGGTTGTCCAGATCGGCGCGGCGCTTGGCATTCACCTTGCGCATCTCCCAGGTGGCCTTGCGCGAGGCCACCAGCGCCTTGGCCTGGTCCACCGCCAGCTGGTAGTGCTCGGGGTCGATGCGGATCAGCACGTCGCCCTTCTTCACCCGCTGGTTGTCCTTGACCGGGACGTCCACCACATAGCCCGGCACATCGGCGGCGACGTTGATGATATCGGCGCGCACCCGGCCATCGCGGGTCCATGGCGTAGTCATGTAGTGCAGCCACAACTGGCGGCCGATCGCCACGGCGGCGGCCAGCACCAGCAGGGTGGCGATCAGGCTGAAGAACTTTTTCATTGCAGGATTCTCACCAGTAGAGCGACAGCGCCAGGGCGCCGAACAGGCAGACGAACAGCGACAGGCGCAACAGCGCCGGGTGCCAGAAGAAGCGATAGCCATCAACGCTTGCGATGAACCGGTCCAGGCCCCAGGCCAGGCCCAGGGCGAACAGGAACATCAAGGTCATGGTGGGCATGTACACGCCATGGAAGGCGATCTCACGGGGCATGGTGCATTCCTTTCGCCGGTGCCAGCGGCGACTGTGGGTCAAGCAGGGAGGAACGGATGAAGTGCAGGTAGCTCTGCGCCCGGCGCAGCACCGAGGTGTCGAAGTGCCGGGCGAAGGGTTCGTCGGTGGCCTGCACGCGGCTGATGGCGTGGTCCACCGCCACCAGGGCGCGCTCGTGGTTGCTGGCGCTGGGCTGCAGGAACAGCCGCGCCAGGGCCCGGCCCATCACGCGGATGGCCTGGCGCCAGGGCTGCGACTCGGCGTAGGCCGGATGGATCGGCGCGCGATCCTGCTCCTTGCGCAGTTCGATGATGGCGTGGCCGATCTCCAGCACGGTGAACATCCAACCCATCAACTCGCTCTGCACCTGCGGCTTGCCGGCGGCCAGGCCATAGGCCTGGTGCAGCAGGTCGCGGGTGCGGCTCTCGAACGCCGAGCCCAACCCGCGCAGGCGCCCGCCGATGGCGAACAGCACCTGCTCGCGCAGTTCCTGTTCCAGGCGGCTCCACAGCCAGCGGCTGTTGGGCGGCAGGATGATCGCCCCGGCCGCGGCGCAGACGAACATGCCGATGACCATGCCGATGTAGTCATTGATGAAAGTGTAGGGGTCGTAGATCGTCAGGTTGTTCGGCACCGAACCGATGGCGAAGAACACCAGCAGGCCCAGGCCGTAACCGGCATAGGCCGGGCGCGAAGCGAGGAACGCCCCAAGCACGAACACCGGCGCCAGCACCATGCACAGCAGCGCAAAACCGTCGATCCAGGGAAACACGAAGAACGTCTCGAAGAACCCGACGAAGGCGCCGATCGCCGTGCCACAGGCCATCTGGAACGACATGCGCTTGGGGTTCGGCGAGGCCGCCGACAGGCCCACGGTGACCGTGGCGATCAGGGTCATCATGGCGCCGCTGGGCCAGTCGCTGAGCAGCCAGTAGCTGCCCAGCAACAGCAGCACCGCCGAGGCGCGCACGCCAGCGGCCAGCGATACCAGCCAACTGGTCTGGGCCACGTAGGGCTCGTCCCACTGCTCGCGTTCGTGCTTGTGCACGGCCAGCGAGGCATGGGTCTCGGCATAGCTGTACATCTCGTCGACGAAGCGATAGAGCAGCTCGAAGGCGGTGTGGAAATCGAGCAGATCGGACTCGCTCGGGTTGGTCTGCAGGTACTCGGCGCGCAGGCCGCGCACCTGGGCCTGCAGGCCTTCCTTGTAGGTGCCCAGTTCCAGGGCCAGGCGCAGCGCGTCGGCATCGGTCAACGCCCGGCCTACATAGGGCTGCAGCAACTCGGCCAGGGTACCCAGGCCAGGCTCGATGGCGCTGACGATTTGCAGCGGGCCACGGGCGCGCAGGCGCTCGAGCAACCGGTGCAGGGCGTTGAAGCGCGTGGTGATGGCCATGAACTCGCTGTTCATCCGCACCAGGCGGCCGGAGCGTCGGCGCATGTGCGGATCTTCAAAGGCGGTGACGTTGCGCAGGCTCTCCAGGCCCACCGCCTCGGCGACAAAGCGCACGTTGCTGGTCTCGAAGCGGTCGCGCTGGCTGTCGCCGCGCAGCGCCTCGACCACCACCCCGGCGAACACGCCGAAGCGCTGGTACAGGGCGTTGCGCATGGCGGCACTGGCCGACTGCGGCAGGATCGCGGCGCTGACGAAGGTCGAGACGAGAATCCCCAGGGCGATCTCCAACACCCGCCACACCGCCGCCATGAACGCCTGGTCAGGGTGCTGCAACACCGGCAGGCCGATCATCGCCGCCGTGTAACCGGCCAGCACGAAGCCATAGGCGCGGAAGGTGCGGTAGCGCATGGCCCCCGCCGAGCACAGGCCGACCCACAACGCCAGGCTGGGCAGGAACAGCTCGGTGTTCTGCGGGAAGATCGCCATCAGCGCGACCATCATCGCCGAGCCGGCCAGGGTGCCGAGCACCCGGTAGAAGCTCTTGGCGAACACATGGCCGCTCTGCGGCTGCATGACGATGAACACGGTGATCATCGCCGTGCGCGGCTGCGGCAGCTCCAGGCGCATGGCCAGCCACAGGGTGATGAACGCGGCGGCCAGCACCTTGAAGATGTAGACCCAGGTGACCCCGTCGGTGCGCGCCCAGGCGAAGAAACCCCGGCGCCATTCCAGGCTCCGCAGCCAGCGCAGGGGCAAGCTCGATGCGCTCATTCGGCGTGGTCCGGCTGATCGAAGATGGCCAGGGTGGCCGGGGTTTTCGGTGCGGCCTGACGCTGCTCATCCGGCACGTCCTTGCCCGCCTCCAGGCCGCCGCCCAGGGCGGTGACCAGCTCGGCGTGGGCGGCCAGGCGCGCGGCCTGCACCTGCTGCTGCACCTGTTGCTGACGGAACAGCAGGGTCTGGGCGTTGAGCACGTTGAGGTAATCGGTCAGGCCACGCTGGAAGGCGACGGTGGCGATGTCGTAGGTCTTCTGCGCCGCGGCTACCGACTCGGCGGCGAAGTGCGCCTGCTCCTTCATCGACTCGCGGCGGATCAGCTGGTCGGAGATGTTCTTCAACGCGCCGATCACCGTCTGGTTGTAGCGCGCCACGGCCACGTCATAACCCGCCGAGGCCACGCCCAATTGCGAGCGCAGCCGGCCGCCGTCGAAGATCGGCAGGCTGATGGCCGGCCCCACGTTGTAGTTGAACTTGCGCCCGGTGAGGAACTCCAGCGGGCCGCCGCCAGTGGCCATGAAGCCAAGGCCGCCGACCAGGTCGACGTTGGGGAAGAAGCCGGCGTGGGCCACGTCAATGCCACGGGCCTGGGCCGCCACCTGCCAGCGGCTGGCGACCACGTCGGGACGCTGGCCGACCAGTTCGGCGGGCAGGTTCGACGGCAGTTTCAGCGGCGCGCCAAGGGTCAGAGTCGGGCGTTGCAGCTTGGCACCCTCCCCCGGCCCCTTGCCGGCCAGGGCGGCCAGCTGGTTGCGGGTCAGGGCGATCTCCTCGTTGAGGCTGTCGATCTGGCGGTGGGTTTCCGGCAACGGCGCCTCGGCCTGGCTGACCTCGAAATGGGTGCCGATGCCGCCGTCGAGGCGACGCTTGGCCAGGGCGACGATCTGCTCCTGCTGCGCAAGTTCGGCCTGGACGATATCGCGCCGGGCGTAATGCAGGCTGAGCTGGATATAGGCGCGCACCACGTTGTTCTCAAGCTCCAGTTGAGCCTGGCGTGCCTCGGCGACGCTCATGTGTGCCTGGTCCACGGCCTGCTCGCTGGCATTGCGCTCGCGGCCCCACAGGTCCAGCGCGTAGCTGAAGCCGATGGCGGCGTTGTTGTCCCAGGTGTTGGCGCCGGACAGCGCGCCCGGGCCGTAGAACTGATCCTCGGGCCAGTTGTGGCGCTTGAGCGTGGCGTTGCCATTGGCCTGCAGTTTTTCCGCCGACTCGACCACGCCGGCCATCGCCTTGGCTTCCCGCACCCGCGCGGCGGCCATGGCCATGCTCGGGCTGCCGGCCAGCGCCTGGGCGATCCAGGCGTCGAGCTGTGGGTCGCCATAGTCGCGCCACCATTGCTGGGCCGGCCAGTGGGCGTCGCGCGCGGCCTCGCGGATCGCGGCGTCGGTGGTCAGTTGGTTGGCTTGGAGGGTATTGCTTTGCGGGGCGATGCCCCAGGTTCCGATACAGCCGCTCAAGGTGAGACAAAGGGCACAGGCACTGAACGCATGGAGCGCTCTGATGTGGCGACGCGGCACAGCTGCGATTTCCCAAGGAAGAGGTGAAGGGGCCGGGCAATTCTAGGGGCGGGTTTCATTGGCGATAAGCGCAGATTCCTGCGAATCTTTGTTACCAAAACAGCGATAATCCGGCTTTAGTCGGAAGCGGAATTCCGCAACTTCATGTCACAATTTTGTCCTCTAAACCGAGAGTGACCCATGGACACCCTGCAAAACATGCGTGCTTTCAGTTGCGTGGCCCAGCTCGGTAGCTTCACCGCTGCCGCGGCGCAACTGGATACGACCACCGCGAACGTGTCGCGGGCGGTCTCCAACCTGGAAGCCCATCTGCAAACCCGCCTGCTCAACCGCACCACCCGGCGCATCGCGCTGACCGAGGCCGGCAAGCGCTACCTGATGCGCTGCGAACAGATTCTTACCTACGTGGAAGAAGCCGAGGCCGAGGCCAGCGACGCCCACGCTCGCCCTGCCGGGCAACTGAAGGTGCATTCGATGACCGGCGTCGGCCAGCACTTCGTGGTCGATGCCATCGCCCGCTACCGCGAGTCGCACCCGGACGTCACCTTCGACCTGACCATGGCCAACCGCGTGCCCGACCTGCTGGACGAGGGCTACGACGTGTCCATCGTGCTGGCCAGCGAGCTGCCGGACTCGGGCTTCGTCTCGCAGCGCCTGGGCATCACCTACAGCATCGTCTGCGCCTCGCCCGAGTACGTGGCCCGCCACGGCAGCGCGCACAAGCCGGCCGACCTGCTCAAGCATGCCTGCCTGCGCATGGTCAGCCCGGTGATCCCGCTGGAGAAGTGGCTGTTCGACGGGCCGGAAGGCCAGGAGATGGTCAACATCACCACCTCGCCGTTCCAGGTCAACTCGGCGGACGCGATGAAGACCGCGATCCGCAGCGGCATGGGCGTGGGCGTGCTGCCGATCTACTCGGCCATCGACGGCCTGCGCGATGGCAGCCTGGTGCGGATCATGCCGGAATACCGCCTGCAGGAACTGAACCTGTACGCGATCTACCCGTCGCGCCAGTACCTGGATGCCAAGATCAAGACCTGGGTCGAGTACCTGCGCAATTCGCTGCCGGAGATCCTTGCCGCCCATGAGGCCGACCTGAAGACCCATGAGCTGCTGATCGCCAACTAAAAAAAAGCGGCTGCATTGGGGGTGGAGACAATGGTAGGTTGCTAACCATTGATTCCAGCGTCTGGCAGACAGGACCATGGGAGGGCTTCGCCCTCCATCGCGACACAAGGCCGCTCCTACAGGATCACGCGGTACCTGTAGGAGCGGCCTTGCGTCGCGAAAGGGCCGCACAGCGGCCCCGCTCTTCTGCCCGATTCCACCTCACGCCTTGCAGAGAAGCAGTCCGATGAAAAAGACCGTCCTGGCCTTCAGCCGCATTACCCCGGCCATGGCCGAGCGCCTGCAACAAGACTTCAACGTGATCGTGCCGAATCCGAAACTCGGCGACATCAGTGCCCAGTTCAACGAAGCCCTGCCCGAGGCACACGGCCTGATCGGCGTCGGTCGCAAGCTCGGCCGCGCGCAGCTCGAAGGCGCGGGCAAGCTGGAGGTGGTGTCCAGCGTCTCGGTCGGCTACGACAACTACGACCTGGACTACTTCAACGAGCGCGGTATCGCCCTGACCAACACCCCCGACGTGCTCACCGAAAGCACCGCCGACCTGGGCTTCGCCCTGATCATGGGCTGTGCCCGGCGCACCGCCGAACTGGACGCCTGGACCAAGGCCGGCCACTGGCAGGCTACCGTGGGGCCGGCGCAGTTCGGCTGTGATGTGCACGGCAAGACACTGGGTATCGTCGGCATGGGCAACATCGGCGCGGCCATCGCCCGCCGTGGCCGCTTCGGTTTCAACATGCAGGTGCTGTACACCGGCAACAGCCGCAAGACCGCGCTGGAACAGGAACTGGGCGCGCAGTTCCGCAGCCTGGAGGCACTGCTGGGCGAAGCCGATTTCGTCTGCCTGGTGGTACCGCTGTCCGAGGCCACCCGCAAGCTGATCGGCGCCCGCGAGCTGCAACTGATGAAGCCCAACGCGTTCCTGATCAATATTGCCCGCGGACCTGTAGTGGACGAGGCGGCGCTGGTCGAGGCCCTGCAGAACGGCACGATCCGCGGTGCCGGGCTCGATGTGTACGAGAAGGAACCGCTAGGCGACTCGCCGCTGTTCAAGCTGCCCAACGCCCTGACCCTGCCGCACATCGGCTCAGCCACCGCCGAGACCCGTGAGGCCATGGCCAACCGGGCGCTGGACAACCTGCGGGCGGCGCTGCTGGGCGAGCGGCCGCGGGACCTTGTGAATCCCCAGGTGTGGAAGGGCTGATACGTTCAGCCCGACGTACCGGCCCTGTCGCGGGGCTCCGCGACAGGGCCGTGGTTACTTGACGGCCAGCATCCCTTCGACTGGCTTGGACTTCGGTTTACGAAACACCAGCACATTCCCCGCCATCACCGCCACCAGCCCGAGCAACGCCGGCGCCGTCCATTGGTAGCCCTCGGCGAATGCCGACACATTCAACGCCACCAGCGGGAACAGTACGGTGCAATAGGCTGCCCGCTCCGGCCCCATGCGTCCGACCAGGGTCAGGTAGGCGGTGAAGGCGATCACCGAACCCGGGATCACCAGGTACAGCAGCGAGCCGATGTAGCGGGCGTTCCATTCCATATCGAAGGGAATGCCCTTGACCAGGCAGTACGCCGCCAGCATCGAGGCGCCATAGAGCATGCCCCAGGCATTGGTGGTCATGGGCTTGAGCCCGGCCTTCTGCTGCACGCTGGAGAGCATGTTGCCGGCCGAGAAGCACAGTGTGCCGAGCAGGCCCAGCCCCAGGCCATACAAGGTCTCGCGGCTGGCAGCGTGGTGCGAGAGCTCCGGCCAGAACAGCAGGCCCAGGCCGAGCAGGCCCAGGGCTCCGCCACCGAGCACATTGGCGGCGATCTTCTGGCCGAAGAAGATCCGCGCGTTGATGGCGTTCCACAACGTGGCGGTAGAGAACACCACGGCGATCAGGCCGGTGGCGACCCACTGGCTGGCAGTTAGGAAGCACATGAAGTTGACGCAGAACAGGCACAAGCCCTGGGCCAGGCACACCAGGTGACCACGCCGGTTCATCGGTTGCAGGCGGCGGGTGAGCAGCAGGAAGGCGAACAGGATCAGCCCGGCCAGGGCGAAGCGGTAGACGATCGACACCGGGATGGCGACCTCGCCCAACTGCAGTTTCAAGGCGATCCAGGTGGTGCCCCAGATCAGGACGGTGAGCAGGTAGAGCGACAGGTTCATGATGGACTCCCTCGACAGGTATCAGGCCTATCGCGGGGCAAGCCCGCTCCCACAGGGCGCATGCGACCTCGGTGGGAGCGGGCTTGCCCCGCGATGAAAACCCCATAAGCCCAGTTTCTTGCGCCATTGCTGTTCGGCGCTTGCATAAACTTGCGCTTTTCCTCCCCTGCTAGCTGCCATCCCGACGCCAGCGCAGTACGATGGCCAGCAGAGGAACCGCCCATGCCCCCACTCGATCACCTGCAGGTCTTCAACGTCCTGAACGCCTCGCCCCACGCCCGGCTGGAGCTGAGCGCGCACCTGGGCGACGGGCTGGCGGCGGCCTTGTGGAGCAACCGCGACGATGCCCGCGACTACCAGGCGCCCAGCCACCACACACTGTCGTGCTACATCGCCGACGGCACCGGCACCTTCCGCCGCCAGCGCCCTGGCGATCGCGGCGCGCCGGACAAGCTGTGCGTGATGCCCGCCGGCCATGAGTCGAACTGGATAATCAACGGCTCGATCCGCCTGGCCCACCTGTACATCAGCGAGGAACAGTTCGCCCTCGGCTGCACCCGCCTGCTGGACCGCGAGCCCCGGGAGATGCAACTGCGCGAGGCGACCTTCCTCGACGACCCGCAGCAGGCCCGACGCTTTCGCGAGCTGATCGGCCTGGACTGGTCCGAGCCCGGCGAACGCCTGCTGGCCAGCAGCCTGGCCCACGACATCATCGACCACGCCGTGCTCAACCAGGTCGGCCTGCGCCAGGGGCTGAAACTCAAGGGCGGGCTGGCACCGCACCAGCGCCGACAACTGGCGGACTATATCGAGGCCAACCTCGAACAGCCGCTGACGCTGGGTGAGCTGGCGCTGCGCTGCAACCTGTCCGAATACCACTTCGCGCGGATGTTCCGGGCAAGCTTCGGTCTGCCGCCGCATCAGTACCTGCTGGCCCGACGCCTGTACCGTGCCTGCCAGTTGCTGCGAGAGGGTACGCAACCCTTGGGTGAAGTGGCGCTGCTGTGCGGCTTCGCCAGTGCCAGCCATTTCAGCAATCGATTCAGGCAGGCACTTGGGGCGACGCCAGGTGCCTATCGCCAGGCCTTGCGCGGATGAGCACGATCAGCTGAGCACAGCGTCCCACAGTGCCTTGCGATCAAAGTAAGTCATCGCTCGCCTGATCTTGTTGCCTTTCATCTCGAGAAGGTCGACCCCGGGCACCGCGATCTTCTTGTTTTCCGAACCGGCAATGACCCCGCTACCCGTCACGTGCATCACCCACTCCCAGGTAAAACGTTGACCGTCACCGTAGATACCCAGCGTGTCGAACGTCATGTCAGGAAAGTTTCGCCAGGACACATTGCGCAGGAACGCGGGCAGTGACTTGCGATCGAGCATTGGGTGGGGCGAGTCGACATAAATACCCTTGCGCGAAAAAGCGCTTGCCAGGAGCTCGGCATCGCGCCGCGTCCAGCCCTTCACATAACGACTGATCGCCTTGGGGCATGGGTTTGGCTTCTTCATGTAGTTGGTCTCCTGAGCATCCGTGGTTGCCATCTTCGAATCGGCCCAGGCAAGCGTCTACTGGTAAAAATGACAGTCCTGACGTTCAGAACTCGAATGTACTCGACAGACTTACCTGCCGCGCATCCCCCACCGCAACGAAGTACCGATTCACCGCCGAGCTGTAATACACCTTGTCGAACAGGTTCTTCACGTTCAACTGCAACCGCACCTTGTGCTCGTCCCATTTTGTTTCGTAGCTGGCAAAGGCATCCGCCACGGTATAAGCCGGCAGGTCGAAGTCATTGGTGGCGTTCCCCGCACGCTCCCCCACATAGCGCGCACCGGCCCCAAGTCTCAGGCGATCACCGCCGAACAGGCTGCCATAGTCATACACCGCCGACAGCGAACCACTATGCCGGGCGACGTTCTGCAGTCGATTGCCCTTGAGCTGCGGATCCTTGGTCACCTCGGCGTCGATGAAGGCGTAGGCGCCGATCAAGCTCCAGCGCTCGCTGAGCTGGCCGGTCAGGTCCAGCTCGACGCCCCGTGAGCGCACTTCGCCTGCGTTGCTGTAGAGAATGGTGCCCGGCTGGGTGTCACCATCAGCCACCAGCACGTTGCGCTTGGTGATGTCGAACAACGCCAGGGTACCGGTCAACGCCCCCGGCACATCGAGCTTGGCCCCCAGTTCCCACGACTTGCCCTCCTCCGGCGCTATACCTGAGTCCAGGGTCAGGGTGCGACTACCGCCGAGGCTCAGCGGGGCGATGGTCGAATTGGGCTTGAACGACTCGCTGTAGCTGCCATAGAACGACAGCTGGTCATCAACCTTGTACACCACGCCGGCATGGGGCACCCAGGTCTGGTCGCTGGTGTCGGTGTTGACGTTGAACGGCCGGCCGCGACCGGCGTACTGGTCGTACTGCTGGAAGCGCCCGCCGGCGACCAGGATCCAGTGCTCGTCCAGGTGCCAGGCGTCCTGCAGGAACAGCGAGTCGGTGCGCAGCTTGTCGGTCTGGTCGCTGTCGCTGGCGCGCACGTTGGTGCCTTGCACTTCGCGGCCATAGACCGGATTCAGGTAGCTGAAGCTCGAGCGGCTGGTCTGGCGGATCAGGTCGGCGCGGTAGACCTTGCGGTCCTCGTGATCGACACCGACCACCAGGTCGTGACGCATGCCCGCCAGCTCGACGCTGCCGTTGAGGCTGAGGGTGGCGAACTGATCACGGCTCAGGGCGCCCTGGGTGCCGTCGATGCTGCGCGACAGCGTGCCCTTGCTTTCATCCACGCCGGTCACGCGGACCTGGCTGGCGTCGTAGGTCTCGCGGTTGAAGCTGTAGCCGAAGTGCAGCTTCCAGTCGTCGTCCAGGCGATGATCGACCTCCAGGCGGTACAGGTCGGAGCGGCCCTCCATGTCGTTGAACGGCTCGTCGAGGCGGCGGGTGGCGGGAATGTTCAACGGGTGGCCGTCGCTGCCGAAGGCGGTGCCGCGGTCGAACGGGTAGAGAAACTCGCGGTGCTCATAGGCCAGCACCACCTGGGTGTCCTCGCCATACCAGGCCAGCGACGGGGCCACCAGCGACTCGCGGTGCACGCCGTAGTTGCGCCAGTAGTCTTCGTCCTCGTGATCGACGATCAGACGGTAGGCCAGGTTGCTGTCACCCAGCGCCCCGGTGCTGTCCAGGCCGCCGCCGCTGCCGTTCTTGCCGCTGCCATAGGTCGAGCCGCGCAGGGTCAGGGCGTTGTACTGCTGGAGTTGCGGGCGCTTGCTGACCACATTGATCACTCCGCCCGGGTCCTGGATGCCATACAGCAGCGAGGCCGGCCCCTTGAGCACCTCGACCCGCTCGGTGCTGGCGTTGAGGGCGCGGCCCTGCACGATCGGCATGCCGTCGCGCATGATCGAGCCATCGCGGTTGTCGCCGAAGCCGCGCTTCATCACGGTGTCGGCGGTGCCACCGAAATTGTTGCCCTGGGTGATGCCACTGACGTTGTACAGCGCATCATCCAGGTTGCGCGGCGCCTGATCGCGGATCACCTGGGCCGGGACCACGTTGACGGCCTGGGGGATGTCCAGCGTCGCGCCTTGGCCGCGCATGATCGTGGCACTGGCCGGCGGCTGGTAGCTGTAGTCGTCCAGTTGCGAGTTGATGGTGGTGGCCTGCAGGGTCAGCGCGCCGGAGCTGTCGACCGGCTCCAGGGTCAGGGTGCGGGCGTCGAGGCGGCGCCAGGCCAGGCCCGAGTTGCCGAGCAACTGCTGCAGCGCCTGGTCGGCGTCGAAGGTGCCGTTGAGTGCCGGGGCCTGCACATCCGGCAGGGCCAGGGTGTAGACCACGCTCTGCCCGGTGGCGCGGCTGAAGGCGTTGAGTGCCTGGGCCAGCGGCTGGCTTGGCTGGGCGAAGCTGTAGACCTGGCTCTGCTGCGCGGCCAGGGCCTGGGGCACGATGGCGATAGCGGGCAGGGAGCAGAGGCCGAACCAGAGCGGGACGCAACGCGGGGTGAACTTCATGGACGCGGACCTGTGAGAGGGATGATCGTTTGCGAATGAATCGCACTTCCACTCACTACACGGATGCCGTGGGGGGATACCTCATCACCTGATCGAAAAAATTTTGCGTCACCGACGCTATCGCGGGGCGAGCCCGCGATAGCGTCGGAACAGGTCAACGCAAGACGGTCAGCCGACCCAGCACCGTCTGCCGTGAGAAGCCCATCACCTTGCCCAGCGAATCCAGTGCGGCGAGCGGCTGCGCCACTGGAAAACTACCACTGACCCTACGCTGCCCCAGCTCCCCGTCGAGCAACAAGATCCGCCCGGGATAGTAACGCCCAAGGTCCTCGATCACCTGCGCCAACGGCACCTGGTAATAGTTCAGCCAGCCCTGGCGCCAGGCCAATCGGCTGTCGCTGTCCACCGCCTCGATCCCACCGGCCACGCCGCCGGCATAGGCCAGTTGCTGATTGGCCGTCAGCTCGCGGGCAACCTGTCCTTCGGCCGCCGCCACCGCCACCCGCCCGCTGCGCACGGTCACCTGGGCACCCTCGCCCTGCTCGCGCACCTCGAACTGGGTTCCCAGCACCCGCACCTCCCCGCCTTGGGCATCCACCAGGAATGGCTCGCCAGTATGGGTCACCTCGAAGAACGCGGCGCCGCGCAGCAAGCGCACGCGCCGCTCGCCCTGGGCGAAATCCACCGCCACGGCCGTGCCGGCATCCAGGGTGAGGCGCGAACGGTCGGCCAGGGTCACCTGGCGCACTTGCGCGCCGCTGGAGTAGTCGGCACGCAGGTCCTGCAGCCAGAACTGCGGCTGCCAGCCCGCCGCGTAGCCGAGCGCCAGCACAAGGCTTGCCGCCACCGCCAGGCCGCGCCAAGGCCGCTTGCGCGCGGGCCGGCGCATGGCGTCGAGGTACTGTTGCAGACTCGTTTGCTCCTCGGCCGCCAGCCGCGCCGCCGGCGCCTCGCTCAAGCGCCACAGCGCCTGGGCCTCGGCGTAGGCCTGGCGATGGGCCGGGCTCTCCAGCAGCCAGCGCTTGAACGCCGCGCCCTCGGCCTGCGCCGGCTGCTGCTGGATGCGCCCGAGCCAGCGCAGGGCGGCCTGGGACTGTGCGGCAGTGATCGGCTGTTCAAGACTCATCGACGGGCGCTCCCTGGCCGGCGCAGTGGGGACGCGGGTTCGGCGACGCTCGCCTTGCACGCTTCGAGGGCGCGCATCATATGCTTTTCCACCGCGCTCTGGGACAACTGCATGGCCTTGGCGATCTCGCCGTAGGTACAGCCATGGATGCGGTTGAGCAGGAAGATCTGCCGGGTGCGTTCGGGCAACGCCCGCAGGGCCGCCTCGATACGCTGCAGGTCGTGGTCGACCTCCAGGGCCTGCTCGGGGAGCTGGCTGCCCTGCGGCTCGTCGAGGTCGTGCAGGCCTTCGGCGGCGCGGTCGCGGCTGCCTTCGCTGCGCAGGTAATCGATGGCCAGGTTGCTGGCGCTGCGCAGCAGGTAGGTGTCGAGCGCCTCGACCTTCACCTCGGGGCGCCGCCAGAAACGCAGGAACAGGTCCTGGACCAGGTCCGACGCCGTGGCGCGGCAGCCGACGCGCCGGCTGACCAGCGCTTCCATGCGCGCGCGCTGGGCCAGGAACACCTGGAGAAAACGCGCCCGACCGCCGCCGGCTTCGGAGTCGCTCAAGGACCTAGACCGCCTGCACGGCCAACAGCGGCCCGAGCACCAGACTGGCGAACGCCGCCCCGAGCAGCAGGCGCGGCTGGTAAGGCAGGCCGAACACCCACAGGGTCACGCCGGCCATCAGCACGGCGATCCACTCCACCAGGCCCAGGGCCCAGCCGCGCCCGAGCACGGCGAAGATCAACGACAGCAACAGCAAGACCCAGCCCGCGAGCTTCAAGGCTCGCAGTTGCCGGCCCGTGGGGTTGCGCCCGAGCAGGTCGTTGAAGTGTTTTTCCATGGCCAGGCACAGGCCGGCGAAACCGGCGAAGCCCATCAGCGCGACCCCCAGCATCAGCTCGCCTCCACGGTCGTGGCGGTGCGTCGCGCACGCTTGGCGACCGGCTTGGGCGCACGCAGCATCTTGCCGGCAGCCCAGGCCAGGAACACGCCGGTGGCCAGGGCCGTCAGGTCGAAACCGGCCATCGCCCAGTCACCCGCGGCGATGGAGTGATCCAACCCCTTGTCAGTGGTCAACGCGTTGAGCAGCGGTAGCAAGGCGAACGCCAGCGCTCCCAGCGTCAGTTGTTCGCCCCAGGCACGGCGCCCGCTGCGCAATATGGCGTGGAGCAAAGACGCGCCCCAGGCCAGGAAGAAAGCATTGATCTCCCAATCGGACCGGCCGTCCAGCGTCGTTGGTAGCAACCGATTGGCCCAGAAGAACGCCGCCACGCCCAGCAACAGGCCGCTCATGCTGGCGATGTTCAGCACTTCGACCAGGCGCAGCTCGCCGGGCATGCGCTCGCTCTTGGCATGCTTGAGCTGGCGCTTGCCCAGCCACATCACCAGGCCCGTGCCGATCACCGCCGTGCCGGCCAAGCCGAAGGCGAAGTACAACCAGCGCAGCCAGGGCCCGGCGAAGTTGCCCATGTGCAGGCCGACAAAGGTAAAGGAGGTGGTCATCGCCACGCTTTCCGGCGCGCCGCGTCGCAGCAGCTCGCCACTGACGCCATCGAAGGTCCAGGTGGCGCTGCGCTGGTAGGCGACGCTGTCGGCCGAGGCGCGGGTGAAGGTGACCCGGGCGTTGCGGTCGCCTGGGTTGTGCACCTGGATGTAGCCCATGCGCGCGCCCGGCGCCTGTTCCTGGACCTTGGCGTACAGTTCGGTCAACGGCGCCAGCGGCGCGGCCTGGGCCACCGCCTCGGGCACCTCGTCGCGGCCGAACACATCGTTGAAGTAGCCACTGCTGTCGCCATAGCTGGCCAGGATACTGGCCGGCATGACCATGTACATGAAGATCACCAGGCTGCTATAGCTGATCATCAGGTGGAACGGCAGCACCAGCACGCCGATGGCGTTGTGGCCATCGAGCCAGGAACGCTGGCCCTTGCCCGGGCGGAAGGTGAAGAACTCCTTGAAGATCTTCTTGTGGGTGATGATCCCGGTGACCAGCCCCAGCAGCATGATGAAGGCGCAGAAGGTCGACAGCCAGCGGCCCCAGGGGTGGGGCATCTGCAGCTGGAAGTGGAAGCGGTAGAAGAACTCGCCGCCACGGCTGTCACGGGCCTCGACCGCCTCGCCGGTGCGGGCGTCGAGTTCCTTGTCGGTGAAACCCCGGCGCCCACCGCCGTTCGGGTCGCGCCAGCTGACACTCAGCGCCGCCTCGCGCTCGCTGGGCAGGCGGATGAACCAGGTGCTGGCGTGACCGGCATGGGTTTCCAGGTAACGCTGGGCCAGGCCGAGGCTGCGTACCGGGTCGAGCGGATGGCTCTGCACCTCGGGCTGGGTCCAGTGGCTGATCTCCTCCTTGAAGTACGACAGCGTTCCGGTAAGGAAGATGGCGAACAGCAGCCAGCCGAAGATCAGGCCGGTCCAGGTGTGCAGCCAGGCCATGGCCTGGCGGAAGCCTTCTTTCATGGCAGGTTCATCCAGTAGGCCAGCACGTTGATCAGCCCCAGGGCCAGGCTTGGCAGCAGCACGCCCAGCCAGGCGCGCCAGGCGCTGCGGCAGGCAAAGCACCCGATGAAGGCGATCAGGTAGAAGACGAACGACAGCATCATCCCGGTCATCGTCGCGTCGGCCTGGGTCATCGGCGCAAGCAGGGTGATGCAGACACTGGCCATCGACGCCAGCAGGTAGCCACCCAGCAGCGCGGCCAGGCTGCGTGAGGTCACGGCCAGGCGGTAGCTCAGGGGAAGGCCGGCGGCTTTGCTCTTCATGGCGAGGGTCCGGGGATTGGGAGTGCAATACTAATGATTTCAATTCTCATAAGCAAAGCATGCAGGCACCAGCGGTACGCATGCCTTGCGGCGGCAGCGATTGCCGAACACCGGCGGCATGAATACAATGCGAACAATTCTTACTTCCAGTTGCGCCTTCTGGCGCCGGAGTCGTATCGGTGTCCAGTGCCCTCTCTTCCACCGTCGAAGGTCTCTACCACGCCCATCACAGTTGGCTGACCGGATGGCTGCGACGACGCCTGGGCTGCCCGCAGAGCGCCGCCGACCTGGCCCAGGACACCTACCTGCGCCTGCTCCAGGCCCGCGAGGCGCCGCAGCTGATCGAGCCCCGGGCCTTCCTCACCACCGTGGCCAAGCGCGTGCTGTGCAACCACTTCCGCCGCCAGGAACTGGAACGCGCCTACCTCCAGGCCCTGGCCCAGCAGCCCGAGCAGGTGGCGCCCAGCGAGGAAGACAAAGCCCTCATCCTGGACACGCTGCTCGAGCTCGACCGCCTGCTCGATAGCCTGCCGCCGCTGGTCAAACGCGCCTTCCTGCTGGCCCAGGTCGATGGCCTGAGCCAGGGCGAGATCGCCCGCGAGCTGGGCATTTCCCTGGCGACGGTCAAGCGCTACCTGCACAAGGCAGCCCTGCGCTGCTACTTCGCCCTGTGAACGCAGTCTTTTCCTCGCAGATCGCCGAACAGGCGGTGCATTGGCTGATCGAGTCGCAGAGCGAAGGTTTCGACCAGCACCACGCCCTGGAGCGCTGGCTGCAGGCCGACAGCGAACACCAACGGGCCTGGGCCCATATCCAGCAGGTCAACCAGCGCCTGCGCGGCGTCGCCGCCCCGGTGGTCCACGCCACCCTGCAGGCACCGCCCTCACCGGCCCGGCGCCGCGCCCTCAAGGCGCTGCTGCTGGCGGGGCTGGCCAGCGCCGCCGGATTGGGCCTGCAACAACACAATCCCTTGCCTGGGTTGATGGCCGACTACCGCAGCCCGGTCGGCCAGCGCCGCCGCCTGGCCCTCGACGACGGCAGCCTGTTGCACCTGAACACCCGCAGCGCTGCCGACGTGCGCTTCGACGGCCGGCAGCGCCTGGTGCGCTTGCAGGAAGGCGAACTGCTGCTCGACGTGATCAACGACCCACGGCCACTGCGCCTGGCCACGGCCCAGGGCGAGCTGCATCTGCACAGCGGACGCTTCGACGTCCGTCAGTTCGACGGTTTCAGCCTGGTATCGGTGTTCAGCGGCAGCGCCAGCGTGACCGGCACACCGCTGCTGGCCGGGCACCAAGCGCGCTTGGCCCGTGGCGGCTGGCAGGCGGTTGCACCGCTGGACCCTAATCGGGCGGCCTGGGTGGAGGGCATGCTGGTGGTGTCGCAGATGCGCCTGGGTGACTTTCTCGCCGAGCTGTCGCGGTATCGACTCGGGCAGTTGGGATGCAGCGAGCGGGTGGCCGATCTACGGATTTCCGGATCGTATCCGCTGGCAGACAGTGAACGGATTCTGGAGATGCTGGAAGTGACGCTGCCGGTGAAGGTACGGCGGTTCACCCGGTACTGGGTGTCGCTCGAAGCCGCGTCAACTGGCTAAGAGGCTGGCCCGTTCCCGGGAGCACCCGTTTTTTCAACTCAGTTGAGCCATTTCCCGAACCTCGCGTGACAGAGAAGACAGAACCCCTTGTCACAGGACCTCCGTCACATGCCCCTGCGCCTGCGCCCCCTCGCCTACGCCCTGCTCCTCGCCACCCCGCTCGCCCTGGCCGGCGAGCACCGCGACTACCACATCGCCCCCGGCACACTGGAACAGGCCCTGAACCAGTTCGGTCGCGAAAGCGGCGCGCTGATCTCGTTCAGCCCGGGCCTGACCCAGGGCCTGAGCAGCCCCGGCCTGGAGGGCCAATACGAGGTCGGCCAGGGGCTCGATGCCCTGCTGCGCGGCAGCGGCCTGCAGGCGCGCCAGGAGACCGACAACGCCTACAGCCTGCAACCGCTGCCGGCCACGGTCGGCAACGCCGCGGTCGAGCTGGGCGCATCCACCGTGGTCGGCGACTGGCTGGCCGAGGCCCGCCAGGACAACGTCTTCGAACACCCCGGCGCCCGCGACGTGGTGCGCCGCGAGGCATTCGAACGCAGCGGCGCCAGCAGCGCCCGCGAAGTGCTCAACCGCATCCCCGGCGTCAACGCCCCGGAAAACAACGGCACCGGCAGCCACGACCTGGCACTGAACTTCGGCATCCGTGGCTTGAACCCGCGCCTGGCCTCGCGCTCCACCGTGCTGATGGACGGCATCCCGGTGCCCTTCGCCCCCTACGGCCAACCGCAGCTGTCGCTGGCGCCGATCAGCCTGGGCAACATGGATGCCGTGGACGTGGTACGCGGCGGCGGCGCGGTGCGCTACGGGCCGCAGAACGTCGGCGGCATCGTCAACTTCGTCACCCGTGCCATCCCCGAAGAAGCCACCTTCAAGGCGGCGATGCAGAACCAGATCAGCCCCTCGTCCAGCCAGGATGGCCTGAAGAACAGCGCCAACCTGTTGATCGGCGGCACCAATGCCAACGGCCTGGGCGGCGCCCTGCTCTACTCCGGCACCCGCGGCAGCGACTGGCGCGAACACAGCGACACGCAGATCGACGACCTGATGCTCAAGGGCAAGCTGCAACTGGACGAAGCCAACAGCCTGCATGCCATGGCTCAGTACTACGAGGGTGAAGCCGAAATGCCCGGCGGCCTGAGCACTGCCGACTTCGACGCCGACCCGTACCAATCGACCCGCCTGAAGGACAGGTTCTGGGGCCGCCGCACCCTGTTCAACCTGGGCTACGACTACAAGCAGGACGACCGTCAGTTCAGCGTCAACAGCTTCTTCACCAAAACCCTGCGCAGCGGCTACCTCGACCAGGGCAGCTTCGTCTCGCTGTCGCCGCGCGAGTACTGGGTGCGTGGCATCGAGACCCGCTTCTCGCAGGGCGTGGCCCTGGGCGACAGCTGGCACGAACTGGGCATCGGCTACCGCTACGTCAACGAGGCGGGCCACGAACTGCGCTACCGCGAGCCGGTCAACGGCGCCCTGCCGACCACCGCCAGCCGCAACGACCGCGACACCCGCGGCAGCACTGAGGCCCATGCCATCTACCTGGACGACCGCATCGACATCGGCCGCTGGACCATCACCCCGGGCATCCGCTACGAGATGATCGACTCCGAGCAGAGCAACAAGCTCAACGGCCAGCAGTACCAAGGCAGCTACAACACCGCCCTGCCGGCCCTGAACGTGATGTACCACCTCACCGACAACTGGAACCTCTACGTCAACACCGAAGGCTCGTTCGGCAGCGTGCAGTACAGCCAGATGCCCAACCGGGTCAGCAGCGGCGAGGTGAAACCGGAGAAGGCGCGCACCTGGGAAGTCGGCACCCGCTACGACAATGGCGACCTGCAGGCCGAGATCGGCGCCTTCCTGATCAACTTCGACAACCAGTACGAAAGCAACCAGACCAACGACTCGGTAATCGCCCGCGGCGAGACCCGCCACCAGGGTATCGAGACCAGCGTGCGCTACGCCCTCGACGGCTTGAGCCCGGTCTTGGCCGGTTTCGACGTGCACGCCGGCTACGCCTTCGTCGATGCCACCATCCGCGAAGACGGCCCGAACAAGGGCAACCAGGTACCGTTCTCGTCCCGTCACAAGGGCACGCTGGGGATCGGCTACACCGAAGGCCCATGGCAGTTGAACCTGGACAGCAGCTTCCAGAGCAGCCAGTACGCCGACAACGCCAACACTGGCAGCGAAAGCGCCGACGGCAGCACCGGGCGCATCCCCGGCTACATGCTGGTCAGCACCCGCGCCGGCTATGACTTCGGCCCGCAGCTTTCGAACCTGAAGGTGGCGGTGGGGGTGAAGAACCTGCTCAACCGCGAGTACTACACCCGCTCGTTCGACGACAACAACAAGGGCAAGTACGTGGGTGAGCCGCGAACGTTGTATGTGCAGACGTCGGTAGCGTTCTGACAGCGCGGGCCAGAGGGGTAGACGCCTTCCCTGTAGGAGATCGCCCAGCCTTTAGGGCTACGCTGTCGCGCAGGGAGCAGAGTTCCAGCGTGGGAGCGGCCTTGTGTCGCGAAAGGGCCGCAAAGCGGCCCCGGCGATTGTTGCATGAACACGGAAATCGGGGGCTGCTACGCAGCCCTTTCGCGACGCAAGGCCGCTCCCACGGGGCTCGGCGATCTCCTACAGAGGATGTGGAGTGGCCTGAAGAGTGTGTATCCGGCAAATAGCGCAAATCAGCCCAGCGCCTTCTCGATCGCCTGCACCACGGTCGGATCATCCGGCGCGGTACGCGGGGCGAAACGCGCCAATACACGGCCATCCTTGCCAACCAGGAACTTCTCGAAGTTCCAGGTGATATCGCCGGGGAACTCGGCCCCTTCACCCGCCAGCAGGCGGTACAGCGAATGACGCTGCGGCCCGTTGACCTCGAGCTTGGCGCCCAGCGGGAAGCTCACCCCATAGTTGAGGCTGCAAAACGCCTGGATCTCCTCCTCGCTGCCAGGTTCCTGGCCGGCGAACTGGTTGCACGGCAGACCCAGCACATTGAAGCCCTTGTCCCTGTAGTCCTGATAAAGGTTCTCCAGGGCCTTGTACTGCGGGGTCAACCCGCACTTGGAGGCGACATTGACCACCAGCACCACTTGGCCCTTGAACGGGGCCAGCGGCAGGTCCTCGCCGTTCAACGCCTTCAACGTCAGGTCGTGAAATGCACTCATGATGAAATCCCCTCTCAGGTTCCCGATTGCCGCTGGGGCGAATCCCGCCCACTAAAAAGGCGCGCGGCCAAACCGTCCACCCTCCTGAGGAGGGCAAGTCCGGCTTGCCCGAGCGCCTGGCGACTCTCTGAGCTTAGCGCAGAAAATCAGTGGTGATGGCCACCTTCACCGTGGATGTGGCGGTGAGCGATTTCTTCTTCGCTGGCCTCACGCACGTCGACAACCTTGACCTTGAAGTTCAGGCGCTGGCCAGCCAGCGGGTGGTTGCCGTCAACGGTGACGTCGTCGCCGTCGATGTCGCGGATGGTGACGATCTGCATCTGACCGTCCGGCGCCGAGGCGTGGAACTGCATGCCGACTTCCAGCTGGTCGACGCCTTCGAACATGCTGCGGTTCAGGGTGCTGACCAGTTCGGCCGAGTACTCGCCATAGGCGTCTTCCGGTTCGATGGCAACGGTCAGCTCGTCACCGGCCTGCTTGCCTTCCAGGGCTTTTTCCAGGCCCGGGATGATGTTGGCGGCACCGTGCAGGTAGACCAGCGGCGCACCACCGGCGGAGCTGTCGATGACCTCACCTGCGTCGTTGGTGAGGGTATAGTCGATGGAGACAGCCTTGTTGGCGGCGATCAGCATGGGGCAAGACCTTTTGCAAAAGAATGTAGAACGGACAAGTGTAACCAACGCATCGACCGATTGCGAACGCGACTCGGACCAAGGGCCGCCCATCAGTCGGATCACCGGCTTCCACCTCGACGAGGAGGACCACTGGGTGGTCGAGCTGTCCTGCGGCCACACCCAGCACCTGCGCCACCAGCCGCCGTGGCAGGCCCGGCCCTGGGTGCTCGATGCCGACGAGCGCGCCCGGCGCATCGGCCAGGTATTCGCCTGCGGCTGGTGCGCGCAGGGGGCGGTTAGCGATACCCTTGGCCGCTGAATTCCTTGCACCGCTTATTTCGAGAAGCACGCATGCAGACATTTTTCATTGCGCCGACCGACTTCGGCGTCGGCCTGACCTCCATCAGCCTGGGACTGGTGCGCACCCTGGAGCGCGCGGGGCTAAAGGTCGGCTTCTTCAAGCCGATCGCCCAGCCGCACCCCGGCGACACCGGGCCGGAGCGTTCCAGCGAACTGGTAGCCCGTACCCACGGCATCAAGCCGCCCACGCCCCTGAGCCTGGGGCATGTCGAGCGCATGCTCGGTGACGGCCAGCTCGACGAGCTGCTCGAGGAGATCATCCGCCTCTACCAACAAGCCTGCGTCGGCAAGGACGTGGTGGTGGTCGAGGGCATGGTGCCGACCCGCCACGCCAGCTATGCCGCCCGGGTCAACCTGCACCTGGCCAAGAGCCTGGACGCCGAGGTGATCCTGGTGTCGGCACCGGAGAACGAGGTATTGAGCGAGCTGTCCGGTCGCGTCGAACTGCAGGCCCAGCTGTTTGGCGGCCCGCGGGACCCGAAGGTGCTCGGTGTGATCCTCAACAAGGTGCGCACCGACGAAAGCATGGCCGACTTCGCCACGCGCCTGCGCGAGCATTCGCCGCTGCTGCGCGGCAACGACTTCCGCCTGCTCGGCTGCATCCCGTACCAGGCCGAGCTCAACGCCCCGCGAACCCGTGACGTGGCCGAGCTGCTCGGCGCCCAGGTACTCAACGCCGGCGACTACGACCAGCGGCGCATGAGCAAGATCATCATCTGCGCCCGCACCGTGGCCAACACCGTGCCACTGCTGACCTCCGGCACCCTGGTAGTGACCCCGGGCGACCGTGACGACATCATCCTCGCCGTGTGCATGGCCGCGATCAACGGCGTGCCCCTGGCCGGCCTGCTGCTGACCAGCGACAGCAAGCCCGACCCACGCATCCTCGAGCTGTGCCGCGGTGCCCTGCAGGCCGGCCTGCCGATCCTGTCGGTGAGCACCGGCTCCTACGACACCGCCAACCAGCTCAACTCGCTGAACCGCGAGATCCCGGTGGACGACCGCGAGCGCGCCGAGTTCATCACCGACTTCGTCGCCAGCCAGCTGGACGCGGCCTGGCTGCACCAGCGTTGCGGCACGCCACGGGAACTGCGCCTGTCACCGGCAGTGTTCCGCTACCAGTTGATCCAGCGCGCCCAGCAGGCCAACAAGCGCATCGTCCTGCCCGAGGGCGCCGAGCCCCTGCTGGTGCAAGCCGCCGCCCTGTGCCAGGCCCGTGGCATTGCCCGCTGCGTGCTGCTGGCCAAGCCCGAGGACGTGCAGGCCGTGGCCCGCGCCCAGGGCATCAGCCTGCCGCCGGACCTGGAGGTGCTCGACCCCGACCTGATCCGTGGCCGCTATGTCGAACCGATGGTCGAGCTGCGCAAGAGCAAGAACCTCAACGCGCCGATGGCCGAGCAGCAGCTGGAAGACCCGGTGGTGATCGGCACCATGATGCTGGCCCTCGGCGAAGTGGACGGCCTGGTCTCCGGCCTGGTGCACTCCACGGCCAACACCATCCGCCCGGCCTTGCAGCTGATCAAGACGGCGCCGGGCAGCAGCCTGGTGTCGTCGGTGTTCTTCATGCTGTTCCCCGACCAGGTGCTGGTGTATGGCGACTGCGTGATGAACCCGCATCCCAGCGCCGCCGAGCTGGCCGAAATCGCCCGGCAGAGCGCCGAGTCCGCCGAATCGTTCGGCATCGCGCCACGGGTGGCGATGCTCAGCTATTCCAGCGATTCGGCGGCCAGCGACGAGGAGGTGGAAAAGGTACGCGAAGCCACGCGCCTGGCGCAGCAGGCCGAGCACGACCTGGTGATCGACGGGCCGTTGCAGTATGACGCCGCCGCCAACCCCGAGATCGCCCGGCAACTGGCGCCGTCGAGCCCGGTGGCCGGACGCGCCACGGTGTTCGTGTTCCCCGACCTGAACACCGGCAACACCACGCACAAGGCGGTGCAGCGCAGCGCCGACTGCGTCAGCCTCGGGCCGATGCTGCAAGGTCTGCGCAAGCCGGTCAACGACCTGCCCCGTGGGGCGCAGGTGGACGATATCGTGCATACCATCGCGTTGACGGCGATTCAGGCCAGTACCGAACGCTAGAAAGCATCGCGGGGCAAGTCGCATCGGCGCACCGCCGCTCCCACGCCATGAGTGGATGGCGTGGGAGCGGCGGTGCGCCGATGCGACTTGCCCCGCGATCGGTTGCAGCCAGGCGACTTATGGATACTGCTGCACAGTCCCCTGCTGGTCATACTGCTGACCCGGGATCGGCTTCAGGTTGACCTCGACGCGGCGGTTCTGCGCACGGCCATTGGCATCGGCGTTGCTGGCGATCGGCTGGTCCGGCCCCATGCCACGCACGCTGACCCGCGAGGAATCCACGCCCTGGGAGGTCAGGTAGGTGCTGACCGCCTGGGCACGACGCTGGGACAGGTCCATGTTGTGCTGGCGGCTGCCGGTGCTGTCGGTGAAGCCCACCACCTCGATGGTGTTCTGGTTGAACTGCTTGAACGAGTTGGCCAGGTTGTTCAGCGGCGAGTAGAAGCTTGGGGAAATGTTCGCCGAATCGGTGGCGAAGGTGATATTGCCCGGCATGATCAGCTTGATCTGGTCGCCCTGGCGCTGCACCTCGACGCCGGTGTTGGCCATCTTGGCGCGCAGCTCGGCTTCCTGCTTGTCGGCGTAGTAGCCGTAGCCGGCGGCGGCGGCGCCCACCGCGGCGGCGCCGATCAGCGCGCCTTTGCCACGGTTGTTGTGATCGATGGCGGCACCGGCAATGGCACCGGCCAGCGCGCCCAGGCCACCGTACTTGGCGGTCTTGCTCATCCCTGTGGAGCCCTGCGCCTGGCCCTGGTTGTCATACGGGTTGGGGCTGGCACAACCGGACATCAGGGCGGCGGCGGTAGCGACGATAATCAGACGACGCATGGTGAACATGGACAAGCTCCTACTGAAATTCAAAAGTGCAGCGGATCACCTACGGATCTATGCCAGCCTTGGATTGCAGCGCGGCGGAAAAATTCCATGAAACCTCAGGCGCGCACGAACGGATTCTCGCGCATCTCGTCGCCGAGGCGGGTGTCCGGGCCATGGCCGGTCACCACGATGGCCTCCTCATCCAGGCGGTACAGCCGTTCCTTGATGGATCGAACGATAGCCCGCTGATCGCCACCCCACAAATCGGTGCGCCCTACGCCACGACGGAACAGCGTATCGCCAGCGATCAGCAGCTTGTGCTCGGCGAACCAGAAACTCATCGAACCCGGCGTATGCCCTGGGGTGTGCAAGGCCACGCCGCAGCCGCAGGCCAGCTCCTCGTCGTCGCTCAGCCAGCGGTCCGGCGACGGCACCGGCGTGTAGGGCATGCCGAACATCTGGCACTGCATCTCCAGGTTTTCCCACAGCGGCTGGTCGGCCTTGTGCAAGTGCAGCGTGGCACCGGTCAGTTCCTTGAGCTTGCCCGAGGCGAGGAAATGGTCGAAGTGGGCATGGGTGTGGATGATGCTCACCAGGGTCAGGCCATGATGCTGCAGGCGGGCGAGGATCTTCTGCTCGTCCCCGCCCGGGTCGACGACGATGGCCTTTTTGCTGAGCGGGTCGCCGATCAGGGTGCAGTTGCACTGCAGCGGGCCGACGGGGAAGGTTTCGCGGATGAGGGTTGAAGGTAGAGCGTTCATTGTTGGCCTGGAGAAATCACGGATGTCCGACAAGACTATCGCCAGGCCTGCGGTATGCCAACTCGTGATCAAAGCCTCTGAAAGAGCTGACGAACGCGGCAGATCTCAAGGCAGGTACAACCGGAACAAACCGCCCCCCAGTGTCCCGCCATTGGCAATCTCGATCCGCCCGCGTACCCCGTTGCGCTCGTGCAGCGCGGCAATTCGCGCGGCGAAGTACAGCCCCAGCCCGGTGCTGCCGCTCTGCGAGTCGATACCCTGCACATAGTCGTGCTGGCGTTCGAGCATGCGCTGTGGATAACCGGCGCCGTCGTCGTTGACGCTGATCACCAGTTGCTCGCCCTCTTCCTCGATGCTGATCAGCAGGGCATGGCCGGCATAGCGGATGGCGTTGGTGAGCACATTGGCCACCACCGAGGCGACCAGTTCGCGGTCGAAGAAGCCCAGCGGGCTCTCGGTCTCGATGCGCCAGGTGGCAAGGATGTCGCGGTGTTTGATCACCTCTTCCTGGGCCGCCAGCTGGGCCTCGAGGAAGTCGTCCAGCTCGTGGTAGTCCGGGCAGATGGGCAGCTGGTTGACGCCCAGCTTGTACAGCCCCAGCAACTGCACGAGCATACCGTTCAGGTGGCTGAGCTCATGCTCCACCACACCCTGCTCGGTGCCGCCGCGCAGCGCTTCGGGCAGGCGCGCCAGCCATTGGCTGTGGGCATGGGTGAGCGCCGCGAGGGAGTTTTTCAGGTCGTGCACGGTGGAGGCGATCACCGTGGAGAAGTCCAGCCCCTGGTTGTCCTGGTTCATGCGCCGAAGACCCGGATGTGCAGTTTGCGGTAGCGGTCATAGCGACTGTCGCTGGCGGGAATGCCGGCCACGCTGGTGAGACAGTCGCGGCACTCCTGCATCAGTGCCGGCGGTGGCGTCTCGCCGCCGATACGCAGCAGGGCCTGGGCGGTGTTCAGGGCGATGCTGATGTTCTTCGGCTGCAGCGACAACGCCTTGCGGAACATGCCCAGCGCTTCGTTGAGCTGACCGCCCTGGTAGCTGCGCACACCCTGGCGGTTGAGGTCCACGGCTTCGGTCACCGCCCCCAGCACCAGCGGATCGTCGGTGAGCTTGGCGACGCTCTGCATGACCTTGGGGTCGTCGCCGTAGGTTTCCACACACCCCTTGAGGATCGAGGTACCCGCCGCGTCCTGGCCAAGTTGCTGCAGCTGCCTGGCCACCGTCAGCGCCGCCTCCACGGAGAAGAACTGGTCCATCTTCTCCAGACGCTGCATGGCCTGCTCAGTGAGCTTGGCGGCGGTTTCTGGATCGCCAGCCTGCTGCAGGCTGGCGGCCTTCATTAACCGCGCACGCACCTGCAGGCCCTGGTCCTCGACATTCTCCTTGGCCACCTCGCTGAGCACGGTGTTGATCTCGACCCGGGTACGGGCGTCGAGACCGTTGCCACTGTTCTTGTTCATCAACGCCTGGACCAGCCCCAGGTTGCTCTCGGCGTCCTTGTAGCGCGAACTCTGCCCTTGGTTCACCGCATGGCGATAAGCCTTGGAGGCGCTTTCGAAGTCGGCGTTGTCCAGTGCCAACTTGCCCAGCGCGGCCTGGCGTCGCACGGCGAGCGGCGACAGGCGCACCGCCTCCTCGAGCATGTGCTGGGCACGCCGGGTCTCACCCTGGGCCACCAGCACCTCGGCCATGCCATCGTACAGGTTGGGCATGATCGGGAAGGCCTTGAGGGCCTGCTCGTAGACACCCTGGGCCTGGGCGTTCTGCCCGCGCTTGTGCAGCAGGCTGCCGAGCGCCGCGTAAACCCAGGGCTGCGGACGACTGGCAAGGATGTTCTTGAGAAACTTCTCCAGTTCCTCGAAGCGATTGAGATCGCGCAGTGCGTCAGCGCGGTAGCGCAGGCACAGCGGGGCGAAGCGCGGGTCTTTCTTGCACAACTCGGCACAGGCGGCGAGCACTTCGGCCGGACGGCTGCGGTCGAGGGCCTGGAGAATCGGCTTGAGCAGCGTCTTGCGCTGGGTCAGCTTCTCCAGGCGCTGGGCCAGGCCGACCCGGTTGAAGGGCTTGGTCAGGTAAGCGTCGGGCTCGTGCTCGATGGCACTGAGCACGATGGACTGGCTGCTTTCGGCGGTGACCATGATGAACACGCATTCATGGCTGATCAGCTTGTCGAGGATCAGGTCCTCGAGCACTTGCTGGCCGTTCTTCTTACCGTCACCCAGGTGGAAATCCTGGAGGATGAAGTCGTAACGCTTCTGCCCGCACATGCGCAGCGCCTGTTCGCCACTGTCGGCGGTGTCGACGTCCCGCACGCCAAGCTCGCGAAGCATCGAACGGGTCGAGGTTCGGAAGTCGGTGAAGTCGTCGACGATCAGAAAGCTTTTTTGCCCATACTGCAGCATCAACACGACCTGTATTGAAAAAGTGGGGAAGTGGCGCGTGGCGATGCATACCGCCGAGGTCTGTATCGGCAGCGGTTCGGGAAAGATGAGCCCGGAAAGGTAACGCCGAATGATGGCCTAAAGCCGCCATCTTAACGGCCGACCTCGCCTTAAGCCACTAGACCAGCAAGCCAAGGGTCTTGGCCCTGGCCACCGCCTGGGTGCGGCGCTCGACACCGAGCTTGCTGTTGATATGGCTGGCGTGGGTCTTGACCGTGTGCAGGGAGATGAACAGGCGCTCGCTGATCTGCTGGTTTGAACAGCCTTGGGCGATCAGTTCCAGCACGGCGAACTCACGGCTGCTCAGAGCCTCGGTGGCCCCCCCGCCGGTAGCCAGCGCCTGCGGCAGATGGGCCAGCAGATCGCTCTGCGCCGGGCAGGCCGCACGCCCCGTCAACTGCTCGCGCAGCCAGTGTGGCTGCTCTTCGATCAAGCGTTGGAAGGCCTGCAGGGCACCGCCCTGGGCCGCTTCCAGGGCAGATGCGAGCAACTTGGCCGCTTCGGCGTCACGCCCCTCGGCCAGCAGCAGGGCGATCAATTGGCACTGAGCGCTGACCACCAGCGTCATGCCACCGCTGGCCTGGCCCCGCTCGACCAGCGTGCGCAACCGCGCTTCGGCGTCACCGGGGCGGGCCAGCACCCGTTCCAGCAAGGCCTGCTGCAATTCGATGTGCAGTGGCAACAACGGGTGGAACTCCGGTGCGGCCGCAGGTTGCTCGCCACCATAGGTCTGCCCCAAGCGCAGCAGCCAGGACTCGGCCAGGTCCGTTCGGCCCTGGGCCAACCAAAGCTCGCACTTCACCAGGGTAATCATGGCTAGGTAGAAGATCGGCGGCACATCCCAGATATGCATCAGCCGCTCCGCCTCGGCCAGTTCCGAGAACGCTTCGGCAAAACGCCCTTCGCGACCGTCCAACGAGGCGATCACGCAATGCCCGATCAGGACGCTGATGTCGCGGCAGCTGCGCGCCTCGCTGAGCCCGGCGCGCAAGCGCGCACGGCCCTGGGCGCAATGCAGGCGGGCCGCCAGCAAGTAGCCCTCGTACAAGGTCAGGCGTGCGCGCACGGCATACAGGCGCTGCCCCGAAAGGCCCTGCAACCGCTGCAATCCTTGGCGCACTTCGTCCAGGGCTCGCAGCACCTCACCCCGGGCGTGCAGTACTCGCGCCCGATCGTAATGGGCCAGGGCCTCAAACAGCGGGTTGCCGACCCGTTGCGCCAATTCGAGTGCTTCGCGGTTCCAGCCCCGCGCTCGCCAGAAATCGCCATCGGCGATGGCCAGGTTCGACAGGGTCGACAGACACACCAGCCGCTGACCGTAGCGCTTGTTCGGCAAGCTCTGCAGCGCCTCGCCACAGTAGGCGAGTGTCCGCTCGCGATCGCCGCGGCCACGGGCGATGACCCCGCTAAGGGCCAGCCACTGGGCGAGCATCGACTTCTGTGCCGTGGCCGACGGTGCGGGCAGGAAGCGGCTCAGGTAGGCCGCCAGCTCCTCGGAGGCGTCCAGTTGGCAGGCCAAACCCAGGGCCCAGCTATACAGGACGATCAGCCTGGGCGTGCTGATCAACAAGCTGTCGGGCAGGTCCATCTTCCAGCGCAGCAGCATGCCGACATTCTGCTCCGCCAGCAGTTGCTCCTCGGACAGGCTCTGTACCAGGCCCGCCGCCACGTCCAAGTGGCCCGCGCGCAGGGCCTGCTCCACCGCTTCGTCCAGCAGGCCCTGCCCTTCGAACCAACGGCAGGCACGCAGGTGCAGCCCCGCCAGTGGCTCGCAGGCCTGCCGGCTACGCAGCAGGTCGGAGAACAGGTGGTGATAGCGGAACCACAACCCATGCTCGTCGAGCGGCACCAGGAACACCTGGTGGGCCTGCAGATAGCTCAGGATCTCGCCGCTGTCATGGCGCTCGCGCAGGGCGTCACATAATTCGGCGCAGAAACGCTCCTGGCAAGCAGTCTCGTAGAGAAACGCCTGCACGGGGGCCGGCAGGATGTCGATGACTTCCTCCAGCAGGTAGTCGCGGATAAGCCCTTCGCCGCCATGCAGCGCCTGGGGCAAGGCGTGGTCCTCGCCGGACTCGCTGGCCGCCAGTTGCCAGAAACGCAGCCCTGCCACCCAACCGTCGCTGCGCTGGATCAGGTTGTCCAGGGCTTGGCCGCGCAAACCGGTGGGTTGGCGGCCGATCACGGCCAGCGCTTCATCGGGGGTCAGGCGCAGGTCCTGCTCGTTGAGTTCGACCAGTTGGCGCGATAGGCGCAGGCGCGCCAGGTGCCAGTCGGGCCGTTGACGACTGGTGACCAGCAGGGCCAACCCGGCCGGCAGATGGTTGAGAAAGAACTGCAGGCAACGATCGAGCACCGGCCCCTGGGCCAGGTGATAGTCATCCAGTACCAGCAGCAAGGGCGTGTCCGGTTGCAGGTAGAGCGCGAGTTCATCAAGCAGGCCGTCGAGCCACTCTTCGAAGGCGAAGGGTTGATGCCGTTGGCGCATCTTCAAAAGCCCCAGGGCCTGGCCGCCAAGTGCCGGGCAGAACTGCTGCAAGCCTTCGAGCAAGCGTTCGAGAAAACGCCCCGGATCAGCATCGCGCTGGCTCAAGCCAAGCCAGAGGCTGCGCCAGTGGCTGGGCAGTGCCTGGCAGAACTCAATGGCCAACGAACTCTTGCCAAACCCCGCCGGTGCGTTCACCAGTAACAGACGCCCCCCCAGGCCACTTTGCAGGCGCTGGCACAGGCGTGCTCTGGGGACGTGCGCTTCCGGCAGCGGCGGCCGGAAGAAACGCCCATCCAGCAGGCCCAAGGCCTGGCTGGCGACTCCGTGGGTACGGGACAGGTCTGTCATGGCCGGCTCGTTCTGATTGGAATAGGGCGGCGTAAGGGCTTGTTGCGAGACTAGCGGCAAACGCTGCGCATTTGAAGATGATGCAGGCGCTTTGCCCTAAAAAGACTACGACAAAAAGAAACAGCAGCGACAGGCCGCTCGACTTCACGCCCGCACAAACAGAAACGCCCCGGCTAGCCGGGGCGTTCTGGGAGATCAAACGGAGTTGCGACGACTGTCAGCTCAACGCACACCCGCCTGACGCAGGGCTGCCGGCTGGAAATCGGCCTTGCTGGCGCTGAAGCCGAAGTTGTAGGCGCTCTTCTCTTCGTTCTTCATGCCCAAGGCCAGGTAGCGACCCGACTGCAAGTCGTAGATGGCCTCCAGGGTGTACCAGGGTACCTGCACGTTGTAGTACGGCTGGGCGTGGGCCTCGGAAACGCGCCACAACTGGTTGCGACCGTCGTACTGGTCGATCACCGCAGCCTGCCAGGTGTCCTCGTCGATGTAGAAGTCACGCTTGGCATAGATGTGGCGCTGACCCGGCTTGAGGGTGGCAACCACGTGCCAGACGCGGCGCAGCTCGTAACGCGACAAGTCCTGGTTGATGTGCCCGGCCTTGATGATGTCGCTGTACTTGAGCTTCGGATCGTCCAGCTTGTAGGCGTTGGAGGCGATGTACATCTCCTTCTTGCCTTCGAGCTTCCAGTCGTAACGGTCCGGCGCGCCGTTGTACATGTCCAGGTTGTCGGAGGTGCGCAGGCCGTCGGCGGCAGTACCCGGGCCGTCGTACGACACTTGCGGCGCCTGGCGCACACGGCGCTGGCCGGCGTTGTAAATCCAAGCCTTGCGCGGCTCCTTGACCTGGTCGAGTGTCTCGTGGACCAGCAGTACGGTCCCGGCCAGCCGCGCCGGGGCGGTCACTTCCTGCTTGAAGTAGAACAGAATGTTGCCCGGGTTGGCCGGATCGTAGTCCTTCATCTTGTCGCGGAACACGAACTGGTCCTGGAAATACACCAGGCTGTACGAGCCGTTCTGCTGCGGGGTGGCCTGGGTGACCAGGCGGGTCACGCTGCCACCACGGTAGCGGGTGATGTGGTTCCAGATCACCTCCAGGCCATCCTTGGGGATCGGGAACGGCACGGCGGTGCGGAAGTTCTCCAGGCCGTTGCCGCCGGCGACCAGGGTGGTCTTGGTGGCGTTTTCCTTGATCGCGGCGAACACATCGTCCGGTACCGTGGAGCCGCGGTGGGTCTTGTACACCGGGATCTTGTAGGTGTCCGGATAGCGCTTGAGCATCGCCAGCTGGCCAGGCGAGAGCTTGTCCTTGTATTGGTCGGCGTTCTGCGCAGTGATGGTGAACAGGGGTTTCTCGCTGCCGTAGGGGTCGGACAGGAAGCCCTTCGCATCGACGCTGCCGGCGCTCTTGGACAGCGGCTCCCACGGGCCGATCGAGCCATCGGCGTTACCAGCCTTCTCCGCGCCCATCGGTGTCAGTGTGGAGCCCAGCTTGGCCGCTTCGGTGGCGGAAACCGCAGCCATGACGCTGGTTGCCAGCAGGGACATGCCCAGTACACCGGCTTGCAGCAGACGTGTGGTCATTTTCATTGTGTGTCGTCCTGGATCAGGTTTCTTAGAAGTTCACGCCGAAGCTGAGGGCGACAAAGTCGCGGTCATCCACGGTGGTGTACTTGCCATCGAAGAAGTTGGTGTACGACAGGCTCGCCGTGTAGGTGTTCTGGTACTCGGCGTCCAGGCCAAGGCTGACCGCCTTGCGGCCTTCCTCGAAGTTGCCGCCTGGGCCCGGGGAGTAACCCGAAACGTCGTGGGACCAGGCCACGCTGGGCTTGAGGTTGACCCCTGCGAAGACGTCGTTGTAATCCCAGATGGCGCGCGCACGATAGCCCCACGAGGTGCTGGTAGTGAAACCGTCACCCTCGCAATTGCGCGTCAGGTTGGCAGACGAACTGCCCAACCCGGAGCCACCGATGGTGCTCGTGTTGAGCAGACGGCAGGCATTGCCAGGCAGGTCACCCGGGCCGTAGACCGGGTCGCGACCATAACGGGCCTTGTCACGGCTCTCCAGGCCACCGACGTGGGTGACACCGACTTCACCGACAAGGGTCATGCGGCTGGCACCCATGACCTGGTCGAAGAAGTGGGTGAAGGTGGTCTGAAACTGGGTGATTTCCTTGCGTTTGTAACCGTGAAGGTCTTCTCCTGGCTGGCCGTTCAGTACCGAAGCATTGCCGAACAACGGCCCCCCCAGTGGTTTTACACCAGCAAACAGGATGTCAGTACTGTTCAATTGCACAGGCGCGTTGGGGCGGTAGCTGATCTCGCCGCTCCAGGCGGTGCCGGTGGGCAAGGTGGTGGAGAAGCTGAGCCCGTAGAGACGGATGTCTTCCGGATACTCGACGAAGTATTGCGAGTTACCCGCCACGATCAGCGGCGCGAGTGACCGCAATGCCGCTGGCAGCGCAGCTGCGCGGGCAAAGGTCGCACGCGAGGCACCGGTGGCACTGAAGATAGGTGCGCGGCTGTGGTAGTTCATGAAGTACGCGCCGAACTCGGTGTCCAACGGCTCGTACATGTAGCGGAACGCGACGCCCCATTGACCACTGTCACGAGCGTCACGGTCGGCGCCACGGCGAACCAGCACGCCCTCCTCGTTGTAGTTGACACCATTGGCGGCCAACACTCCCCGCGCTGCTGCTGGCAAGGCATTGAGGGTACGGCTGCTGTTCAGCACACGCAGGTTGTCGGTGCAACCGTCGGCGATGATGTCGGGCTGGGAGAAGAAGGTGCCGCAGTTGTCGACGACCGTCTGATCCCATTCGATCTGGTAGAAGGCCTCGGCCGACAGGTTGTCGGTCAGACTCTGGGAGACATAGAACATGTTGACCGGGATCAGGCCTTCCTTGATCTCGGAACCCGGACGTCGGAACGCGGATACATCGATCGGGTTGATCGAGTTGATACCGCCGCCGATGAAGGTGCTCTCACCCCAGCTCACGACCTGCTTGCCCAGGCGCACCGAGCCCGGCAGATCGGCAATGGAGTAGTTGTGATAGACGAAGGCGTCGAGCAGTTCAGCGCCCGAGGACTTGGCGCCTTCCTTGCGGTTGGAGTCACTGATGTCCTTGAACTCGCGGTTTTCATCCTTGAGCTCGAAGTCGTACCAGTACTTGCCGCGAACGAACACGCCAGTGTCGCCGTACTTGAGTTCCAGGTCGTGGATGCCCTTGAAGATCTTCGAGAAGGTCTCGCCCTTCTTGAAGTTCAGGTGACCATCGTCAGAGGTCTGGGACAGGCCGTTGCCGCCGTTGTTGACCCCGATGAGGTTCTTGTTGGGGTTGGCAGCCGACCAGCTGGCGCCAACGGAGAGCGACGAGTCGAACTGGCCTTCGATTTCACCGATGTTGAAGCTGACCGCGAAAGCAGGACTTGCGAGCGTAGAAGCGAGGCTGACGGCCAGGGGCAGTTTCGCCCGGCGCCAGAACAGGTTTGCAGATGTCATCGACGCTACTCCATGTACTTTTTTGTTATGGCAGTGAGTCCTTTCAGAAACGGCTCGAGCGCCTGGTGAAGCAGGCTCCTGCCCGTGGCACCGCGCATTGGCGCGTGGTGCCCTCCCCCATTCCTGAAAATCCCCTGACCCGACTATAGCCAGCGGTCACAGGTGCTTGATCCCTCTAAAGTGTGATTTGCGCGTCCTGCTTGCGGCCCACCCCGATCGGCCGGCCTGCGCGCTGGCAGTGCTCAAGCATGGCTCAATTCTAGCGATTGACAAGGCGACATGCTGTCTAGCCTGCGGGGTCGCGCTGGAAAACGCGCGCCCCGCCCCTGGGTTACAAGGTGGAAAGGAACGCGCTGTTACTGGCCTGCCACTGGCTGATATCCACGCGGATACGCTTCTTGTCGAGCTTGCCAACGCTGGTCTTGGGAATTTCAGTAACAAGGGCGATCTGGCTGGGAATCGCCCACTTGTTGATGTGCCCTTGTTCGACGAAAGGCTTGAGGTGTTCCTTGAGCGCACGGGCATCGATGCTCTGCCCCTCACGCACCACCAGCAGCGCGAACGGGCGCTCGCCCCACTGAGGGTCGGGGACCCCGACCACCGCCACCTCACGCACCGACGGGTGCCGGCTGACCAGATCCTCAAGGTCGAGCGAAGAGATCCATTCGCCACCGGTCTTGATCACATCCTTGATGCGGTCGCGGATGTCGATAAAGCCCATGCCGTCCAGGGTGGCGACATCGCCGGTATGCAGCCAGCCACCCTGCCAGAGCTCCTCGCCCTTCTCCGGCTCGCGGAAGTAGCCCATGGTCAGCCAGGGCGCGCGCAGCACCAGCTCGCCCTGGGTTTCGCCATCGGCGGGCAGGAAGTTGCCACTGCCATCGACGATGGCGGCTTCGACCAAAGGCACCGGCACGCCAGCCTTGATCCGGTAACTGGTGCGCTCATCCTCGCTGCCGGCCTGCAACTCGTCGTTCAGGTGCGCGGCGCTGATCAGCGGGCAAGTCTCGGACATGCCATAGGCGGCGGTGAGCTGGATGCCGCGAGCCAGCGCCGCCTGGTACAGGGCCCGGTTGAGCGCACTGCCGCCGATGATGATCTTCCAGCCGCCAAAATCCTGGCCGGCCGCCGACGGGCAGTTGAGCAGCATCTGCAGGATGGTCGGCACGCAGTGGGAGAAGGTGACCTTTTCCTCGCGCCACAGCCTGATCAGCATGTCCGGCTCGTAGCGCCCCGGGTAGACCTGCTTGATGCCCATCATGGTCGCCGCGTAGGGGATGCCCCAGGCGTGCACGTGGAACATCGGCGTGATCGGCATGTAGACGTCGTTGCTGCTCAGCAGCCTGACGCTGTCCAGGCTGCCCAGAACCGAGGTTTCGGCCAGGGTGTGCAGCACCAGCTGGCGATGGGTGAAGTACACCCCCTTGGGATTGCCGGTGGTGCCGGTGGTGTAGAAGGTGGTGGCTACCGAATTCTCGTCGAAGTCAGGGAAGTCGTACTGCGGGCTGGCCGCGGCCAGCAGGTGCTCGTACTCGCCCACCAGGTTCGGCAGGTCGGCGGTCTTGTCCGGGCCATCGGTCAGCAGCAGGGTCTTGTCGACCGTGGTCAGCTGCCCGGCAATGGCCTGGTAGAGGCCGATGAAATCGCTGTTGACCAGCACGAAACGGTCTTCGGCGTGGTTCATGGTGTAGAGAATCTGCTCGGGCGACAGGCGCACGTTGATGGTGTGCACCACCGCGCCAATCATCGGGATGGCGAACATGCACTCCAGGTAACGGTGACTGTCCCAATCCATCACCGCCACGGTGTCACCGGCCTTCACACCGGCCGCGGTCAACACGTTGGCCAGGCGGGCGATGCGCTCGTTGAGCTGCGGGTAGGTAAGGCGGACCTGGTCGCGGTAGACGATCTCGCGGGTCTTCTCGTAGCGGCTGCCGGACATCAGCAGGCGCTTGATCAGCAACGGGTATTCGTAGGCGCCCTCGGCGGGCTTGATGATGCGAGTCTGCAACATGGGTATCCCTTTTCTTCAATACGGGCAGAACGGTTCAGTAATCCACTGTAGTTCGGTGACGCACCGGTCAAATCAGCCGAAGGAATGATTTGCGCCCGCGAGGTATGAGTGCGGACGGCACCGTTGACGAATGGCGCCGGCGGACCAGACACTGCGTTGATGCCCGCCGCCCTACCACCGGAGCCCCCGATGCCCAGCCCACGTCGCGCCGTGTTTCTCGATCACCAGTCACTGGACCTGGGTGACCTCGACCTTTCACCGCTGCAGGCGCAGTTCGATGAACTGCAACTGTGCGCCACCACCACTGCCGATCAGGTCGCCGAACGCCTGCAAGGCGCCACGGCGGTGATCAGCAACAAGGTGTTGCTCGATGCCGCCACACTGGCCGCCGCCCCTGACCTCAAGCTGATCCTGGTGGCCGCCACCGGCACCAACAATGTCGACCTGGCCGCCGCCCGAGCCCAGGGCATCACCGTGTGCAACTGCCAGGGCTACGGCACGCCGTCGGTGGCCCAGCACACCCTGGCCCTGCTGCTGGCCCTGGCCACGCGCCTATGCGACTACAACCAGGCGGTCAAGGCCGGGCAGTGGGCCAAGGCCAGCCAGTTCTGCCTGCTGGACTTCCCCATCGTCGAGCTGGAGGGCAAGACCCTCGGCCTGCTCGGGCATGGCGAGCTGGGCGGCGCGGTGGCGCACCTGGCCGAGGCGTTCGGCATGCGCGTGCTGAGCGGGCAGATTCCCGGCCGGCCCGCCCGCGCCGATCGCCTGCCGCTGGACGAACTGCTGCCACAGGTCGATGCCCTGACCCTGCACTGCCCGCTCAACGAGCAGACCCGGCACATGATCGGCGCCAACGAACTGGCCCTGCTCAAGCCGGGGGCACTGGTGGTCAACACCGCCCGCGGCGGGCTGATCGACGAACAGGCCCTGGCCGATGCCCTGCGTAGCGGCCACTTGGGCGGCGCCGCCACCGATGTGCTGAGCGTCGAGCCGCCGGCCGAGGGCAACCCGCTGCTGGCGGCGGACATCCCGCGCCTGATCATCACCCCGCACAGCGCCTGGGGCGCGGTGGAATCGCGCCAGCGCATCGTCAGCCAGTTGGCCGAGAACGCCCAGGCCTACTTCGCCGGCCAACCGCGGCGAGTGGTCGGCTGCTCCGCCGACGCCTCTGCTACACTGCGCCACTTTTTTCAGGAGGCGTCGTCCATGGACCCGCGCAGTGAAGTGTTGCTCCGCCAGGCAGAGCTGTTCCAAGGCCCGCTGCTGATCGCCGGGGCCCAGGCCGACGGCCTGCTCGGCCAACTGCCCGGCGCCCATGGCTGGACCTGGCATGCCGGCGACCAGGCGCTGCTCGAGAGCCGCTTCGCCGGGCGTAGCCACTATGGTGTCGAAGTGCCCGAGGTGGCCTTCGACTCCGCCGTGCTGTTCCTACCCAAGTCCCGCGAGCTGGCCGCCTACCTGCTCAACGCCCTGGCCTCGCGCCTGGGTGGTCGCCAGCTGTACCTGGTGGGGGAAAAGCGCGGCGGCATCGAAGGCGCGGCCAAGCAACTGCAGGTGTTCGGCAAACCGCGCAAGCTCGACAGCGCCAGGCACTGCCAGCTGTGGCAGGTAACCGTGGATAACCCCCCTGGGGCCACGCCACTGGAAAGCCTGGCCGAACGCTTCGAACTGCCGCTGGCCGATGGTCCGCTGCAAGTCATCAGCCTGCCCGGGGTGTTCAGCCATGGGCGCCTGGACAAGGGCACCGCGCTGCTGCTGGACCACCTCGACGGCCTGCCCAACGGCCATGTCCTGGACTTCGGCTGCGGCGCCGGCGTGCTCGGCGCCACGATCAAGCGCCGTTATCCGCAGAGCCGGGTCACCTTGCTCGATGTCGATGCCTTCGCGGTCGCGGCCAGCCGCCTGACCCTGGCGGCCAATGGCCTGGAAGGCGAGGTGATCAGCGGCGACGGCATCGATGCCGCGCCGTCGGATCTGGACCTGATCCTGAGCAATCCGCCGTTCCACACCGGTGTGCACACCGACTACCAGGCATCGGAAAACCTGCTGAAAAAATCAGGCGAACATCTGCGAAAAGGCGGAGAAATGCGGCTGGTAGCCAACAGTTTCCTGCGCTATCAACCACTCATCGAAGGCGCCCTGGGCAATTGTGAAATCCGAGCCGAGGCACAAGGCTTTCGCATCTACCGGGCGACGCGTGGATAAAAACAGGGCTTGCCGAAAGCGTTTCGCCTAGGCAGAATCCGCTCCGTCCTAGGGGAGTAGTCTCCCGCGAGCACCCTGCTCGCCCGGTACGCGTCAACACACTTGGCCCACAGGCCATGGCGCGTGCGACCCACGATCTGCGCAGACAGATCCAGGGTTTGACAAGACCTATGACACGCACACCTTACCCGGGGCGGGGAGGCTGTACGTGTCATAGCCGTGTCGACCCGCCCCCGTAGGAATCCTGATGCTGGAATCGTTGCTCGTCCCCACCGCCATCGTTGCCCTCGCCGAAATCGGCGACAAGACGCAATTGCTCGCGCTCATCCTCGCCGCACGCTTTCGCAAGCCCTGGCCGATCATCGCCGGGATCATCGCCGCGACCCTGGCCAACCATGCCGCCGCCGGCGCCGTGGGCGCCTGGGTCAGCAGTTTTTTCACCGAGTCGGTGCTGCACTGGATTCTTGCCGCGAGCTTCACCGCCACCGCGCTGTGGACACTGGTACCGGACAAGATGGACGATGACGAAACCAGCAACGCGCGCCGCTTCGGGCCGTTCGTCACCACGCTGATCGCCTTCTTCCTCGCCGAGATCGGCGACAAGACCCAGGTGGCCACGGTGATGCTGGCCGCCCAGTATCCGCACCTGATCATGGTCATCATCGGCACCACCCTGGGCATGCTGATTGCCAACGTCCCGGTGGTCCTGGCGGGTAACTTCGCGGCGGAGAAACTGCCGCTGACGCTGATCCGTCGCCTGGCGGCGACCGCGTTCATCGTGCTGGCCATCGTCGCGGTGTATTCGGCGATGAAGACCAGTGGCTGGATTGGCTGATCGCGCAGGGGACTTTACCCCTCGTGGGAGCGGCGGTGCGCCGCTCCCACGTTTTGCATGCAACCCCGGCGGCTTACTGCTTGGCCGCTTGATACAACGGCATCACCTTCGGAATCGCCGCCTGCAGCGAAGCGATCCGGCTGCTCGACGCCGGGTGGGTGCTCATGAACTCCGGCGGCGCCCCCTCGGACGCCTTGCTCATCTTGTTCCACAAGGTGATCGCGGCGTTCGGGTCGTAGCCGGCGCGGGCCGACAGTTCGAGGCCGATCAGGTCGGCTTCGTTCTCGTTGGCCCGGCTGTTGGGCAGGGTCATGGCGTAGTTCACCACGGTATCGGCCATGGCCATGCTGTCCTGGCCCAGGCCGAAGATCGCGCCGGCGCCCTGGCGGGCCATTTCCACGCCATAGGCCTTGGACATCGCTTCACGGCTGTGCTCGCGCAAGGCGTGGGCGATCTCGTGGCCCACCACCGCGGCAATCTCGGCGTCTGTCAGCTTGAGCTGGTCGATCAGGCCGGTGTAGACGATGATCTTGCCGCCCGGGCCGCAGTTGGCGTTGAGCTCGTCGCTCTTGATCACGTTGACTTCCCAATTCCACTGCGCGGCATCCGGCCGAAACTGTGGTGCCTGGGCAATCAGGCGCTTGGCAATGGCCTGCACGCGCTTGGCATCATTGCTTGTTTTGTCCAGCACGCCCTTGCTCGACGCCTCGCCGAGGGTCTGCTGGTAGGACTGGGCGTACATCTGGTTGACCTCATCGGTCGAGAGCATGCTGAACATGTACTGCTGGCGCTGGACGCCCACGGCACCGCCACTGGTGGTATTGACCGCCTGGCAACCGCCGAGCAGGACGCTGGCCGTCAGCATGCTGACAACGAATGACTTACGCATGAAAACACTCCCTATTTACGTGCCGCGTATCCTAGGCCCAGACGTCCGCGCCTGCCAGAGCCACAGGTAAGATTTCTGACAATCCCCTCATGCTTTGGTATTAGCCCGCCGATAACACTCGGTAACGACCTCCTTGCGCGCGGAGCTTTGCCATGAAGTTCAAGTCGATCCAGTTTTCCGTGGCCGCCCTGGCCGGTGCCATCGTGCTGAGCATTGTCGCGGCCCTGGTGCTGTACGCCGTGTATTCGGGGCAGCGGACCCAGACGCTGGTACAACAGCGCACGCAGCAGCAGTTCGAGACGGTCATCGAACAACGCCTCTCGGCCCTGGCCCGCACCCAGGTCAGCGAGATCCAGCGCGGCCTGGAAGCGCCCCTGGCGATCGCCCGCGGCCTGGCCACCGGCAATGCCATGCTCGGCATGCAGGGCGCCGACGGCCAGCCACTGATGCGCGTCGATCGCGAACACCTGATCAACCAGCTCAAGCGCACCGTGGAGGTCAACCCGAGCGTGCTGGGCGCCTACCTGGGCTGGGAGCCGAACGCCCTCGACCATGCCGATGGCCGCTACGTCGGCAGCCACCTGGTGGGTATCGACAGCGCCAGCGGGCGCTTCCTGCCCTGGTGGTTCCGCAATGGCGACGGTAGCCTCGGCCAGGACAAGCTGGCCGATGTCGACGACCGCACGGTGCTCGCCACCGGCGTGCGCGCCAGCGAGTACTACCTGTGCCCCAAGGAGTCGAAAAAGGCCTGCGTGATCGATCCCGCGCCCTATAAAGTGGGCGACAAGATGGTCATGCTCGCCTCTTTCGTCGAGCCGATCATGATCGACGGCCAGTTCCAGGGCATGGCCGGCGCCGACCTGTCGGTGAACTTCATCCAGGACCTGCTCAATGCCGCCGACCGCCAGCTCTATGAAGGTGCCGGTGAACTGGCGCTGGTCTCCAGCAACGGGCGCCTGGTGGCCTACACCCGCGATCCGGCCAAGTTCGGTGAAAAGGCCGGCGACGTGCTGGACAGCGACGAAGCCAACACCCTCAATAACCTGAGCGGCGAGGCGCTGCACTATGAAGTGGACGCCACCAAGGACCGCATCGAGCTGTACCTGCCATTCAAGATCGCCGGCACCGACGCACGCTGGACTTTGCTGCTGGAGCTGCCGCTGAGCACGGTCATGGCCGACGTCAACCGCCTGCAGCAGGACCTGGCCGAACAGCGCCGTACCGATATCGCCGGTATGACCGTGGTCGGCCTGGGCATCGCCGCGCTCGGCCTGCTGGTGATCTGGCTGCTGGCCCTGGGCATTGCCCGCCCGCTCAAGCAGATGGTGAGCATGCTCGACGACATCGCCCAGGGCGAAGGCGACCTGACCCGGCGCCTGCAAAGCGACCGGGCCGACGAACTGGGCGCCATCGCCAAGGGCTTCAACACTTTCCTGGCCAAGTTGCAGGCGATGATCAGCCAGGTGGTCAGTTCGGTACAGAAAGTCAGCGACTCGTCGGAACACACCGCCGACATTGCCATCCGCACCAACCAGGGCGTGCACAAACAGATGGCCGAGATCGACCAGGTGGCCACCGCCGTGCACGAAATGACCGCCACTGCCCAGGACGTGGCGCGCAATGCCACGCAGGCGGCACAGGCCGCCAGTGAAGCTGACCGCGCCGCCAACCAGGGCCTGGACATCGTCCGCGATACCTCGCACTCGATCAGCGAGCTGGCCACCGAGATCGGTCGCGCCGTGACCGTGGTCCAGGACCTGGCCCGCGACAGCGAGAACATCAACGCCATCCTGGTGACCATCCGCGCCATCGCCGAGCAGACCAACCTGCTGGCGCTCAACGCCGCCATCGAGGCGGCCCGGGCCGGCGAGCAGGGCCGCGGTTTCGCGGTAGTCGCCGACGAGGTGCGCAACCTGGCGCAGAAGACCCAGCAGGCCACCCAGGAAATCCAGCAGATGATCCAGCAACTGCAGCTGGGCACCCGCGAAGTGGTCAAGGTGATGGAAGACAGCCAGGGCAAGACCGACATCAGTGTGCAGCAGGCCAGCCGCGCGGCCGAGTCTCTGGCCAGCATCACCCAGGCGGTTTCGGTGATCAACGACATGAACACGCAGATCGCCAGCGCCGCCGAGGAACAGAGCGCCGTGGCCGAGGACATCAACCGCAATGTGATCAACATCGGCCAGGTGGCCGGCGAAGTGGCAGGTGGCGCCGATGAGTCGAGCCAGGCCAGCGCCGAGCTGACCAAGCTGGCCGAGCAGCAGCGGCGGTTGATCAATCAGTTCAGGGTTTGATCCCCGGGCGCGCCGCCACCTAGGCCGGAGTCAGGCACTCCGGCCCATTGAGCTTCGGATCGTTGACGAAATTCGCCAGCGCCCGCTCACGCAACACCGTTGGCGGCTTGGCCAGCAACTCGTGCAGCCTCGCCATCGGTGTTTCGGGGTCCAGCCACAGCGCCTGCTCGGCCTCGTCCAGGATCAGCGGTCGGCGCTGGTTCATCGCCGCTTGCGTCACCACCGCGCAACTCAGCCATGCCTGCTCCTGCACCGGGTAAACCTCCCACAGCGCGGCGAAGAACAGCGACGCCCCCTCCCCCGGCGTTACCCAGTACGGACGCTTGCGCGCCGTGCCTCGCCATTCGTAGAAGCCGTTGGCCGGCATCAGGCAGCGCCGCTTACGCAACGGCTCGCGAAACATCGGCTGCTCGGCGAGGGTCTCGGCACGGGCCTGGGCCGGGGTGCGGGACAGGTCGGTGAGCCAGGCCGGAGTCAGTCCCCAGCGCGCACCGGCCAGTTGCAGCTGGCCGTCGAGCTGGCGCTGGATCAGCACCGTGGCACCGGGCGAAATGTTCCATTGAGCCTGCTGGCCCGCAGGGAAGCCCGGCAAGCCGGCGAAGCTCTGGGACCAGCGAAACAGGGCGTAGCGTCCACACATGGGCGAAATCAAAACCTAGCAGATCAGGGTTCCGGGATAACTCTCCGGTTCGTCGCCGGCAAGCGGCTGGGCGGCATTGTACGCATCGATCAACTGCCGTGCGTACCCGGCCTGCTCGTCCGGTACCGCCAGCCCCAGCAAACCGTGCATCGGCAACTCGCCCACGGCGCCCATCAGGTCGCGCCCGACCAAGTGCACGTCGATGCCCTCGCTGGCCAGCATGCCCACCAGCATCTGCGCCTCCAATAGGCTTTCCGGGTCATAGATCCGTTGCATCAATCGTTCTCGCCATAGACATCGAGCATCCACTCCTCGCCATGCACCTGCAGCACGAAGCGGATAGGCTTGCAGCACACCTGGCAGTCCTCAATGTATTCCTGGTCGCCGCCGGACAGGTCCACCGTGGTTTCGACTTCTTCGCCACAATAAGGGCAATCGTAGATCGCAGTTTCCAGCATCGCGGCCTCCGGAGTGACTTGTGCGTATAATTGCCGGTCTGTTTACAGGGTCAGTGTGCGTCCGAGCCGTTTTTCGGAGCCCGCCCCTACCTAATTACCCTAGCCGTTTCCAACAAGAGAGCATGATGGGCGAATTCGATGCCATCCGACCGTACGACGACGCTGAGGTCCCTGCCGTTCTGGCACGCCTGCTCAGCGACCCGGCATTCCTCGATATCCTCACCCACTTCCGCTTCCCGCGCGCCGCGGGCGCCTTCGGCTGGCTGCTCAAACCGCTGATCGCCCGGCGCCTGCGCAAGGAATTCGCCGGCGTAAGCTGCGTGTCCACGCTGCAGGACAAGGTCGAGTACTACGTCGACCGCACCATCGACCGCGCCACCGATGGCGTCACCTACACCGGCGTCGAACAGCTCAAGTCGGGTACCGCCTACCTGTTCCTGGCCAACCACCGCGACATCGTCATGGACCCGGCCTTCGTCAACTACGCGGTGTACCACGCCGGCCTGCCGACGCCGCGCATCGCCATCGGCGACAACCTGCTGCAAAAGCCATTCGTCAGCGACATGATGCGCCTGAACAAGAGCTTCATCGTGCACCGCTCGATCAGTGGCCGCCGCGAGAAGCTGGCCGCCTATCAGTTGCTCTCGGCCTACATCAACCACTCGATCCGCAACGATTGCGTGTCGATCTGGATCGCCCAGGCCGAAGGCCGCGCCAAGGACGGTGACGACCGTACCGATTCGGCGATCCTCAAGATGTTCCACATGAGCCGCAAGGACGAGCCGTTCGGCGCGGTGATCCAGGGCCTGAACCTGATCCCGGTGTCGATCAGCTACGAATACGACCCCTGCGACCAGGCCAAGGCCCGCGAGCTGTACATCCGCGCCACCACCGGCAGCTACACCAAGGCGCCGGGCGAGGACGACAACAGCATCGCCCAGGGCATCACCGGCTACAAAGGTCGGGTACACATCAACTTCGCCCCACCGGTGAGCGACTATCACGAGGACACCAAGCAACTGGCCCAGGCCATCGACCGGCAGATCCTCGGCGGCTACCGGCTGTTCCCGGTGCACTACCTGGCCTATGCGATGTGGGCGCAGAAGGACGCGACGCTCGAGGTGCCGAGCGCGGAAAAAATCTTCCCGGCCGACGAACTGGCCAAGGCGAAGGAAGAATGGCAGCGTCGGCTGGACGCATGCCCCGTAGAGCATCAGCCGTACCTGGTACAGCAGTATGCGACGCCGGTACGTAACCAGTATCAGGTGAAGCGTCAGCCGGCATCGGCCTGACAAAACGCTTTGTCGAAGCGGGCGTGCCCGCTCCGACAAATCAGATCCAGGTACTGAACCAGGACAGCAGCAAGGCCATCGCCAGGCAGCAGAAGCCCAGGATGTAGTAATAGCGCGGCACCCGCTGCTCGAGGCCTTCAACCACGCCTTCATCCACCGCCAGACGCTCCCGGCTCAGCGCCTCGCGACGCCGGGCGCTGTGCAGCAGCAGCCCGCCAGGGCAGGTAATGAGCAGGGCCAGCAGGTTGATCAGCTTGGCCGGATGGGCGGCCAGGAAGCCCCAGAGCATTTGCAACGACATTGCGCGACCTCGGCATCACGTACGGCAAAGCCCGGCATTCTACTCAAGCCCGGGATCGGTGCCGCTACTTTACGACCAGCTGTCATTTAATTTCATCTGTCACACGCTCGTCATGAGGGCAGGCCACCCTGTCGGCCTCTACCGAACCGGAGCTTGTCATGCTGCACGCCGAGAACCAGGACCGCCTCTACCTTGTCGCCCAGAGCGACGAGCAGCAGGCGCTGATCGACGGTTTCGCCATCAATGTCCAGGACCGCCAGTGGCTGGTGTATTGCGCGCTGGGCGGGCATGCCCATCAGGACCTGCCTGAGGTCGACCCATATACCGGGATCAGCCTGCTGGACTTCAATGTACAGGCTGCCTGAGCCGCGAATACGTACGCGAAGATAATAAAAAACCCGCCGCCTGGATGACCGGGCGGCGGGTTTTGTTCTTTACAGAAGCCTTACTCGCCCAGCACCTGGCCGACGGTCGGGTCCTTGAACAGACGGGTCAGGGCATCGCTGAGCACATCGCTCACCAGCTTGGTGTTGGTTTCCTGGTTCGGCGCCATGCCGAAGCGCTGGTCCAGCGAAGCACCGTAGCGGCCGCTGTAACGACGGTTGGCGTTGGACACGTCGGCACGGAAGGTGGCGCCGATGGTCGCCTCGGTCACGTACATTTTGTCCTTGGGCGACTGGTACTTGAGCTCGGCCAGGGTCACAGTCAACTGCGGCGCGTTGTAGGCGTTGGGCGTCGGGGTGAAACCGAGCAGGCGCACCGCCGCCTCGGCCTGGGCCTGCAGCTTGGGCACGACATCGTTGCCATTGACGGTGATGGTGCTGGTCTCGGGGTACATGCCACCACGAGTGCCGAGCGACTGCGAGGCGCGCCCGTCGACGACCTTGACCACCACCGGCTGGCCGTGGCCGACCGGGGCCAGTTGCTGGGTAAGCTTGGGTTGCGGGCTGAGTTGCTGCGGGCTGTGGGCACAACCGGCCAGGCTCAGGCTGGCCACCGCGAACAAACCGACCAACAGACGTTGCAACATGCGCGTTTCTCCAGAAAAAGCGGCAAAGGCCCACAGTATACCCAGCGGCAAGCCACAAACAGCAACTGCCCCTGTGTCACAATCGTTTCATGCCCCCCGGTTACTCTGGCGCCAGCCCTCACACACAGGACTGACCGCCATGGCCTCGCTCTGGACCCTGCTCTTCCACCGCCCGCGCCACGCCACCTACGCCCGCCTCGACAGCGACGGCATCTGCCTCGGCTTCAAGCACTGTGCCACGCCACCGGGCAACGGCGGCTGGGTGCAGGTGAACGAGGCGCAACTGGCCTGGCTCGGCCGTCCGCTGCCAGCCAACGCCCGGGTTTGCGCCCATGCAACGCAGCGTTGGCAGCAACGCACCCTGTCGGCCTGACAAACGCTGCAATAAAAACCCAACAAGTACGCCCTTTCCGCCCGCGACATCGTTATAATCTCCCCCCGATTATAAGGACGTCTCCTGATCGGGCCCCGCATTCGCCGCTTGACCCCGGCACCCTCGACGCTTCGCCCACAGAGAGCCTTCCACTCAGGTCTTGCATTGGCTGTCGTGCCTGCTGTTTCCGGCCTTCTGCTTCGCATGAACCTGCGGGTTGCCATCGCGCAGTCCACTTTTGAGGTTCACGACTCCAAAAGAGCGTGAAAAAACGGTTTTTCACAACTTCACGAGAGTGTGGCGAGCAAATGAACAGTCTGGCATGTGCAAGAGCGGCAGATGTGTCCCGAACAGCCCTGAACAGACGGCAAAAACGCTCATCCCCGATGAGCCTCTGAGGCCGGTCCATAACGCACGACGGAGCACTTGACCATAAGTCGAATTGCCGCACCCGTGGCAAAGGGCGTTCAATAGCCGAACACCCAAGACTGATTGGCGGTGTCCGCGGAAGTTGCAAGAACTGCGAAGAGTCGGACATGGCGATCCTGGCCACCCCAGGGATCCTATGCTGTCAATTAGGTGCTGTAGATTGTGGAGACGCGTTAATGGCGCAGAACGAATCGGTTGATGTGGTACTGGTAGGCGCGGGCATCATGAGTGCCACCCTGGCCGTACTGCTCAAGGAGCTCGACCCGACCCTGAAGCTTGAGGTCATCGAGGCGATGGACTCCGGGGCCGCGGAAAGCTCCAACCCTTGGAACAACGCCGGTACCGGCCATGCCGGACTGTGCGAGCTGAATTACACCCCGCAGGCTGCCGATGGCAGCATCGACATCAAGAAAGCCGTGCACATCAACACCCAGTTCGAGGTTTCGCGCCAGTTCTGGGCATACCTGAGCAGGAAAGGCAACTTCGGCTCGCCACGTGCTTTCATCAACCCGGTTCCGCACCTGAGCTACGTCGAGGGTGACAAGGGTATCGACTTCCTCAAGAAGCGTTTCGAGCTGCTCAAGCAGCACCACGCCTTCTCGGAGATGGAGTACACCGAAGACAAGGCCGTGATGAACGATTGGATGCCGCTGATGATGCCGGGCCGCCCGGCGGACCAACGCATCGCCGCGACCCGCGTGATGAAGGGTACCGACGTCAACTTCGGCGCCCTGACCAACAAGCTGCTCAAGCAACTGGGCAACAGCCCGGACGCCCAGGTCAAGTACAGCAAGAAGGTCGTCGGCCTGCGTCGCAACGGCAGCGGCTGGACCGTGAGCATCAAGGACGTCAACAGCGGCGGCAGCCGCGAAGTCGACGCCCGTTTCGTCTTCCTCGGCGCCGGCGGCGCGGCCCTGCCGTTGCTGCAGATGTCCGGCATCCCGGAGAGCAAAGGTTTCGGTGGCTTCCCGGTCAGCGGCCAGTGGCTGCGCTGCGACAACCCGGAAATCGTCAAACAGCACCAGGCCAAGGTCTACAGCCAGGCCGCAGTAGGCGCCCCGCCGATGTCGGTTCCGCACCTGGACACCCGCGTGGTCGATGGCAAGAAATCGCTGCTGTTCGGCCCATACGCCGGCTTCACCACCAAGTTCCTCAAGCACGGTTCGCTCATGGACCTGCCACTGTCGGTGCGCATGGGCAACATCGGCCCGATGCTGGCGGTGGCCCGCGACAACATGGACCTGACCAAGTACCTGGTGAGCGAAGTGATGCAGTCGATGGAGCAACGCCTGGAATCGCTGCGCCGCTTCTATCCCGAGGCCAAGGCCGAGGACTGGCGTCTGGAAGTGGCCGGCCAGCGCGTGCAGATCATCAAGAAGGATCCGAAGAAAGGCGGCATCCTGCAGTTCGGCACCGAGCTGGTCTCGGCCCAGGACGGCAGCCTGGCGGCGCTGCTTGGCGCATCCCCAGGCGCCTCGGTGACCGTGTCGATCATGCTAGAGCTGATTGAGCGCTGTTTCCCTGAGCAGGCCAAGGGTGCCTGGGCCGCCAAGCTCAAGGAAATCTTCCCGGCCCGCGAGAAGCTCCTGGCCAGCGATGCCGCCCTGTACCACAAGATCAGCGCCGACAACGACGAGGCACTGGAACTGGTGGAAAGCAGCCCGGCCAAGCATTACGCCTGATCCGGCCAAAACGAAAAAACGCCCCTCGGGGCGTTTTTTTGTGCCTGGACCTCTATCAGCCCCGGGCGTTATCGATGATCTCGATGTACTCCGGCGCATTGCGCTGGTCGGCGATCACCTCGACGAAGGTCTTGCCGTGCTCGTCCTTGCCGTCCAGGTCATAACCAGCCGCGACGAAGAAGCCCACATAACGCTCGAAATCATCGATGCGCAGGCCACGATAACCCTTGATCAGCTTGTGATGCGACGGCGAGGTAAGGCCATCGGCCGGCTCGAACTGCAGGAACGTCTTGATGTACTCGTCGCTGATCTCGTCACCAATCACTTGTTTCTTGTCTTTACGCATCGCCGACTCCAACTGGACCATCACGGACATTTTCGAAGGCCGGCAGTTTACCCCCCGAAACCTGCGGCCCTCAACGCGTACGTACGGTACCGGTGTGCAGGTCGGCCCAGATGTGGCCATTGGCGTAGGTGAGGAACTGCACGTACAGGGTTTCGTTGCGCAGCAAGTCCATGATCACCCGGTAGTCGGCCATCGGGTAGTTGAGGGTCAGGGTCCGGCTCTTGTCGTCATAGGCCGGCTTTTTCAAGCTCTTGCCGCCTTCGCCATCGAAGTTGAGCAACACCTGAGCGATGGTAGAACCCTTGCTCAACGGCTTGCCCTTCAGGCGCATCTGCAAGGACGAAGTAATCGGAATCGGTTGCTGGTCGGACTGGCGCTGGGTGCCCACCACCACGCTGTAGTCGGTGACCTGCAGCAGTTGCTGGCTGGTCGGAGCCTCCTGGCGCAGGGAGAGGTCGTCGGGCGGGAGGAACTGGCTGTGCAGCGGCGCAGCGGAAAGCGGCAGGCTTACCGCCAACAGGAGGGGAATGAACGCACGCATGTGGGGCTCCTTGGCATGAGCAGGCACTCTACGCACAGGCTC